>NZ_JBIWNZ010000025.1:0-146936 GCF_044767505.1 Kitasatospora sp. NPDC101235
GGTTACATTCCGAACCCGGAAGCTAAGCCTTACAGCGCCGATGGTACTGCAGGGGGGACCCTGTGGGAGAGTAGGACGCCGCCGAACAATTATTCCGAAAAGCCCCTTCCCATCCCGGGAAGGGGCTTTTTGCGTTACCCTCTGCCAATGCAGAACCTGACCCTGAACTGGCAGTCCGCCGGGGCCGCCGCCATCGGCCTCTACGCGGGTGCGTACGCGGCGGTGAAGGGCCGGAAGCCTGCGCTGTCCGCGCTGTTGCGGGAGGCCGGCACGCTGTTGGCGCTGTTCGCGCTCTGGCAGCTGGTCGGGCACCTCTCGGTGATGAGTACGGACCACGCGCTGGACCGTGCGAGCTGGATCCACCACACCGAGCAGGTGATCGGACTGCCGGACGAGGCTTCCTGGCAGAAGGCGGTCACGCCGTACCCGGTGCTGGCGAGGCTGGCGAACTACTACTACGCGGTCATGCACTTCGCCGTCATGCTCGGCGTCCTGCTCTGGGTGTTCGTGCGGCACCGGGACCGCTACGCGTGGGTGCGCAACACGGTGGTGATCACGACGGCGGTCTGCCTGCTGGTGCAGTTCATCCCGGTGGCGCCGCCGCGGATGCTGCCGGAGAGCGGCTTCGTGGACCTGGCCGCCCAGTACGGGCAGTCGGTGTACGGCGGCGCGGTCGGCGGTGTGGTGGTGGCCGACCAGTTGTCGGCGATGCCCTCGGTGCACGTCGCCTGGTGCCTGCTGGCGGCGGTCGCGGTGATCCGGGTGTCACGCAGTTCGCTGCGATGGGTGATGGTGCTGCATCCGGTGCTGACGGTGGCCGTGGTGGTGGTGACGGCCAACCACTTCTGGTTGGACGGCATCGTGGCCGTGGTGATCCTGCTCCTCGCCTACGCCGTGCTGGCGTTGGTGGCACGCCGACGGGGCCGGGCCTCCGCCGGGACGGAGATCCGGCCCCGTACCACCGCCGAGGAGCGGCTGGAGCAGGTCGGTTGAACCGAGGCTGAACCCAGGTCGAGCCGAATCGGAACCCAGGTCGGGCCGAAGCGGAGCCCAGCTCCGGTCGAGGTCGGACCGAGGTCGTTCCGGACCGGTCACTTGACCGGCAGGGCGACCTTCCCCCAGGACCCGTTGCTCAGCGCGGAGGTGGCCCAGTACCAGGCGGCGAGCCCGGAGGCGGCCGCGATCCAGCCGGCGGTCTTGGCCAGGCCGCCGTAGCCGCCGAAGGTGGCGATGGCGGAGAGCAGCAGGGAGACCGTCAGCAGGCCGTAGACGGCGCGGCTGAGCAGGCCCGCGCCCCAGCTCGCGGCGGTGAGGGTGAGGGCGAGCAGGGCCCACAGCAGCAGGAAGAGGCCGGCGGCGTTCTTGCTCGCCCCGCCGGCCGCGGACCAGGTCGCCCAGAAGGCGCCGAGGCTGGTGAAGGCGGTTCCGGTGAAGCCCTCGCCGCCGCGGAGCTGCCAGAGGCCCGCGATGAAGAGGGTGACGCCGCCGAGCAGGTGGGTGAGGTGGGCCGCGTCCCCGAGTCCGGCGCCGTGCAGGATGCCGGTGGAGAGCAGACCGTAGGCGAGCAGTGTGAGTCCGAGCGCGAGGTAGCCGAGGTTACCTGCGTCGGCTCCGGTGGAGCGGGCGTTCGTTGCCCCGGAAGCGTCGTTGCTCACCGGAGGCTCCTTTCACTCTGGGCGCGCGCAGGGCGCAGTGACGCTGTGGGTGTCGTCTCGATGAGTGGATGCGCGCGACCGCACCGAAGGCACACGGCTGTGAGCGTGCGCGGGTTGCGGTCGGAAGTGATGGGCCATCGGAAGTGATGGGCCAGCGGAGAGCCGCTGGTCACGTCCCCACCGGAGGGATTCCCCGGTGAGATCGGTCTACCCGGGCCGGCCCGCTTGTACCCTTGTGAATATAACAATTTGTGACTGCGTCAGCACGGCGTCAGCACGGCACGAGCCGCGGAACGCTCACGCCTGGCGCTGGGTGGGCACCCGCAGGGTCAGGATCGCCATGTCGTCGGACGGCGGTTCCGGAGCGAAGCGCTCGACCGCGCGCTGCACCCGCGCCGCGACCGCGCCCGCGGTCAGGCCGGTGCAGCCGGTGAGCACCTCGGCGAGGCCGTCGTCGCCCAGCATCCGCCGGCCCTCGCGGCGTTCGGTGACCCCGTCGGTGACGCAGAGCAGGACCTCGCCGGGGGCGAGCACCAGGTGTTCGGCGGTGAGATCGAGGTCGTCCATGACGCCGAGCAGCGGCTGCGGGGTGGCGGCGCGGTCGACCTGGCCGTCGGTGCGCAGCCGCAGCGGCAGCGGGTGGCCGGCGCAGACCA
Source organism: Kitasatospora sp. NPDC101235 (assembly GCF_044767505.1). Lineage (NCBI taxonomy): Bacteria > Bacillati > Actinomycetota > Actinomycetes > Kitasatosporales > Streptomycetaceae > Kitasatospora > Kitasatospora sp. NPDC101235. The sequence goes on from NZ_JBIWNZ010000025.1 coordinate 2,312, forward strand.
GGGAGAGTTCGGTGCTGCCGTCCGGGCGGGGCGTCAGTTCGCCGTAGAGCAGGGTGAGGAAGCGGCTGCGCGAACCCTCGTCCAGGATGGCCGCGTTGAGCCGGCGCAGCACCTGCGGGGCGTCGAGGCCCTCGCGGGCGAGCAGCCGCAGGGAGTGCCGGGCCAGGCCGGTGACCGAGGCGGCCTCGGGGCCGGTGCCGCAGACGTCGCCGATGGCGAAGCCGTAGGTGCCCTCGCGGATGGTGAACAGGTCGTAGAAGTCGCCGCCGACCTCGTTGCCCTCGCCGGCCGCCTGGTAGTAGACGTCCACCTCGACGCCGGGGATCTCCGGCAGGTCCGGTGGGAGCAGGCTGCGCTGGAGGGCCTGGCTGGTGGCGGTGCGCTCGGAGTAGAGGCGGGAGTTGTCCAGGGCGAGGGCGGCCCGGCGGGAGAGGTCCTCGGCGAGTTCGAGGATCTCCTGACGGAACCGGACGCCGGCCGGGACGCCGAGCACCAGCAGGCCGATGACGCGGTTGCGGGCGGTCAGCGGGAGGACGACGGTCTCGCCGAGCAGTCCGGCGAGTTCCGTGCCGTCGGTGAGGCCGCCGGCTTCGGCGGTCTCGGTGGGGGCCGTCCAGAACCGGACGCCGTGGGTGGGGCCGGCCTCCGGGGCGGGGGTCTTGCCGAGCAGGTCGCGCAGTGGGTCGATGCGGTCCTCGTCCTCGTGCAGGACGAAGGCGAGCCGGGCCGGGGAGGCGTGGTCGGGGGTGGTGTAGACGGCGCACCAGGAGGCGAGGGTGGGGACGGCCATCTGGGCCATCAGCGCGAGGGTCTGCTCGTGTTCGAGGGTGCCGGCCAGCAGGTCGGAGGCCTCGACCAGGAAGGAGAGCGAGCCGCGGCGGAGCTGTTCGAGCTCGGTCAGCCGGGTGCTCTCGACGGCCAGGGCGACCCGGTCGGCGGCGAACTGGAGGCGGAGCGCGTCCTCGTTGTCGTAGCGGCCGGGCACGGCGGCGGCGATGCCGAGGGAGCCGATCAGCCGGCCCTCGACCTTGAGCGGGACGGTGACCAGGGAGCGCATGCCGCTGTCGGAGAGCAGGGGCAGGCCGGTGGGCCGAGTGGAGAGGTCCTCGTGGACGGAGGGCAGCCGGGCGGAGTCGTAGCGGTTGCCGGTCCCGACCGGGAAGCGGGCGTGCCGGCGGTGTCCGGCGGTGAGGCCGGTGGCGGCCCGGACCTCGAACTCGGCCTCGTCGTCGGTGGTGAGCAGCAGGTACGCGGCGTCGCCGTCGAGCAGGTCGCGGGCGCGTTCGACGGTGCGTTGGAGCAGGGTGTCGAGGTCGTCGGTGGCGACCGGGCCGGCCAGCAGGTCGAGCCGGGGGCCGGCCGGGTCGGGGCGGTCGCCGGGCAGGGCGCGGGCGGGGGAGCGCAGCACCGCGCGGTCGGGTTCGAGGACGAGCAGACAGAGGGTGGAGGGGACGCCCTCGGTGTCGCGCAGACGGACCTGGACTCCGTACACCTCGACCTCGCGGCCGTCCTGGAGACGGAGGCCGTAGCCGCCCTCCCAGCGGGCCATCCGCAGGGTGTCGGTCAGGCCGAGGCCTCGGGCGGGGGCCTGCGGCCAGACCGCGAGGTCGGCCCAGGGGCGGCCGAGGACGGCGGCGGCGGGGTACTGGAAGAGCGCCTCGGCGTCCGGGTTCCAGGCCAGCACCCGGCCGTCCTCGTCGAGTTGGACGACGGCGACGTGCACCGGGCCGGGGCCGCTGGGCAGATCGCTGCCGGGGGTCGCGGGAACGGCGTAGCGGGTGCCGAGCACGTGTGCGGGCAGCTGGAGGCGGAACCAGACGGTCTTGCGGCCGGCCGCGTACTCGACGCCCCACCGTTCGGCGAGGGCGGAGCACATCAGCAGGCCGCGGCCGCCCTCGCCGTCCGGGTCGGCGTAGCGGTCGGAGGCGGTGACCGGACCGTCACCGAGCGAGGGCAGGCCGCGCTCGGGGTGGTGGTCGGTGACCTCTATCCGGACGCTCTCCTCCTCGCGCAGGCAGCAGACCTCCGCGGCGGTGCCGGCGTGCACGACGGCGTTGGTGACGAGCTCGCTGACCAGCACGACCGCGTCGTCGACGACCTCGGGCAGGCCCCACCCGAGCAGAGCGTCCCGGACGAAACCCCGCGCGGCGGCCGCGGACCGGCCGTCGGGGTCGAAGGTGGCGGCTGCGCGCGCGGTGACCACGTTGCCACTTCTCCTCTGCTGCTCATGCCCTGGCTGTCCGGGGTGCGGCGCCGACTCCCCGTGCGCGCCGTCGGGGTGAGCGGCGGCGCTGGGTCGGGTCGTGGCCCGGTGCAGCGCTCCACCCTACTTTCCGCTTGGTTCCCCGTGGGGGCGGGGAGTCGAAACAGGCACCAGAGGGTGATTCTGCCCACCTGTTTCGGACGGTGCGGTACGAACCGAGCACAACCGGCGGTGCACCCGCTGCCGGTGCTGCCAGACTGGGGGGTCCGCGACGGCCGGTGGGAGCAGTACGGTCGTGTGGGTGCCGGCGCGTCTCGGGCCGCCGGTACGCAGCCCAGCCGGGCCGGTGCCCGGGTGCGTGCCGCACCGGCACGGTCGGTCACCGGACAGTTCACGATGTGGGAGGGGCCCGTTGAGTTCGGCCACCAAGGACGCAACCGGAACGACGCCACCCGCCGCGCGCGGTGGGCGCCCCGGGGCCGTGCCGCGGAACGCGGCCGGTCGGCGGGCGAGCCACAACCGTGGCGCGGAGCCCGCCGAGCTGCGCAAGCTGCTGTCGGCGCTGACCGCGATGCGGGACGGCAACTTCCGCCGCCGGCTGACCGTCCCCGGGGACGGTCCGCTGGCCGAGATCGCCGCGGTTTTCAACGAGGTCGCCGAGCGCAACCAGCACCTGACCGGCGAACTGGCACGGGTGCGGCGGGCGGTGGGCCGCGAGGGCCGGCTGAACGAGCGGCTGGAGACCGGCGCGGGCGAGGGCGCCTGGATGGCGGCGGTCGACAACTGCAACGCGCTGATCGACGACCTGGCCCGCCCGATGGCCGAGGTGGGCCGGGTGCTGACCTCGATCGCCGAGGGCGACCTGGACCAGAAGATGGAGCTGCGCTCGCTGCACAGCAACGGGGTGAGCCACCCGCTGCGCGGCGAGTACCTGAAGATCGGGCGGACCGTCAACGGGCTGGTGGACCAGCTCTCCGAGTTCACCGACGAGGTGACCCGGGTGGCCCGCGAGGTCGGCACCGAGGGCAAGCTCGGCGGCCAGGCCAAGGTCCGCAGTGTCTCGGGCAGTTGGAAGGACCTGGCGGACTCGGTCAACACCATGGCGGGCCGGCTGACCGCGCAGGTGCGCAACATCGCCCAGGTGACCACGGCGGTGGCCAAGGGCGACCTGTCCCGCAAGGTCACCGTCGAGGTGGCCGGCGAGATGCTGGAGCTGAAGAACACCGTCAACACGATGGTGGACCAGCTGAACGGATTCGCCGCCCAAGTCACCGCGGTGGCCCGGGACGTGGGGACGGAGGGCCGGCTCGGCGGGCAGGCCCAGGTGCCGGGCGTGGCCGGGGTCTGGCGGGACCTGACCGACTCGGTGAACTTCATGGCCGACAACCTGACCGGTCAGGTGCGCAACATCGCCCAGGTGACCACGGCGGTGGCGCGCGGGGACCTCTCGCAGAAGATCGAGGTGGACGCGCGCGGCGAGATGCTGGAGCTGAAGAACACCATCAACACGATGGTGGACCAGCTCTCCGGCTTCGCCGAGCAGGTGACCCGGGTGGCCCGCCAGGTGGGCACCGAGGGGCGGCTCGGCGGTCAGGCACAGGTGCCCTGGGCGGCCGGGGTCTGGCGGGACCTGACCGACAACGTCAACTTCATGGCGAACAACCTCACCGATCAGGTCCGCAACATCGCCCAGGTGACGACCGCGGTCGCCAAGGGCGACCTGTCGCAGAAGATCCAGGTGGACGCGCGCGGGGAGATCCTGGAGCTGAAGAACACCATCAACACGATGGTGGACCAGCTGGGCGCCTTCGCGGACGAGGTCACCCGGGTCGCCCGGGACGTCGGTACCGAGGGCATCCTCGGCGGGCAGGCCAGCGTGCCCGGTGTGGCCGGGATCTGGAAGGACCTGACCAACTCCGTCAACCTGATGGCCAACAACCTGACCAGCCAGGTCCGGAACATCGCCGAGGTGACCACGGCGGTGGCGCGCGGCGACGTCTCCAAGAAGATCACCGTCGACGCCCGGGGCGAGATCCTGGAGCTGGTGACGACCGTCAACACCATGGTCGACCAGCTGTCGGCGTTCGCCGACGAGGTGACCCGGGTGGCCCGTGAGGTGGGCACCGAGGGCATCCTGGGCGGCCAGGCCCGGGTGCGCGGGGTGTCGGGCATCTGGAAGGACCTGACCGACAACGTCAACTTCATGGCGTCCAACCTGACCGGCCAGGTGCGCAACATCGCCGAGGTCGCCGGCGCGGTCGCCCGCGGCGACCTCTCCAAGAAGATCTCCATCGACGCGCAGGGCGAGGTGGCGGCCCTCGCCGCGACGCTCAACACCATGGTCGACCAGCTCTCCTCCTTCGCGGTGGAGGTCACCAGGGTGGCCCGCGAGGTGGGCACCGACGGCACCCTGGGCGGTCAGGCGAGCGTGCCGGGCGTCGCCGGGATCTGGAAGGACCTGACCGACAACGTCAACCTGATGGCCAACAACCTCACCGGCCAGGTGCGGAACATCGCGCTGGTGATCACCGCGGTCGCCCGCGGCGACCTCTCGCAGAAGATCGACGTCGACGCGCGCGGCGAGATCCTCCAGCTCAAGACCAGCATCAACACCATGGTCGACCAGCTCTCCGCGTTCGCCGACGAGGTGACCCGGGTGGCCCGCGAGGTGGGCACCGACGGACGGCTCGGCGGCCAGGCCCGGGTGCCCGGCGTGGACGGCACCTGGCAGGACCTCACCGAGTCGGTGAACGAGCTGGCCAACAACCTGACCCGGCAGGTGCGCGCGATCGCCCAGGTCGCCACCGCGGTCACCAGGGGTGACCTGAGCCTGCGGATCGACGTGGACGCCGCGGGCGAGCTCGACGAGCTCAAGGACAACATCAACCAGATGATCGCCAACCTGCGCGAGACCACCCGCACCAACCAGGAGCAGGACTGGCTCAAGACCAACCTGGCCCGGATCTCCGGCCTGCTCCAGGGCCGCCGGGACCTGGAGGCGGTGGCCTCGCTGATCATGACCGAGCTGACCCCGGTGGTCTCCGCCCAGCACGGCGCCTTCTTCCTCGCCCAGCCGGCCGGCCGCACCGCCGAGCTGATCACCGAGGACGACGACGAGAACGACACCGTGCTGCGCCTGATCGGCAGCTACGGCTACCAGCGGCGGGCGATGCCGACCACCTTCCGCCCCGGCGAGTCGCTGATCGGCCAGGCCGCGGTGGAGAAGCGGGCGATCATCCTCAAGGAGGCGCCGCCCGGGTACCTGAAGATCGCCTCCGGGCTCGGTGAGGCCTCCCCGGCCCACATCGTGGTGCTGCCGGTGCTGTTCGAGGGCCGGCTGCTGGGCGTGATCGAGCTGGCCACCTTCAGCTCCTTCACCACCGTCGCGCTGGACTTCCTGAACCAGATCGCCGACCTGATCGGCGTCACCGTCAACACCATCAGCGTCAACACCAAGACCGAGGGCCTGTTGCTGGAGTCCCAGCGACTGACCGCCGAACTCTCGATGCGGTCGGCCGAGTTGGAAGCCCGCCAGGAGGAACTGGAGCGCACCAACGAGGAGTTGCAGGAGAAGGCCGAGCAACTCGCCCAGCAGAACCGCGACATCGAGATCAAGAACGGCGAGATCGAGGAGGCCCGGCAGGTCCTGGAGGAGCGCGCCGAGCAGCTCGCCCTGGCCTCCCGGTACAAGAGCGAGTTCCTCGCCAACATGTCGCACGAGCTGCGCACCCCGCTCAACTCGCTGCTGATCCTGGCCAAGCTGCTCTCCGACAACAACGAGGGCAACCTCTCGCCCAAGCAGGTCGAGTTCGCCGACACCATCCACGGCGCGGGCTCCGACCTGCTCCAGCTGATCAACGACATCCTCGACCTGTCCAAGGTCGAGGCCGGCAAGATGGACGTCCGCCCGGCCCGGATCGCCCTGGTCCAGCTGGTCGACTACGTCGAGGCCACCTTCCAGCCGGTCGCGCTGGACAAGAACCTGGACTTCGCCGTCCGGGTCTCGCCCGCCCTGCCGGTCACCCTGCACACCGACGAGCAGCGGCTCCAGCAGGTGCTGCGCAACCTGATCTCCAACGCGGTGAAGTTCACCGACGCCGGAGCCGTCGACTTCTCGATCCGCCCGGCCGGCCGGGAGGCCCCGCAGCACGTGCGCGAGCGGCTGCTGGAGTCCGGCTCGATCCAGGACCCGGACGACGAGCTGATCGCCTTCTCGGTCTCCGACACCGGCATCGGCATCCCCGGCAACAAGCTGCGGGAGATCTTCGAGGCGTTCAAGCAGGCCGACGGCACCACCAGCCGCAAGTACGGCGGCACCGGCCTCGGCCTGTCCATCAGCCGCGAGATCGCCCGGCTGCTCGGCGGCGAGATCCACGCCGAGAGCGAGCTGGGCAAGGGCTCCACCTTCACGCTCTACCTGCCGCTGCGCACCGAGGCCCCGGAGCCCGTCGGCGAGCCGCGCCCGGCCGTGGCGAACGGCCTGGCGCCGCGCGCCTCGGTCGGGGTGACCCCGGTGGGCCTGCCGGTGCCGGTCGGCGAGAACCCGGCCGACCACTGGGCCCAGGAGGTCCGCGAGCTGGCCGAGGAACGCCGCCGCGGTGCCGTGGAGCGCCGGCGCAGTGCCGCCCTGGAGAGCGTCGCCGGGCTGCGGGCGGCGGAGCCCGTGCAGCTCCGGCCGGTCAACGGGGACCGGCGTTTCGACGGCCAGCAGGTGCTGATCGTGGACGACGACGTCCGCAACGTGTTCGCCCTCACCAGCGTGCTGGAGCAGCACGGCCTGACCGTCCTGTACGCGGAGAACGGCCGGGAGGGCATCGAGATGCTGGAGCAGCACGAGAGCGTGGCGCTGGTCCTGATGGACATCATGATGCCGGAGATGGACGGCTACGCGACCACCGAGGCGATCCGCCGGATGCCCCAGTTCGCCGGCCTGCCGATCATCGCGCTGACCGCCAAGGCGATGAAGGGCGACCGGGAGAAGTCGCTGGAGGCGGGCGCCACCGACCACATCACCAAGCCGGTGGAGACCGACCACCTGCTGTCGGTGATGCACGAATGGTTGAACGGGGACCGCGCGTGACCGCGTGGGGAGGCGTGAACCCCGGACCGGGCCCCGGGGTTCACGCCAGCCGGTCGGTCGGTTTGCTGGCGGCGGGGCCCGGGAACCGGGTAGGGTCACCGATCGTTGCGAACAGTGACCGGACGGCGACACGCTGGTGAGCGTGCGCCGGAGCACTGGCTGCGCGCCGCTCCGGATCGGGTGACGACGGGGCGATGTGCCGGACGAGGGGGTGCGGCTAGCATGACCGGGGTAGCGGTGGGCAGCACGCGGGTGCCTGCACCGGGCGGCAGGCAGGCGACAGGAGGGCGAGCCCTGATGCAGAAGGCCAAGATCCTCCTGGTCGACGACCGACCGGAGAACCTGCTGGCGCTGGAGGCGATCCTCTCGGCCCTGGACCAGACGCTGGTGCGCGCGGCCTCCGGTGAGGAGGCGCTCAAGGCGCTGCTCACCGACGACTTCGCGGTGATCCTGCTGGACGTCCAGATGCCGGGGATGGACGGCTTCGAGACCGCCGCCCACATCAAGCGCCGCGAGCGCACCCGGGACATCCCGATCATCTTCCTGACCGCGATCAACCACGGCCCGCACCACACCTTCCGCGGCTACGCGGCCGGTGCGGTGGACTACATCTCCAAGCCCTTCGACCCGTGGGTGCTGCGCGCCAAGGTCTCCGTCTTCGTCGACCTGTACGCGAAGAACTGCCAGCTGAAGGAGCAGGCGGCGCTGCTGCGCCTGCAACTGGAGGAGGGCGGCGGCGAGCAGGCCCTCGGCGGGGCGCTGCTGGGCGAGCTGTCCGCGCGGCTGGCGGCGGTCGAGGAGCAGGCGGAGGCGCTCGGCAAGCAGCTGGACGGGGCCGAGGACGCCGGGGTGGCCGCCACCGCCGCGCACCTGGAGCGCAAGCTCGTGGGGCTGCGCCGGGCGCTGGACGCGATGCGCCCGGGCAGTTCCTGACCCGCTGCCGGCAGTTCACCCGTACGGGTGGTCCGGTGGGTGCGAACGGGTGAAACCCGGTCAGGGTGACGGGGTGTCTGCGACACGTCCGGGCACCCGGGCTCGGGCACGTGTGCAGTGGTCGCCCGCCCCGGTAGGCTGCTGACCCATGGCCACTCGCACGCCCGGGAACGCAGCACGTAAGACGAGTCCGGGACCGTCCAAGAAGGCCGCGGCGAAGGCCCCGGGCAAGCCGCCCGCGAAGAAGGCGGCGGCGAAGAAGGCGGCTCCCGCGAAGAAGACGGCGGCCAAGCCGGCCCCGCCCCCGCCGAAACCGTCCAGGTCGGTGCTGATGGGCGCGCTCAACGCCCTGGCGAGCCCGATCGCCGCGATCTTCCGGGGTGCCAGGAACCTCCACCCCGACCATCGCAAGGACGGGGTGGGCCTGCTGCTGTTCGGGCTCGCACTGATGGTCGCCGCCGGCACCTGGTTCAGCTCCGCCGGCTGGCTGACCGAGGCGGCCACCGCCGTGGTGTCCGGGCTGTTCGGCCGGCTCGACGTGCTGGTGCCCTTCCTGCTGGCCGGGATCGCGATCCGGCTCTGGCGCCACCCGGAGCTGCCGGAGGCCAACGGCCGGATCATGATCGGGCTGAGCGCGCTGCTGGTCGGCGTCCTCGGCCTGGTCCACATCGGCTGCGGCGCGCCCATGATGGGCAGCGGCGCCTCCCGGATAAGGGGGGCCGGCGGGATCATCGGCTGGGCCGTGTCCACCCCGATGATGGCCGCCGCCGGGCCGGCGCTCGCCGTGCCGCTGCTCCTGCTGCTGTCCTTCTTCGGCCTGTTGGTGGTCACCGCCACTCCGATCAACCGGATCGGCGATCGGGTGCGGGGGATCGGCATACGGCTCGGGGTGGTCGAGCCCGGTCCGGAGGACGAGCAGCACTGGGGGCGCACGCCGGAGCGCGAGCTGTCCACCGACCCGCCGGAGGACGCAGACCCCGACGCGCTGCCGTTCACCGTGGACACCGACGGTGACGACCCCTCGGACGAGGTGGCCGCCCGCCGGCGCCGCCGCCGGCGCAAGCCGACCGAGGAGCCGGAGGACGCCGGGCGGATCTCCCTGGACAAGGAGCCGCTGGACCCGTACGCCACCCGCGACCTCGCCGCCGGCGCGGCCGCCGACCTGGACGGCGCGCTGGTCTACGGCGTGCCCGCCTCCTCCGCGGTGGCGGACATGATGCACCAGGTGCAGGACCGCACCGCCCCGCCGGAGGAGCCCGCCGTCCCGGCCGCCCGCAGCGGTGGCCCGGGCGCGCCCGAGGAGCACGGCGCTGCGCCGGTGCGGATGGAGCAGCTCCAGCTCGGCGAGGGCGTCACCTATGCGCTGCCCTCGCTCGACCTGCTGGAGCGCGGCGGCCCGGCCAAGGCCCGCAGCGCCCTCAACGACGAGGTGGTCGCCCAGCTCACCGGCACCTTCACCGAGTTCAAGGTGGACGCCAAGGTCACCGGCTTCACCCGGGGCCCGACGGTCACCCGCTACGAGGTCGAGCTCGGCCCGGCCGTCAAGGTGGAGCGGATCACCGCGCTCGCCAAGAACATCGCGTACGCGGTGGCCAGCCCGGACGTGCGGATCATCAGCCCGATCCCGGGCAAGTCCGCGGTCGGCATCGAGATCCCCAACCGGGACCGCGAGATGGTCAACCTCGGCGACCTGCTGCGCTCGCGCACGGCCGCCGAGGACTCGCACCCGATGGTCGTCGGCATGGGCAAGGACGTCGAGGGCCACACCGTGATGGCCAATCTCGCCAAGATGCCGCACATCCTGGTGGCCGGCGCGACCGGTGCGGGAAAGTCGTCCTGCATCAACTGCCTGATCACCTCGATCCTCGCCCGGGCCACCCCGGACGAGGTGCGAATGGTGCTGGTCGACCCCAAGCGGGTCGAGCTGACCGCGTACGAGGGCATCCCGCACCTGATCACGCCGATCATCACCAACCCCAAGAAGGCCGCCGAGGCCCTCCAGTGGGTGGTGCGCGAGATGGACATGCGCTACGACGACCTCGCGGCGTTCGGCTTCCGGCACGTGGACGACTTCAACGCGGCGGTGCGGGCCGGCAAGGTCACCCCGCCACTGGGCAGCGAGCGCGAGCTGAGGCCGTACCCGTACCTGCTGGTGATCGTCGACGAGCTGGCCGACCTGATGATGGTCGCGCCGCGCGACGTCGAGGACTCGGTGGTCCGGATCACCCAGTTGGCCCGCGCGGCCGGCATCCATCTGGTGCTCGCCACCCAGCGGCCCTCGGTGGACGTGGTCACCGGCCTGATCAAGGCCAACGTGCCGTCCCGGCTGGCCTTCGCGACCTCCGCGATGGCCGACTCCCGGGTCATCCTGGACCAGCCCGGCGCGGAGAAGCTGATCGGCAAGGGCGACGCGCTCTTCCTGCCGATGGGCGCGAGCAAGCCGATCCGCATGCAGGGCGCGTTCGTCACCGAGGCGGAGATCGCCAGGGTGGTGCAGCACTGCAAGGACCAGCTGACCGCCGTCTACCGGGACGACGTGATGGCCGGGGCCGGGCCGAAGAAGGAGATCGACGAGGAGATCGGCGACGACCTGGACCTGCTGATCCAGGCGGCCGAGCTGGTGGTCTCCACCCAGTTCGGCTCGACCTCGATGCTCCAGCGCAAGCTCCGGGTCGGTTTCGCCAAGGCGGGCCGGCTGATGGACCTGATGGAGTCGCGGGGGATCGTCGGCCCGAGTGAGGGCTCCAAGGCCCGCGACGTGCTGGTGAAGCCGGACGAGCTGGACGGGGTGCTGATCACCCTTCGGGGCTGACGGTCCGGGCCCTGCGGGGCTCGGACCGTGTCCTGGGCGAGGCGTCACTCGTTCGGAGGAGGGTAGGCGCCGTGTGGGGAACCGAACGTCCGTACGCCGCGTCACACGGCGGAAAGCGAACCCCGGGCTCCCCGCGCGGCTCCGCTGACGGGCCGTCGGCGGGGTGTCGGACCCGTTCCGCTTGAGAAACGATCCGCTCACGCCCCTAGACTGTTCTCCAGCAGGTGGCCATCCGCTCGAAAGGCGCGCCCAGTGACCATCGGCAAGTCCTCCGACCGCGAGAACGCCAGCTCGTCCGTCGAGCCGACCGACGACATGGTGCAGGCGGCCGGTGCCCCGAGCATCGGCCGGGTGTTGTCCACCGCCCGGATCGACGCGGGACTCACGGTGGACCAGGTGAGCACCGCCACCCGGGTGCGGGTGCCGATCGTCCATGCCATCGAGCAAGACGATTTCGCCCGCTGCGGCGGCGACTTCTACGCCCGGGGGCACATCCGCCTGATCGCCCGGGTGGTCGGCCTGGACGGCGAGGCGCTGGTCGCCCGGTACGACGCCGCGCACGGCGGCTCGCCCGCCGGCAAGCGCCCGGCGACCCAGCTGATCGACAGCGGCCTGATCAAGGTGCCCCGCCGCGGCCGGCCGAACTGGGCGGCCGCCATGGTCGCCGCGATCGTCGCCGTGGTCGTGCTGATCGGCTTCAACCTGGTCGGCGGCAAGGGCTGGCACGGCACCACCGGCTCGGCCAGCTCGCCGCTGCCCAGCGGCGCCGGGACCGGCTCGGTGGCCCCGGTGGAAACGCCCACCGTCCAGCCGCCGGCGCCCGCGCCGAGCGCCGCCGCGATCGCCGCCGTCCCAGCCGACAAGGTCACCGTGAAGCTGGTCGCCGAGGGCACCAGCTGGGTCTCGGCGACGGACGGCACCGGCAAGTCGCTGTTCCAGAACAACATCAGCAACGGCCAGGACCAGACCTTCACCGACCCCAGGCAGATCAAGCTGGTGCTGGGCAACGGCGGGGCCGTGCACGCGTACGTCAACGGAAAGGACCTCGGTCTCCTCGGCAAGGACGGCCAGGTGGTGCACGTCACGTACACCCCCGGAGACCCGCAGGCGGGCTGACCACAGGGGCCGGAGGGCCCGCTGATGATCAGCTGATCCGAGGCTCGCGACCTCCGGGGCGAACGGCACCGGAGGTCGCGCGTTAATCTTGGCCCTATGCCTGAACGCCGCACTGTCGCCCTTGTCACGCTCGGATGCGCCCGCAACGAGGTGGACTCCGAGGAACTCGCCGGGCGACTGGAAGCCGACGGCTGGTTGCTCGTCGACGACGCCGCCGAGGCGGACGTCGCCGTGGTCAACACCTGCGGCTTCGTCGAGGCCGCCAAGAAGGACTCGGTGGACGCCCTGCTGGAGGCCAACGACCTCAAGGGGCACGGCCGCACCCAGGCCGTCGTCGCGGTCGGCTGCATGGCCGAGCGGTACGGCAAGGAGCTCGCCGACGCCCTCCCCGAGGCGGACGGCGTGCTCGGCTTCGACGACTACGCGGACATCTCCGACCGCCTCCAGACCATCCTCTCCGGCGGCCACCACGCCCCGCACATCCCGCGCGACCGCCGCAAGCTGCTGCCGATCAGCCCGGCCGAGCGGCAGACCGCCGCCGAGGCCGTCGCCCTGCCCGGCCACGGCGCCGAGGCCGCCGCCGAGCCGATCGCCGACCTGCCCGACGGCCTCGCCCCGGCCTCCGGCCCGCGCACCCTGCGCAAGCGGCTGGACGACAGCCCGGTCGCCTCGGTCAAGCTCGCCTCCGGCTGCGACCGGCGCTGCTCCTTCTGCGCCATCCCGGCCTTCCGCGGCTCCTTCATCTCCCGCCGCCCCTCCGACGTGCTGCACGAGGCCCAGTGGCTGGCCGGGCAGGGCGTGCGCGAGATCGTCCTGGTGAGCGAGAACAACACCTCGTACGGCAAGGACCTCGGCGACATCCGGCTGCTGGAGACGCTGCTCGGCGAGATCGCCGCGATCGAGGGCGTCGAGCGGGTCCGGGTCTCCTACCTCCAGCCGGCCGAGATGCGCCCCGGCCTGATCGACTCGATGACCGGGACCGCCGACGTGGTGCCGTACTTCGACCTGTCCTTCCAGCACTCGGCGCCCGCCGTGCTGCGCCGGATGCGCCGCTTCGGCTCCACCGACCAGTTCCTGGAACTGCTGGGGACCATCCGCGGCAAGGCCCCGCAGGCCGGCGCCCGGTCCAACTTCATCGTCGGCTTCCCCGGTGAGACCGAGGAGGACTTCGCCGAGCTGGAGCGGTTCGTCACGCACGCCGGGCTGGACGCGATCGGCGTCTTCGGCTACTCGGACGAGGACGGCACCGAGGCCGCCACCTACGACGGCAAGCTCGCCGAGGACGTGGTCGCCGACCGGCTGGACCGGCTGAGCCGGCTGGCCGAGGAGATGACCGCCCAGCGGGCCGAGCAGCGGATCGGCACCGAGGTCGAGGTGCTGATCGAGTCGATCGAGGACGGCGTGGTCGAGGGCCGCTCCGCCCACCAGGCCCCGGAGACCGACGGCCTGACCACCCTCAACGGTGTCGAGGCCCCCGAGGTCGGCCAGTTCTGGCGGGCCAAGGTGGTCGCCAGTGAGGGCGTCGACCTGATCGCCGAGGCGCTGGAGCAGGTGCGACTGCCCAAGTCTTCGGGGGCCAAGTCCTCGGGAGCCGGGGAATGACCAAGGGGCCCGGCGCCCCGGCCGCGGCCCACCCGGGCAGACCGGTGGCCGCGGCGCCGTCCACCCCGGGGGTCTGGAACATCGCCAACGTGCTCACGATGGTCCGGGTGCTGCTGGTGCCGGTCTTCGTGGCGCTGCTGTTCGCCGACGGCGGGCACAACCCCAAGTGGCGCTCGGTCGCCTGGGCCGCGTTCGCGATCGCGATGATCACCGACCTGTTCGACGGTGAGCTGGCCCGGCGCAAGGGCCTGGTCACCGACTTCGGGAAGATCGCCGACCCGATCGCCGACAAGGCGATCATGGGCTCGGCACTGATCGGCCTCTCGCTGCTCGGCGACCTGCCCTGGTGGGTCACCGTGGTGATCCTGGCCCGCGAGCTCGGCATCACGCTGATGCGGTTCTGGGTGATCCGCTACGGGGTCATCCCGGCCAGCCGCGGCGGCAAGCTCAAGACGCTGACCCAGGGCACCGCGGTCGGCATGTACGTACTGGACCTGACCGGCTGGCTGGCCACCGGGCGGGCCGTGCTGATGGGGCTGGCGGTGCTGCTGACCGTCGGCACCGCGCTGGACTACATCGGACAGGCGCTGCGACTGCGCCGCGAGGGACAGGCCGCGGCGCGCGCGGGCCACTGAGCGACGGGGGAACCGGGTGGCGGAGCGGGACTACGAGCTGGCCGAGCGGGCGCACGCCGCGCTGCGGGCCGAGGGCGGCACGCTGGCCGTCGCCGAGTCGCTGACCGGGGGCCTGCTGGCCGCCGCGCTGGTGGACGTCCCCGGGGCGTCCGCGACCTTCCGGGGCTCGGTCACCGCCTACGCGACCGAGCTGAAGGCCTCGGTGCTCGGGGTGGACGAGGGCCTGCTGGACGTGTACGGGCCGGTCCACCCGGTGGTGGTCCGGCAGATGGCCGAGGGCGTGCGCGGGCTGCTGGGGGCCACGTACGGGCTCGCGACGACCGGGGTGGCCGGGCCGGACCCGCAGGACGGGCAGCCGGTGGGCACGGTACACCTGGCGGTCGCCGGCCCAGGGGGAACTCTGGTCAGTTCGCCCCTGCTGTCGGGCAGTCGTGCCACAATCCGTCACGGGGCGGTGACCGCGGCGCTGGAGCTGCTCGTCGGTCGGTTCGTACGGTAAGGGCCCGCGGGGAGGTATCTCCACCGAACCGAGATCTGCCGATCCGGTGCGCGGGTATGGGACAGCTGGAGGATCGTGTTACATCCAACACCCTGGTTGGGCAGAAACCAGGTGGCGAACGAGTTGCGTGACGGTGGCCGGGTGGGCCGCGACGGGTACCACGAAGGGCCCGCGAACCCGGGTCTGACACCGGAACAAGGAGGGGGACGGCCTTGCAGCCCAGAGTGAACACGACCAGGGTCCCCGCACGCGAAGCGGGCAAGGCGGTACGGTGGGGACGTGACATCTCGATCCGCAGTCCGAGGAGGGAGGCACCGATGATCCTGCTCCGTCGCCTACTGGGCGATGTACTGCGTCGGCAGCGCCAGCGCCAGGGCCGCACACTCCGCGAGGTGTCGGCGGCCGCCAGGGTTTCGCTCGGATACCTCTCCGAGGTCGAGCGGGGACAGAAGGAGGCCTCCTCGGAGCTGCTCTCCGCCATCTGCGACGCACTCGACGTCCGGATGTCCGAGGTCATGCGCGAGGTCAGCGACGAACTGTCGCTCGCCGAACTTGCGGCGATGGCCACCCTCTCCGAAGGTGATCTGCTGAGGCCGGTACTCGAACCGGTTCCGCTGCCCGCCCCCGGCGCCGACCGGGCGAACATGTCGCCCAAGGCCGCCGCGATGGACGTGGTCGCCGCCTGATCCCGGCCTCGACTCCCGGGCGCCCCTGCCCGGGGCGAGCGAAGGGAGGGCGGTCGTGCGAACAGACGCGCAGACGCGCCCGATGGTCCGAATACGGGCCCGGGCGCGGCCGTTCCTCCGGGTGCGGTGGGCGCTGGCGGTCTCCGCGGCCGGGCTCGCCTGGTGGCTCCTGGTGGTGCGGGGCCAGTCGGCCGACGGTGCGGCGCTGGGGCTGCTCGCGGCTGGCGGCTGGGGACTCGGTCTCATTCCGGTCCACGCCGACTGGAACGCGACCGGACCGGCCCGGCGCCCGCGCCCGGAGCCGGTGGGACCGGCGGAGGCGCAGCCGCCGCCGATCGGGTGATTCGACGTGGCCGGAGGCCGCGGGGTTCTCGACCCCGCGGCCTCCGGCGTTTTCCCGCCGCCGCTGTCCGCCGGTTCCCGCGTCCGGTTCGGCGGCGCACGGTTCACGGGCGCAGGCGCAGGCCGCGCGGGGTGGCGTGGAAACCGGCCTCCTCCAGGGCGCGGCCGAGGGCCGAGCCGAGGGCGGGCTCGCCGTTGGCCCGTTCGACCGTGACGCTGCCGAGCGCGCCCTCCCGGACGGCGGCCGCGAGCGCTCCGGCCGCCAGCACCCGGGTGGCCTCGTCCTCCGGCCAGGCCAGCAGGGACTTGCCGCCGCGTTCGACGTACAGCGCCAGCTCGCCGTCCACCAGGACCACCAGGGCGCCCGCCTTGCGGCCCGGGCGGTGGGCGGTGGACTCCTTGCCGCCGGGGGCGGTGGGCGGTTCGGGCCAGGGCAGGGCCGCGCCGTAGGCGTTGGCCGGATCCGCGGCGGCCAGCACCAGCGTCTGCGGCGGCTCGCCGGACGGGGCGGCCGGCCACTCGGCGGCCCGGGCCCGCTCCAGCCGGCCGTTCACCGAGCGCAGCCGGTCGGCCGCGCCCTCCATGGCGAACTGGGCGCCGCCCAGGCCCTCGACGAAGTAGCCACGGCGGGCCCGGCCGCGCTCCTCCATCGCGGCGAGCACCCGGTAGACCCCGGCGAAGCCGCCGGGAACCCGCTCGGCCACCACCGTGCCCCGGGTGAGCAGGCCGTGCCGGTCCAGCAGGCTCTGCGCCTGGGCGGTGGCCCGGACCGTCGGGTCGGCGGCGAAGGCGGGCAGCAGCGACCAGCGTCCGGCCACCGTCGGCGGGCCGCTGCGCAGGGCGCCGCCGACCCGGCCGAAGGCGCGGCCGGCACCGCCGTAGCGGCCGCGCGGGGTGGACCGGGGAGCGCGGTGGGCGGTGGCGCCCGCCGTCCGGCCGGAGCCGAGCAGGGCGCGCAGCGGGGCGAGGGTGTCGTTGGTGACGTAACCGGCCCAGACCAGGTCCCAGAGCGCCTCGACGATCTCGGGCTCGGTGGTCTCCACCGGGAGCTGCTGGACGAGTTGGCGGAAGAACAGGCCGTAGCCGCCGGCCAGTGCGGACATCAGGGCGCTGTGCACCGGGGTGAGCGCGGGCGGGACGGGCTCGGGGCGCAGCAGGTGGGCGTTCTCGGCGAGGTGCAGGCTGAGCCAGCCGTCCTTGCCGGGCAGGGCGCCGGCCCCGCACCAGCCGACCTCGCCGGCCGCCATCAGCTCGTCCAGCAGGCCGGGGGAGTAGTCGGCGAGCCGGACCGGGAGGACCAGCTTCTCCAGTGCGGAGGCAGGCAGGGCGGTGCCCTGGAGCTGCTCGATCACCCGCAGCAGGCCGTCCGGGCCGCGCAGCCGGTGGCCGGCCAGGTGCTGCCACTGCGGCAGGAAGGCGGCCAGGGCGCGCGGCGGGACCGGCTCGACCTCCTGGCGCAGGGCGGCCAGCGAGCGGCGGCGAAGCCGGCGCAGCACCTCGGCGTCGCACCACTCGGGGGCGGTGTGCTGCTCGGCGGGCCGGTACTGACCCTGGACCAGGCGGCCGGCGGCGGTCAGGCGGTGCAGGGTGCCGGTGACCACGGCGGTGCCCAGGCCGTAGCGGTCGGCGGCCTCGGCGGCGGTGAACGGGCCGTGGGTGCGGGCGTGGCGGGCGATCAGATCGCCCAGCGGGTCCTTGACCGGCTCGGTGAAGGCCTCCGGGACGCCGACCGGCAGGGGCGTGCCCAGCGCGTCACGCAGCCGTCCGGCGTCCTCGATCGCGGCCCACCGCTGCTCGCCCGCGATCCGGACCTGGATCACCCGGCGGGCCGCCTCCAGCTCCAGGGCCCAGAGCGGCTCGGCGCCGCGGAGGGTCAACTCGGCCTCGGTGAGCGGGCCGAGCAGGCGCAGGGCGTCGGCGACGCCCTCGGCGTCCTTGATCCGGCGCTCGGGGGTGAGGCGCTGGAGCTCGGCCTCCAGCTCGGTGAGCACCTGGGGGTCGAGCAGTTCGCTCAGCTCGGCCTGGCCGAGGAGTTCGGACAGCAGCCGGGAGTCGAGCGAGAGGGCGGCGGCGCGGCGCTCGGCGAGCGGGGAGTCGCCCTCGTAGAGGAACTGGGCGACGTAGCCGAACAGCAGTGAGCGGGCGAACGGTGAGGGTTCGGGGGTGGTGACCTCGACCAGACGGACGGCGCGGGACTCCAGATCGCCCATCAGCTCGACCAGGCCGGGGACGTCGAAGACGTCCTGCAGGCACTCCCGGACGGCCTCCAGGACGATCGGGAACGAGCCGTACTCGGAGGCGACTTCGAGGAGTTGGGCGGCACGCTGGCGCTGCTGCCAGAGCGGGGTGCGGCGGCCGGGGTTGCGGCGGGGGAGCAGCAGGGCGCGGCCGGCGCACTCGCGGAAGCGGGAGGCGAACAGGGCGGAGCCGCCGACCTGGTCGGTGACCAGCTGTTCGATCTCGCCGGGGTCGAACAGGGCGGCGTCGGCGCCGACGGGGGCCTCGTCCGGGCTCGACTGCTTCGACGGGCTGCCGAGATCGAAGTCGAGGCCGAGCAGGTCGGCGTCGGGCAGGCGGAGCACGATGCCGTCGTCGGCGTGCATGACCTGTGGGTCCAGACCGTGCTTCTCGCGCAGCCGGGCGCCGAGGGCGAGCGCCCAGGGGGCGTGCACCTGGGCGCCGAACGGGGAGTGGATGACGATCCGCCAGTCGCCGAGCTCGTCCCGGAAGCGCTCGACCACGATGGTGCGGTCGTCCGGGAGGTGGCCGCAGGCGGCGCGCTGCTCGGCCAGGTAGTCCAGCAGGTTGGCGGCCGCCCAGTCGTCCAGGCCGGCCTGCTTGAGGCGATCGGTGGCGGCCTCGGGCCGCATGCCGCCCAGCTCGCGGGTGAACGCGCCGAGGGCGCGGCCGAGTTCGAGCGGGCGGCCGAGGGTGTCGCCCTTCCAGAACGGGAGCCGGCCGGGGACGCCGGGGGCGGGGGTGACCAGCACCTTGTCGTGGGTGATCTCCTCGATCCGCCAGGAGGTGGTGCCGAGGGTGAAGACGTCGCCGACGCGGGACTCGTAGACCATCTCCTCGTCGAGCTCTCCGACGCGGCCGCCACCCTTCTTGTTCGTTCCGGCGTCGGACGCGGTGGTGCCGGCGATGAAGACGCCGAACAGGCCGCGGTCGGGGATGGTGCCGCCGGAGGTGACGGCCAGTCGCTGGGCGCCGGGGCGGCCGGTCACCGTGCCGGCCACCCGGTCCCACACCAGGCGGGGGCGCAACTCGGCGAAGGCGTCCGAGGGGTAGCGGCCGGCCAGCATGTCGAGCACGGCGTCGAAGGCGGACTGCGGGAGGGTCGCGAAGGGCGCGGCGCGGCGGACCACGGCGAGCAGCTCGTCCACCGGCCAGGCGTCCAGGGCCGTCATCGCGACCAGCTGCTGGGCGAGCACGTCCAACGGGTTGCGCGGGATGCGCAGCGACTCGATCCGGCCGGCCCGCATCCGCTCGGTGACCACGGCGGACTGCACCAGGTCGCCCCGGTACTTGGGGAAGAAGACGCCGGTGGAGACGGCGCCGACCTGATGGCCGGCCCGGCCGACCCGCTGCAGGCCGGAGGCGACCGAGGGCGGGGACTCGACCTGGACGACCAGCTCGACGGCGCCCATGTCGATGCCCAGCTCCAGGCTGGAGGTGGCGACCACGGCGGGCAGCCGGCCGGCCTTCAACTCCTCCTCGACGAGCGCGCGTTGCTCCTTGGAGACGGAGCCGTGGTGGGCCCGGGCGATGACCGGTGGCGCGCCCTTGGCCGTGCCCGAGCCGCCCATCAGCTCGGCCGGGGCGTGCGCCTCGGGGACGGCGGTGCCGGTGGCGCGCTCGTGGGCGATCTCGTTCAGCCGGTTGCACAGCCGCTCGGCCAGCCGACGGGAGTTGGCGAAGACGATGGTCGAGCGGTGCGCCTCGACCAGGTCGACGATCCGCTCCTCGACGTGCGGCCAGATCGATGCGCCCCCAGCCTGGCGGCCGGGAGGTGCCCCCAGCCGCTGCGGGTCGCTGCCGGCGGCGCCGCCGGTGGCCGGGGCGGCGGGCAGGTCGTCGAGGTCGGGGACGGGGACGACCACCGAGAGGTCGAAGTCCTTGGCAGCGGCGGGCTGGACCACGGCGGCGCCGCGCTGCGGGCTGAGGAAGCGGGCCACCTCCTCGACCGGGCGGACCGTGGCGGACAGGCCGATCCGGCGGGCCGGGCGGTCCAGCAGTTCGTCCAGCCGCTCCAGGCTGAGGGCGAGGTGGGCACCGCGCTTGGTGCCGGCGACCGCGTGCACCTCGTCCAGGATCACCGTGTCCACGCCGCGCAGGGCCTCCCGGGAGGCGGAGGTGAGCAGCAGGAACAGCGACTCGGGGGTGGTGATCAGGATGTCCGGCGGGTGGGTCGCGAAGCGGCGGCGGTCGGCGGCCGGGGTGTCGCCGGAGCGGATGGCGACCTGGACCTCGGGCTCCGCCAGGCCGAGCCGGACGGCGGCCTGGCGCAGGCCGGCCAGCGGGGCGCGCAGGTTCCGTTCGACGTCCACCGCGAGGGCCTTGAGCGGTGAGACGTAGAGGACCCGGCAGCGGCGTTTGGGCTCGGCGGGGGAAGGGGTGCTGCTGAGCCGGTCGAGGGCGGAGAGAAAGGCGGCCAGCGTCTTGCCGGAGCCGGTGGGGGCGACCACCAGGACGTCCGTCTCCCGCTGGATGGCCTGCCAGGCCTCGGCCTGGGCGGCGGTGGGGGCGGAGAAGGCACCGGTGAACCAGGCCCGCGTGGCCGGGGCGAATCCGGCCAGGGGGTCGTCGGCGGGCGGGGTCGGGTGTGGGGGCGCCATGCCCCCATGGTGCCGGGTGGGACTGACAGGTGGGGCCGGGGCGGAGGCCTGGGTGGAAGCGCCGGGGGCGTGCGGGCGGAGGGGTGCAAGCTGAGGAGCAGAAATAACAATCCGCTCATATGGTGATGAATCGGAAGCTTGATCCACCCGAGACCCAGCTGATCCACCCCGTGACCCACCGGACCGACGAGCGGAGGCCGTGCGATGGCGCAGGCGCACCCGGGGGGCGGGCCCGCCCGCGCCGCCCGGCGCCGCCGGGTCCGCGGGCCCGCCCGGGCGCTGGTCGCGATGCTGCTCACGGCGCTCGTCGGGGGTGGCGCCGTCCCGTACGTGTCCGGGCCGGGGCGGGCCTACCTCAGCTACCTGGTGCTGGCCGAGGACGAGGACGCCGCCGGCGCGGCCCGGGCCGGGGCGGAGAGCCGGGCGGCGGGCGGGCAGGTGCTCCAGGAGTACCCGCAGATCGGGGCCGTGCTGGTGTACGCGACCGGCCCGTTCGCCGACCGGTTGCGGGCCCGGCCCGGGATCGCCGCCGTCGGGGCGACCAGGACCGCGCCGGTGGTCGCGCCGCCGCGGACGGTGGTGGGCGCGGGGTACTTCACGGCGGGCACGGCCGCGGGGGCTCGGACGGGCGGCGGGAGGGGTGGTGACCGGATGGACGGGGGGTCCGCGACGGTGCCCGATCCGGGGGAGGGGGGTGCCTGGAACCTGGCCATGCTCGCGGGCGCCGCCGCTCGGGTGGGAGATGCGTCGGTGGTGTCCGCCGGTGTCGTGCCGAGCGCCGAGGCGTTGCACAAGGTGCTGGTAGCGGTCCTGGACTCAGGCGTCGACGACACCCACCCGGACCTGCGCGCCGCCGTCGACCCGAAGGCCTCCGCCTCCTGCGCGGACGGCCGGCCCGACGCCCGCACAGGCGCCTGGCGGCCGGACCCCGGGGTGGGCGAGAGCGGCCACGGCACGCACGTCGCCGGGATCGTCGGCGCCACCCGGGACGGCCACGGCGTCACCGGGGTCGCGCCGGGCGTGCGGATCGCCGCCGTCCGGCTGCTCGGGCCGCTCGGGCAGTACTACGCGGAGAACATCGTCTGCGGCATGCTCTGGGCCGCCGACCACGGGGCCAAGGCGATCAACAACAGCTACTTCGCCGACCCGTGGAAGTACAACTGCCCCGAGGACCGGGACCAGGCCGCGCTGATCGCGGCCGTCGGGCGGGCCGCCGGGTACGCGCAGCGGAAGGGCGCGGTGGTGGTCGCCTCGGCGGGCAACGACGGGCAGGACCTCGGCGCCTCGCGGACCGACGAGCGGAGCCCCAACGACCGGGTCTCGGGGCCCGCCCTCGTCCGTCACCTGGGCACCGAGTGCGTGAGGCTGCCCGGCGAGCTGCCCGGAGTGGTCACCGTCACCGCGGTCAACCGGGACGGGCGCCCGGCCGGCTACTCCAACTACGGGCGCGGGCGGGTCTCGCTGGCCGCGCCGGGGGGCGAACCGGACGGTGGGCCGCAGGGGGCGATCGTCTCCGACTGGCCGGCAGGGCAGTACGCGGCGCTGGCGGGGACCTCGATGGCGGCTGCGCACGTGACCGGGGCGGTGGCGGTGGCGGCGGCGCTGCACCCGGAGTTGGGGTCGGACGGGCTGGCGGGGGTGTTGGCGGGGGCGGCGGCTTCGGGGTGTCCTTCGGGGCCCCACGGGTGTGGGGAGCGGCAGTACTTCGGGGCGGGGTTGGTGGTGGTGCCCCGTTGACCGGCGGGGCGGGGGTTCGGGGGTCGGGAGCTGGCGGGCCCGGTCCGGGATACTGGGGGGCATGAGGCTGACGGAGTTCTGGCGACGGATGCACGCGCACTTCGGGGAGGCGTACGCGGAGTCGTTCGCGACCGACCACGTGATGAGCGAGTTGGGCGGGCGGACGGTACGGCAGGCGCTGGAGGCGGGCTGGGAGGCCAAGGACGTCTGGCGCGTGGTCTGCGACACCCAGGGGGTCTCCGGCGTGCTGCGCTGAGTGCCGGCGCCCGGGTGGCATGGGACAGACTGTTCGGGTGACAAGTAGCGCAGAACAGAAGAATACGGACGGGGTGGAGCGGGGTGCCGACGGCGCTCCGGCGGGTGGGGGGCTGTGGGGCGGCGGGATGCCGCGCTGGCTGCCTCGGGCGATGGTGCTGTTCCTGGTGCTGGTGGGGCTGTTCCAGCTCGCCGACTGGGCGTTCCGGCAGCTGATCGACCTGTTCGTGATGCTGCTGGTGTCCTTCTTCCTCTCGCTGGCGCTGGAGCCCGCCGTGGACCGGATGGCGGCGCGGGGGGTGCGCCGGGGGGTGGGGACCTTCCTGGTGTTCGTGGCGGTCGGGGTCGCGGTGGTGGGCTTCCTCGCCGCGCTCGGCACGCTGCTGGTCGACCAGGTGGCGAAGATCGCCGGGGACCTGCCGCACCTGGTCGACAGTCTGATCGGGTGGGTCAACCGGACCTTCCATCAGGACGTCTCGCTGGGCGAGCTGCAGAATCGATTGCTCAAGGACTCCGGCACCATCGAGACCTACGTCCAGCAAGCCGCCGACAACGTCTGGGGCGTCTCCTCGACCCTGATCGGCGGGCTCTTCCAGGCCTTCACGGTCGGGCTGTTCACCTTCTACTTCACCGCCGAGGGCCCGCGGGTGCGCCGGACGGTCTGTTCGATGCTGCCGCCCGCCAAGCAGGGCGAGGTGCTGCGGGCCTGGGAGATCGCGCTCGCCAAGACCGGCGGCTACCTGTACTCCCGGGCGCTGCTCGCGGTGGTGTCGTCCGTCGGACACTGGGTGATGTTCGAACTGCTCGGCCTGCCGTACGCGGCGGCGCTGGCGGTCTGGGTGGGCGTCATGTCGCAGTTCGTGCCGACCCTCGGGACCTACCTGGCCGGGGCGCTGCCGGTGCTGGTGGCGCTGACGGTGGATCCGGTGGACGCGCTCTGGGTGCTGGGCTTCGTGGTGGTCTACCAGCAGATCGAGAACTACCTGCTGCAACCGCGGATCACCGCGCGGACCGTGGACGTGCACCCGGCGCTGGCCTTCGGCTCGGTGATCGCGGGGGCGGCGCTGCTCGGCGCGGTGGGCGCGGTGATCGCGATCCCGGCGGCGGCCACGCTCCAGGGCTTCGTGGGGACCTACGTGCGGCGGTACGAGGTGGCCACCGATCCGCGGATCGACCGGGGAGAGCAGCGGCGGGTCCGGCGGGAGCTGCGCCGGGAGGCGGCCCGGCGGCTGCGCAGGATGGTCGGCGGGGACGGGAGGCGCGGGGAGTGACGCGGGGCGCCGTCCCCGGGGTGTCCTCGGGGGCGGCGTGGCCCGGACGTGCGACGCTTGAATCGAACAGATGTTCTTTGTACTCTCCGGCGAGGAGTTTTCCACAGGCCGAGCCCGCTCGGGCCCGTTTGTCAGTGGGACGCGCTAGCGTCGAGGACGATGAAGCGCACAGCACAGAACCCGAGGGAAAAAGCCATGGCAGGTACGGACCGCGAGAAGGCCCTGGAGACCGCTCTCGCCCAGATCGAGCGGCAGTTCGGCAAGGGCTCGGTGATGCGCCTCGGCGAGAAGGCCAACGAGCCGGTCGAGGTGATCTCCACCGGGTCCACCGCCCTGGACGTCGCCCTCGGGGTCGGCGGCATCCCGCGCGGCCGGGTGATCGAGATCTACGGCCCCGAGTCCTCCGGTAAGACCACCCTGACCCTGCACCTGGCCGCCAACGCCCAGAAGGCCGGCGGCACGGTCGCGTTCGTCGACGCGGAGCACGCGCTCGACCCGGAGTACGCCAAGAAGCTCGGCGTGGACACCGATGCCCTGCTGGTCAGCCAGCCGGACACCGGTGAGCAGGCGCTGGAGATCACCGACATGCTGATCCGCTCCGGCGCGATCGACCTGGTGATCATCGACTCGGTCGCGGCGCTCGTCCCGCGCGCCGAGATCGAGGGCGAGATGGGCGACTCGCACGTCGGTCTCCAGGCCCGGCTGATGAGCCAGGCGCTGCGCAAGATCGCCGGTGCGCTGAACCAGTCGAACACCACCGCGATCTTCATCAACCAGCTGCGCGAGAAGATCGGCGTGATGTTCGGTTCGCCGGAGACCACGACCGGTGGCCGGGCGCTGAAGTTCTACGCCTCGGTCCGCCTCGACATCCGCCGGATCGAGACCCTGAAGGACGGCACCGAGGCGGTCGGCAACCGCACCCGCGTCAAGGTGGTCAAGAACAAGGTCGCCGCGCCGTTCAAGCAGGCCGAGTTCGACATCCTCTACGGCGTGGGCATCAGCCGCGAGGGCGGCCTGATCGACATGGGCGTGGAGCACGGCTTCATCCGCAAGTCGGGCGCTTGGTACACCTACGAGGGGGACCAGCTCGGCCAGGGCAAGGAGAACGCCCGCAACTTCCTGCGGGACAACCCGCAGCTCGCCGACGAGATCGAGCGGAAGATCAAGGGCAAGCTCGGCATCGGCCCGAAGCTGGAGGAGCCGGCCGAGGGCGGGGCGGAGGCCGCCGCCGACGGCGCCGCCAAGCCGATCACCGCGACCGCCACCAAGACGGCCGCGGCGAAGAAGACGGCGGCGGCCAAGGCCTGAGTCGTTGACGCAGTACGACACGGTGGGCGGCGGCCCGGAGGACGACGACCACGGGCCGCCGGACTGGTTCGCCGCGGTCGCGGAGGAGCCCGAGCCGGTGGCCGCGAAGCCCCGGGGACCGCGCTCCCGGCGCGGCCGTCAGTCCACCACGCAGTGGGCATCCGGCTCCGAGCCGGAGTTCGACCGGGCTCCGGCCCGGCCGGTGCGCGGCGCGGCGCCCGGGCCGGAGCCGGCGGAGGCCTCGGTCGAGGCGCTCGGCCTGGTCTCCGCCTCCGAGCTGCCCACCGGCCGTCGTCGGCGGCGCTCGGCCGTGGCGGCAGAGGAATTCGAAGCGGCCGGAAGCGCCTCGACGCCAGCGGCCGTGGAGAGCGGTCGGGGCGGGACCGAGGCGGCCGGTCACGGGGGTGTGGCCGCC
Organism: Kitasatospora sp. NPDC101235; assembly: GCF_044767505.1. Lineage (NCBI taxonomy): Bacteria > Bacillati > Actinomycetota > Actinomycetes > Kitasatosporales > Streptomycetaceae > Kitasatospora > Kitasatospora sp. NPDC101235. The sequence continues at coordinate 28,044 of NZ_JBIWNZ010000025.1, forward strand.
TCGGCCTCCCGCCGTGGCGCGCGTCGGGGCCGTTCCGCCGCCGGGCCGTCCGGGGAGGAGGGCGTCGGCCGTACCTCCCGCAAGCAGGCCGAGGAGTCGGCCGATCCGCAGACCCGTGCCCGGGACGTCTGCCTGCGGCTGCTGACCGGCGCCGCCAAGACCCGCAAACAGCTCGCCGACGCCCTGCGCAAACGGGAGATCCCGGACGAGGTCGCCGACGAGGTGCTCACCCGGCTCGAAGAGGTCGGGCTGATCGACGACGCGGCCTTCGCCGCAGCCTGGGTGGAGTCCCGGCACGCCGTCCGGGGCCTGTCCCGGCGGGCGCTGGCCCAGGAACTGCGCACCAAGGGCGTCGCCGCCGACCTGGTCGAGCAGGCCGTCGCCCAGCTCGACCACGACGACGAGACGGACGCGGCCCGGGCGCTGGTCGAGCGCAAGCTGCGGTCCACCCGGGGGCTGGACACACAGGTGCGCACCCGGCGGCTGGTCGGGATGCTGGCGCGGCGCGGCTACTCCGAGGGGCTGGCGTTCCGGGTGGTACGCAGTGCGCTGGAGGAGGAGTCGAGTGAACCGTCAGGTCGGGAGTAGTGGCAGTTTTGTAGGCTTCTTGGAGTGAGCCAGGTCAACCCTTGACCGTTTCGTGACCCCCACCTAGCCTCGCCTTCAGTGCCCGGGGCGCCTCTGGACGGCGGCCCGCGCGGCGACGGGGGAGTGGGCGGCAATGGGGATCTCGGCGGGCACCGGTCCGAGCGGCTCACTGGTGTCGGTCACCGGATCGGCCGCACTCCTCCTGCTGGTGCTCGTGGTGGCCGCCGGGCTGATCATCAGGCGGCTCCAGGCGGCCCGGCGCAGCGCGCTGGCCGCGGCCGAGCAGGCCCGCCGGTGGGCCGAGGAGCAGACCGCCCGGCAGCGGGCCGAAACCGCCCGCCGTGAGGAGGACCTGGCCGGGGAGCTGCGCAGGCTGCGCCTTCGGGAGGACGAACTGGCGGAGCGCTCCGCCGAGTTGGAACGTTCCCGGAGTGAGGCCGAGACGCTGGTCACCCGCCGGGTGGCGGCGCTGGAGCGGGCGGCCGGGCTCTCCGCCGAGCAGGCCCGCGCCGAGATCCTGCGGGAGGCCGAGCAGTCGGCCCGGCGGGAGGCCGCGGTCACCGTCCGGGAGATCGAGCGCGAGGCCAAGGAGGAGGGCGGGCGCCGGGCCCGGGACATCATCGCCGGGGCGATCCAGCGGCTGGCGACGGAGCAGACCGCGGAGAGCGCCGTCACCGTCCTCCGGCTGCCGAACGAGGACATCAAGGGTCGGATCATCGGCCGCGAGGGCCGCAACATCCGCGCCTTCGAGGCGGTCACCGGCGTGAACCTGATCGTCGACGACACTCCCGAGTCGGTGCAGTTGTCCTGCTTCGACCCGGTCCGCCGGGAGACCGCCCGGCTCACCCTGGAGCAGCTGGTCGAGGACGGCCGGATCCACCCGAACCGGATCGAGCACCTGCACGAGCGCAGCCGCGAGGAGGTCGGGCAGCGCTGCGTCCGGGCCGGTGAGGACGCCCTGCTGGACGCCCGGGTCGGCGGGATGCACCCCGAACTCGTCCGTACCCTGGGCTCGTTGCGCTACCGGTCCTCGTACGGGCAGAACGTGCTCGGGCACCTGCTGGAGTCCGCGCACCTGGCCGGGATGATGGCCGCCGAGCTCGGGGTGGATCCGGAGCCGGTGCGGCGCGCGGCGCTGCTGCACGACATCGGCAAGGCGCTCAGCCACGAGTCCGAGGGCAGCCACGCGGCGGTCGGCGCGGAGCTCGCCCGGCGGTACGGGGAGTCCCCCGAGGTGGTGCACGCGATCGCCGCCCACCACAACGAGGTCGAGCCCCGCACCGTGACGGCCGCGCTGACCCAGGCCGCGGACGGCTGCTCGGGCGGCCGGCCGGGCGCGCGCAAGGAGTCGCTGGAGCTGTACGTCCGGCGGCTGGCGCGGCTGGAGGAGATCGCGCGCTCGCACGAGGGCGTGGCCGAGGTGTACGCGATGCAGGCCGGCCGCGAGGTCCGGGTGATGGTCCGTCCGGACGCGGTGGACGACCTCGGCGCGGAGCTGATCGCCCGCGAGGTGGCCCGCCAGGTCTCCACCGAGTTGACCTACCCGGGCCGGATCCGGGTGACGGTGGTCCGTGAGAGCCGGGCCACGGCCGTGGCCGGCTAAGGCGCCCTAGGAGACGCCCCGGCTCGGGGAGTCCACCTGCTGCGGCGCGGGCTGCTCGGCCGGGTCGGGCACCCGGGTGAGCGTGGCCGGGCCGCCGCGGGCGCGGTCGGCGAGGGCGAGCAGGTCCTCGGCGACGGCGCCCTGGGTGGCGCCGACCAGGTGGCCGTCCGGGCGGATCAGCAGGACGGTGTGCGGGCCGGCGCCCGGGTAGTCCTCGGTGACCAGGACCTCGGCGGGGACGGGCAGCGCGGCGGCGACCTCCGCGAGGCGGGGCATCAGGCCGGCGCCGAGCCAGTGCTCGGAGGACCAGACGGTGGTGCCGGGGGCGACCAGCAGCAGCAGGAAGGTGGCGCCGAGCCGGGCGTGCAGGTGGTCGGGGGTGCCGTCGTCGGCGAGCACCGGCAGGTCCGGGACGAGCACGCCGGGGGCGGTGGGGGGCAGCAGCTCGCTGAGCGAGGTGATGCCGCGCGCGCCGCGCTGCACCGGGACCCGGCCCGGGGCGCCGGAGGGCGCCGCCGGGTAGGCGGGCGCTCCGCCGAACCGGCCGGTGCCGAGCTGGCCGTCGGCGAGCAGCGGGGCGTGCTTGCGGAAGCCGCCGACCAGCAGCGAGCGCCGGGTCTGCTGCCAGCCGCGCAGTGGGCGCAGCAGCGGCATGGACTGGTCGACCGCGCGCAGCCGGGCGCCGACCGCCCCGCGCCGCTCGGCCTCGTAGCCGTCCAGCAGCGAGCCGCCGGGCTGCGGGCCGCCGGAGTGGAGGTGCCAGGCGAGGGCGAGCCGCCAGGCGAGGTTGTCGGCGTCGCGCAGCCCGTCCGAGAGGTTCTGCATGCCGAGCGCGCCGTGCAGGTGGGCGGCGTCGCCGGCGAGGAAGCAGCGGCCGACCCGGAAGCGGGCGGCGAGCCGCTGCTGGGCCGTGTGGTCGGCGGCGGCCAGCAGTTCGAATCGGGGCAGCTCGCCGCACCAGCCGGCGAGGGTGGAGGTGACCCGGGTGAGCAGGGTGTCGCCGGTGACGATGCCGGGCCAGGTGGCGTGCGGGTCGACCGTCTCGGTGACGGCGGGACGGCCGGGGGGCAGCCGCCAGTCGAGCCGCCAGACGCCGTCCGGCAGCGGACGGGCGGAGGCCTCGCGGTCGCCCCGCCACGGGGGCTCGCGGTGCAGCCGGGCGCCGTCGAAGGGCAGGTCGACCCGGACGGTGGCGATGGCGTTGCGGTCGACCGCCGGGCGGCCGGGGAAACGGATCTTCAGGAGCTTGCGGACGGCGGATCTGGCGCCGTCGCAGCCGACCAGGTGGCTGCCGCGCCACCAGGTGGTGGAGCCGTCCTGGGTGCCCACGGTACGGACGCTGACGCCGTCCCGGTCCTGTTCGAGCTCGACGACCCGGTTGAGCGGGACCAGCTTGATCAGCGGGGTGCCGGACAGGGCGTCGCGCAGCCCGCGCTGGAGGCGGTGCTGGGGCAGGTGGAAGGTGGGCGAGTCGGTGAGGTCGATCCGCAGCACCTCCTGGCGGCGGCGCCAGACGGCGAAGGAGTCCCACAGCGCGGAGTCCGAGACCGCCCGCGGGTACCCGATCCGGGTCAGGAAGGCGGCGGTGTCGGCGCCGAGGACGAGGCTGCGCGGGCCCTCGGGACAGAGCCCGGAGCCCTCGTCCAGGACGATGGTCGGCACCTCGTGCCGGGCCAGGGCGAGGGCCAGGGCCAGACCGACCGGTCCGGCCCCGACCACGATCACCGGGTCCATGAGGGAACCTCCGGGCACGAACCGGCCGATCGGCCGGCGTCAGTTACGGCTGCCGCATATGCCGCGTGGATGCTCCCGGGAGGTGTCACGAACAGCAATGCAACAGTTCACCTGCGTGTCCGTCAAGCAGCAGCTGAAGTGCGCCGGTTCGCGCCGCGACGGCCACGTGCTTCGATCCAGCGTGCGAGCGCGGTCAACAGCAGGCACATCGCGATGTAGACGGGACCGATCACGAGCACCACGGGGATGTAGGGGAAGCCCGCGGCGTTGATCGGCTGGCTGGCGATCGCCTTACCGACGAACAGCAGCTCGTGGTAGGTGATGATGAAGCCGAGCGAGGTGTCCTTGAGGGTGACGACCAGCTGGCCGATCATCGAGGGCAGCATCGAGCGGACGGCCTGCGGCACCAGGATGGACATCATCACCTGGGTCTTGCGCATGCCGAGCCCGTACGCCGCCTCGCCCTGGCCGCGCGGGACGGCGTTGACGCCGCTGCGGATGATCTCGGCCTGGACCGCCCCGTTGTAGAGGGTGAGGCCGAGCACCAGCGCCCACATCGGCTGCTGGGCGAAGAAGGCGTAGTAGAGCCCGACGATCAGGATCAGCAGCGGCATCGCCCGGAAGAACTGGGTGAAGGCCGTGCAGGCCCAGCGGACCGGCCGGTGGTCGGAGAGCTGACCGGCCGCCAGCAGGGCGCCCAGGGCGAGGGAGAACAGCGCGGCCAGCCCGAAGGCCTCCAGGGTGGACAGCAGGCCGTCCACGATCCGCTGCTGGACGTAGGTGTACTGGAAGGCGTCCCAGAGGTCGGGGTCGAACTGGCCGTTGTCGTTCAGTGCGCTGAAGACGTACCAGAGGAGACCGGCGATGCCGAGCACCGAGAGGACGCCGAACGCGCGGTACCGGGCGCGGGCCTTCCGGCCGGGGGTGTCGTAGAGGACACTCGCCGAAGCCTGACGGTTGAGAATGCTCATCGGGCCACCGCCAGTCGGGATTCCAGGAAGCGGAAGAACGAGGCGATCGTCGCACTGATCAGCAGGTAGGCGCAGGCCACCCAGAAGAAGATGGCGAAGATCGAGTAGCCACGCTCGGAGAAGGTCTGCTGGGCGCTGTACAACTCGGGGACGCTGAACGCGCCGGCGATCGCCGAGTTCCTGGGCAGGGCGATGAACACGCTGCTCATCGGGCCCAGGACGGTCCGGGCCGCCTGCGGCAGGACGACCAGGGTGAGGGTCTGGCCGAAGGTCATGCCGAGGCTGCGGGCGGCCTCCGCCTGGCCGAGCGGCACGGTGTTGATGCCGGAGCGGATCACCTCGCAGACGAACGAGGCGGTGTACCCGCCGAGCGCCAGCACCGCGAACACCAGGTGGCTGAAGTGCACGCCCAGCGGCGGCAGGCCGAAGGTGACGGCGAAGAACAGCAGGGTCAGCGGGGTGTTGCGGAAGAGCGTCACCCAGGCGGTGCCGAAGGCGCGCAGGACGGGCACCGGGGAGACCCGGAAGGCCGCCAGCAGGGTGCCCAGCAGCAGGGCGAGCAGAGCGCTGAGCGCGCTCACCTCGATCGTCTGTAGGAAGCCGTCGCGGAACAACGCGAAGTTGTCGTCCTCGAACAGGAACCCCATCCGGCGGCCCTCCTCTCAGTTCATGGTCGGGAATCGACGTACGGCGGGCGGATCAGTAGCGCTCGAGGGCCGGGACGTCCGGCGCCGGGGAGCCGGAGGCGCCCAGGGTCGCGTCGTAGGCCTTCTTCCAGTCGCCGTTGTCCTCGTGGGCCTTGAGGGCGTCGCTGATGGCGTCCCGCAGCGCCTTGTCGTCCTTGTTGAGGCCGACGCCGTAGTTCTCCTTGGTGAACGGCTTGCCGACCACCTTGAGCTTGGGGGAGTACTTGGAGGCGTAGCCCTTGAGGATCGCGTCGTCCGTGGTGACCGCGTCGACCTCGCCGGACAGCAGCTTCTCGACGCAGGCCGAGTAGGTGTCGAACTGCGTGACCTTCGGGTTGTACTGCTGGATGTTCTTGATCGAGGTCGAGCCGGTGGCGGTGCAGACGTTCTTGCCGCTGGTGCTCTCCGGGCCGGTGATCGAGGTGTTGTCGGCCTTCACCAGCAGGTCCTGGCCGGCGATGTAGTACGGGCCGGCGAAGGAGACGCTCTTCTTGCGCTCGTCGTTGATGCTGTAGGTGCCGACGTAGAGGTCGATCTGGCCCTTGGCGATGGCCGGCTCGCGCTGCGAGGAGACCAGGGTCTGCCACTTGATCTGCTGCGGGCTGAAGCCGAGGTCGGCGGCGATCATCTTGGCGATCTCGATGTCGAAGCCGCTGCGGTCGCCGCTGGCGACGTCCTCCCAGCCGAGGTTCGGCTGGTCGGCCTTGGCGCCGATGATCAGCTGGCCGCGCTTCCTGGCCTCGGCGAGGACCGCGGAGTCGACCTTGACGTCGGTCTTGACGGTGTAGCTCGGCAGCTTCGGGGCACCGGCGCCGCTGCTCGCGGCGGTGGCACCGGGGGTGCCGTCCTTGCCGCAGGCGGCGGTGGCGGTGAGCGCGACGGCACAGAGCGCGACGGCGAGGGTGCGGGACGTCCTCATGAGGGTTCTCCTGGGGCTGGGCCGCGGTGTCAACCGGGCTCTGGCGTCTGGAAGTCGTGCATGGGCAGGGCCGGCCGGCACCGTTGCCGGAGGCGGCCCCGCTGGTCTCGAAGCGTCAGTGGTGGAGGATCTTCGAGAGGAAGTCCCTGGCGCGGTCGGAGCGCGGCGCGGTGAAGAAGGCGTCCGGGGTGTTCTGCTCGACGATCTTCCCGTCGGCCATGAACAGCACCCGGTTGGCGGCGGAGCGGGCGAAGCCCATCTCGTGGGTGACCACGACCATCGTCATGCCGTCCGCGGCCAGCTGGCGCATGACCTCCAGCACCTCGTTGACCATCTCCGGGTCCAGCGCCGAGGTGGGCTCGTCGAAGAGCATCACCTTGGGCTTCATCGCCAGCGCCCGGGCGATCGCCACGCGCTGCTGCTGGCCGCCGGAGAGCTGGGCCGGGAACTTGTCCGCCTGCGCGCCGACGCCGACCCGCTCCAGCAGCCCCCGGGCGGTCTTCTCGGCCTCCGGGCGGGGCACCTTGCGCACCTTCACCTGGCCGATGACCACGTTCTCCAGCACGGTCTTGTGCGCGAAAAGGTTGAAGCTCTGGAACACCATGCCGACCTCGGCGCGCAGCCTGGCCAGCTCCTTGCCCTCCTCGGGCAGCGGCCGGCCGTCGATGGTGATCGTGCCGGAGTCGATCGTCTCCAGCCGGTTGATCGTCCGGCAGAGCGTCGACTTGCCCGAGCCGGACGGGCCGATCAGCACGACCACCTCGCCCTGGGCGATCCTGAGGTCGATGTCCTGCAGCACGTGCAGCGCGCCGTAGTGCTTGTTGACGTTGCCCAGCACGACCAGCGGGGCGGCTGCGGGGGTGGAGTCCTCGACCGGGCTCTCGGTCATCGCGCCTGCTCCCTCTGTCGTCGAATAGGGCCTGCCCGAGAAGTCTCAACTCCCTTGGGAGGCAGTGGTGGTACGAAATCCGGGGGCCGCGGCCGGCGGAGCCGCAGCCCCCGGTGGGCCGACCATAGGAGCCGTGACCGCGCGCCGTCAGCCGATCTGAGCGGAACTTGAGGATCACGAAACGGCCACACGGCGCCCACGCGCTGTTCGCGCGGGCGCCGACGGGGCATGTCACAGCGGGAATCCGCTCCGGTGCTCCCCGTCCCCCACGAGCCCGGTGCGCGGTCGAACCTGGCGCCGGGCCGTTCACTGGCCCATACTGCGCAGGACCGGGACCTGTCCGATCGGCCCGGTGATCACCGGTGATCACGTGGGGGAAGGAGGAGAACAGGATGCGACTTCTGCTCGTCGAGGACGACGAACGCGTGGCCGCCGCGCTGGTCGCGGTGCTGGGCCGGCACGGCTTCCAGGTCCGGCACGCCCGCAGCGGGCACGAGGCGCTGGACGCCCTGGTGCCGGACGGCAACGAGCCGTACCGCGTGGTGCTGCTCGACCTCGGGCTGCCCGACCGCGACGGCTTCGAGGTGTGCAGCCGGATCAGGGCCGGCAGCGGCGTTCCGGTGATCATGGTCACCGCCCGCGCCGACGTCCGCTCCCGGATCCACGGCCTCAACCTGGGTGCCGACGACTACGTCACCAAGCCGTACGACATGGGCGAACTGCTCGCCCGCATCCACGCCGTGGCCCGCCGCGGCGCCGCCCCCGCCGCGGTGTCGGTGCCCGCGCCCGACACCGTGCCGCAGCAGCGCGGCCCGCTGGAGTCCCGCGGCATCCGGATCGACCGGGAGCGCCGCCGGGTCAGCGTGGACGGCCGCGACGTGCCGCTCACCCGCAAGGAGTTCGACCTGCTCGCACTGCTCGCCCAGAGCCCGGGCGTGGTCTACCGGCGCGAGCAGATCTTCAGCGAGGTCTGGCGCAGTGGCTGGGAGGGCAACGGGCGCACCCTGGAGGTGCACATCGGCTCACTGCGCAACAAGCTGGCGCTGCCCGGCCTGGTCGAGGCCGTGCGCGGGGTCGGCTACCGGCTGATCCCCGACCGTCCGACACCTTCCGCGGCCGAACCGGCCCCGCCCGCCCCCGCGGAGCACTGACCGTACGTGCGCACCCGCCTGCTCGGAATCCTGATCGCCCTCATGCTCTGCGTCCTGGCCGCCCTGGGGCTGCCGCTCGCGGCGGCGGTCGCGGCGGCCGAGCAGACCAAGGTGGTCGTCGACCGGCTCGACGACGCCGCCCGCCTCGCCCAGGACCTGCCCACCTCCGGCGCCGCCGACTCGGCGCGCAAGGGCGACCCGGAACCCGCCCCGGGCGACCTCAGCCGACAGCGCGCGATCGACGCCGAGGTCCGCCGCTACCACGACCTGTACGGCGTGCGCCTGGGCATCTTCCAGCGCGACGGCGTGCCGATCGCCACAGCCCCGGACGACTGGCGGGTGCCCTCCGGCGGCTGGGGCGCCCAGGCCTTCCAGGAGGCGCTGGACGGGCGGCGCAGCCACAACCCGCCGCAGGTCTGGCCGTGGACGCCGGACCGGACGATCATCGTCGCCGCCCCGGTGGTGCGCGACGGCGACGTGGTCGCGGTGGTGCTGAGCGAGTCCCCGACCGAGGCGCTGCGCACCCGGGTGCTGCACAAGTGGCTGGTGATCGGCGCGGGCGAGGCCGCCGCGATGATCGTCGCCGTGCTGCTCGCCGTCCGGCTCACCGAGTGGGTGCTACGCCCGGTGCGCACCCTGGACCGGGCCACCCACGACATCGCCACCGGGCGGATGGCCGCCCGGGTCGCCCCCGGCGGCGGACCGCCCGAACTCCAGCGGCTGGCCCGCTCGTTCAACGAGATGGCGGACCACGTGGTGCTCGCCATGGACCAGCAGAAGGCCTTCGTCGCCGATGCCTCGCACCAGCTGCGCAACCCGCTGTCGGCGCTGCTGCTGCGGGTCGAGCTGCTCGGCCTGGAACTGCCCGAGGGCCACGAGGAGGAGCTCAGCGGCGTCCGGGAGGAGGGCGCCCGGCTGGCCCGGGTGCTGGACGACCTGCTCGGGCTGGCCACCGCCGAGCACGCCCGCCCCGAACCGGAGCGCACCGACCTCGCCGAACTCACCCTGGCCCGGGTGGACGCCTGGCGGCCGGTGGCCGAGCAGCGCGGGATCGGGCTGCGCTGGGACGGTCCGGCGCTGGCGATCGGGATGGCCGATCCGATCGGCTTCGGCTCGGCCCTGGACGCCGTGGTGGACAACGCGCTCAAGTTCAGCCCGGCCGGCAGCGAGGTGCGGGTGAGGGTCGCGGTGCGCCGGGACGAGGTCGCGGTGACCGTCATCGACGCCGGGCCCGGCCTCACCGAGGACGAGCTGTCCCGGGCCGGGGACCGGTTCTGGCGCAGCCCGCGGCACCAGAACGTGGACGGCTCGGGGCTCGGGTTGTCCATCGCGCGCACCCTGCTGGCGGCCGGCGGCGGATCGCTCGGCTTCGCGCCGGTCAAGCCGACCGGGCTCGCGGTGACGCTGGCGGTGCCGCGGCCGGAGAAGTGACGGCCGCCGGGCGGGGCGCGGGCGCCCGCGGCTCACCGGGCGCGGTTGCGGACCTGGTGCGGCTCACCCGGCGGGGCGGTGGCCCGCCGGCCACGCCCTACGGCTTCACCGAGCGGTAGTAGCGCGCCGCGCCGGTGTGCAGCGGGAGCGGGTCGGTGTAGACGGCGGTGCGCAGGTCGACCAGCTGGGCCGCGTGCACCTGGGCGCCGATCTGGTCCCGGCTGTCGATCACCGCGCGGGTCATGCCCTCGACCAGGCCCGGGTCCGCGTCGTCCCGGGTGATCAGCAGGTTGGGCACGGCCACCGTGGCGACCGCGTCCGTGGGATCGGCGTTCGGGTAGGTGCCCTTGGGCATGGTGGCCGCCCGGTAGGCGTCGGTGCCGCCGCCCTCGGCCTTGTGCAGGGCCTCGGAGAGGTCGCTCAGCGGCACGACCCGGATCCGGACGTGTTCCGAGAGGTCGGTGAGCGCGCTGGTGGGCAGGCCGCCGGACCAGAAGAAGGCGTCCAGCCGGCCCGCGCGCAGGTCGTCGGCGGCCTCGCCGACCCCCTTCGGCACCGGGACTATGTCGCGGTCCGGGTCCAGCCCGGCGGCGGCCAGCAGCCGCTTGGTCACCAGGTTCACCCCGGACTGCGGCAGCCCGACGCCGACCCGCAGGCCCTTGAGGTCGGCGGTGCGGTGCACCGGGGAGGAGGCCGGGACGACCAGCTGCAGGTAGTCGTCGTACAGCCGGGCGATCGCCCGCAGCTTCTCCTTGCCGGGGCCCTGGTAGTCGGCGACCGCGTCGGCGGTGGCTATCGCGAAGGTGTCCCGGCCGGTGATCACCCGGGTGAGGTTGTCTATCGAGCCCTCGGAGTTGTCCAGGCCCAGCCGCACGCCCGGCATCGCCCGGGAGACGTGGGCCTGGAGCAGCTGCCCGTACCGGTCGTAGACGCCGCGCTGCACCCCGGTGGCGAAGCGGACCTCGCCGCGCGGGTACCCGGGGGAGCGGCCGGCCGACAGCCACCAGCCGCCGAACCCGGCCACCAGCAGTACCACCACCAGCACCGTCCGCCACAACGGGCTGCGCGCCGCGGTGCGGACGGCGGCGCCGAGACGGGACGGATTGGTGGGGGCCATGCAGGGATACTGCCAGGCGCTCCGGCCGAACGGGAGTGAACGGGTGGTGGAAGCTCCGGGAAAAGCGCTTCGCCGCTGCCCGTACCCTGGTCTGGTGAGCGGTGAGAGCGGATTGAAGAGCTACAAGGTCGTCACGCACGGCTGTCAGATGAACGTCCACGACTCCGAGCGGCTGTCCGGCCTGCTGGAGGACGCGGGGTACGTCAAGGCCGGGCCCGAGGGCGACCCGGACCTGGTCGTGTTCAACACCTGCGCGGTGCGCGAGAACGCCGACAACAAGCTGTACGGCAACCTCGGACAGCTCGCGCCGGTCAAGACCCGCCACAAGGGCATGCAGATCGCCGTCGGCGGCTGCCTGGCCCAGAAGGACCGCGAGACCATCGTCAAGCGCGCCCCCTGGGTCGACGTGGTCTTCGGCACCCACAACATCGGCCACCTGCCGGCGCTGCTGGAGCGGGCCGCGGTCGAGCGCAAGGCCCAGGTCGAGATCCTGGAGTCGCTGGAGACCTTCCCCTCCACCCTGCCGACCCGCCGCGAGTCCGCCTACGCCGCCTGGGTCGCCATCTCGGTCGGCTGCAACAACACCTGCACCTTCTGCATCGTCCCCGCCCTGCGCGGCAAGGAGGAGGACCGCCGCCCCGGCGATGTCCTCGCCGAGATCGAGGCACTGGTGGACGAGGGCGTCATCGAGGTGACCCTGCTCGGCCAGAACGTCAACGCCTACGGCTCCGACCTGGGCGACCGCGAGGCCTTCTCCAAGCTGCTGCGCGCCGCCGGCCAGATCGAGGGCCTGGAGCGGGTCCGCTTCACCTCGCCGCACCCGCGCGACTTCACCGACGACGTGATCGCCGCGATGGCCGAGACCCCGAACGTGATGCACCAGCTGCACATGCCGCTGCAGTCCGGCTCGGACCGTGTCCTCAAGGCGATGCGCCGCTCCTACCGGCAGGAGCGTTTCCTCGGGATCATCCGGAAGGTCCGCGAGGCGATGCCGGACGCGGCCATCTCCACCGACATCATCGTGGGCTTCCCCGGCGAGACCGAGGAGGACTTCGAGGAGACGATGCACGTCGTCCGCGAGGCCCGCTTCACCAACGCCTTCACCTTCCAGTACTCCAAGCGCCCCGGCACCCCGGCCGCCGAGATGGAGGACCAGGTGCCGAAGGCCGTCGTGCAGGCCCGCTACGACCGGCTGATCGCCCTCCAGGAGGAGATCTCCTGGGAGGAGAACAAGAAGCAGGTCGGCCGCACCCTGGAGATCCTGGTCGCCGAGGGCGAGGGCAAGAAGGACGACAAGACCGACCGGCTCTCCGGCCGCGCCCCCGACAACCGGCTGGTGCACTTCAGCCGGCCCGCCGAGCCTGTGCGCCCCGGCGACATGGTGACCGTCGAGATCACCTACGCCGCCCCGCACCACCTGCTCGCCGAGGGCCCGGCGCTCGCGGTGCGCCGCACCCGGGCCGGCGACGCCTGGGAGAAGCGCCAGGCCGCGCCCGCGGCCAAGCCGGCCGGCGTGATGCTCGGCCTGCCGAAGATCGGCGCCCCGGCCGAGCTGCCGCTCGCCGCGCCGGCCGGCGGGGCCTGCTGCGGCGACTGACCCCCTGCTCGTGACGGCGGCCCGGCGGGAGTTCCGACTCCCACCGGGCCGCCGTCGTCGTCGGTGCGGGCCTGCCGCCCGGAGCACGCAGAACGGGATCCGGGCGACAGGCCCTAAAGTGATCCGCATGCTGGTTGCCGCCGCCGTGTGCCCCTGTCCGCCCCTGCTCGTCCCGGAGGTCGCCGCCGGGGCGGCCGCCGAGCTGGACGTGCTGCGCGCCGCTTGCGACGAGGCGCTGGCAGCACTGGTCGCGGCCGGACCGCAGCTGGTCGTGGTGGTCGGCACCGGGCCGGAGGCCGAGGTGTGGACCGAGGGCGGCGCCGGCTCCTTCCACCGTTACGGGGTGCCGCTGGTCGCCAAGCTGCCCGGAGACCGGGTCGAGGGGCCGGAGCTGGCCCCCTCGCTGACTGTCGGCGCCTGGCTGCTGGAGCGCGCCGGGGTGACCCTGCCGACGCATGCCTGCGCGGTGCCCGCCGACGCCCCCGCCGACCGGATGCTCGGCCTCGGCCAGGGCCTGGCCGGCCTCGCGGACCGGGTCGCCCTGCTGGTGCTCGGTGACGGCAGCGCCTGCCGCTCGGTGAAGGCGCCCGGCTACCTGGACGAGCGGGCCGAGGGCTTCGACACCGACCTGGCCGCCGCCCTGGGCACGGCCGACCTGCCGGCCCTGGCCGCACTGGACCCGGGCCTGGCCGCCGAGCTCAAGGTCGACGGCCGGGCACCGTGGCAGGTGCTGGCCGGCGCCGCGGAGGGCGCGGGCCTCACCGGGAGGCTGGGCTACCAGGACGCGCCGTACGGGGTCGGGTACTTCGTGGCGTCCTGGTCCTAGCGGGTCAGGACTGCGGGGGCTGCCCCTCGTCACCGTGCTTCGGCTTGTGGGCGAAGTCGCCGACCGCGTCCTTGGCCTTGCCGGCGCCGTGCTCGATCTTGTCGCTGTACTTGCCCTTGGTCGCCTTGTCGATCGCGCCGCCGGCCTTGTCCACGGCCTTCTCGATCTGGTCGCTGTGCTTGCCCGCGAACTCGCTGGCCTTGTCCTTGAGCTCCTCGGCCTTGCCCTTGAGGTTGTCCATCAGACCCATGGCGATCTCCTTCATCCGCTGTTTCCTGCACAACGACCGTGCCCGGCAAAGCGTTCGCAAACCGGTCCCAACCGGGGAAACGGCCGGAAAAGTCCGGGAAACACTCATATCGTCGCGCGGCCGCGGCCCGCGCGACAGCCCGGTCTCCGGTGGCCCGGGGGTTTTGCGAGACTGGAGCGGTGAGCAGCTCCCGTACCCCGCGTGTCATCTCGATCGTCGGCGCGACCGCCGCCGGCAAGTCCGACCTGGCCGTCGCCATCGCCCGCAGTCTCGACGGCGAGGTGATCAACACCGACTCGATGCAGCTGTACCGGGGCATGGACATCGGCACCGCCAAGCTCACCACGGCCGAGCGCGGGGGAGTGCCGCACCACCTGCTGGACGTCTGGGACGTCACCGAGGCCGCCAGCGTCGCCGAGTACCAGCGGCTGGCCCGGGCCGAGATCGACCGGCTGCTCGTCGCCGGCCGCACGCCCGTCCTGGTCGGCGGCTCCGGACTGTACGTCCGGGCGGCGATCGACGAGATGGAGTTCCCGGGCACCGACCCGGCGGTGCGGGCCCGGCTGGAGGCCGAACTGGAGCAGGACGGCCCGTACGCGCTGCACCGGCGGCTCGCCGAGTTCGACCCGGCGGCCGCCGAGGCGATCCTCACCAGCAACGGGCGGCGGATCGTCCGCGCCCTGGAGGTCATCGAGATCACCGGGCAGCCGTTCACCGCCAACCTGCCGAGCAACACCGCCGTCTACGAGGCGGTGCAGATCGGCGTCGCCGTGCCGCGCCCCGAGCTGGACGAGCGGATCGCGCTGCGGGTCGACCGGATGTGGGAGGCCGGGCTGCTGGACGAGGTGCGGGAGCTGGAGAAGGCCGGGCTGCGGGAGGGGCGGACCGCCTCCCGGGCGCTCGGCTACCAGCAGGTGCTCGACCACTTCGCCGGAGAGTGCACCGAGGACGAGGCCCGGGCCGAAACCGTCCGGGCCACCAAGCGCTTCGCCCGTCGCCAGGAGTCCTGGTTCCGCCGCGACGACCGGATCAACTGGCTCTCCCGGCCGGCCGGCACCGACCCCGTCGAGCTGCTGGACCGGTCCCTCGAACTGATCGGGCGTCAGGGAGTTCCGGCCGCGTAGGACGGGTTTCCGGCCAATCCGGCGGTGCACCTGCGCGCGCAGGTGGCCGTGCAGGACGAACCGGCGGTCACGGCCCGATCACGTGATGGCCACGGATCACCCGTCGACCCCGGTCAGGCCCGGAACGCCTCTCTGGACATGCCATCATCGATGCCGTAGGGGTCGGCCAACGGGCCGACCGTGCCCGGCCGCGAGTCCGCTCGTGTCGAACTGTCAGGGGAGGCCGTGTGTCGACGGGTACCGGCCCCGAGTCCGGCCAGAGCGGGAGCGTCACCGCACCGGCCGAGGCGTTCGACGAGTCGACGATGGGTGACCTGCCCGTGCTGACCGGTCTGGAGGCACCGACCTCCTACGCGGTCGCGGTGCCCGCCCTGGACACCCGCACCCCGCCCGGCGGTGCGGTGCACGAACGGGAGATCCGTCCGCTGCGCCGGCTGCGCTGGTGGCAGACGCTGCCGATCGCCCTGCTGGGCACCCTCGGCTCGCTGATGTTCGCCTTCCCGCTCGCCTTCGGCTCGGCCGGGGCGCGCGCCACCATGGTCGGGATGCTCGGACTGCTGTTCACCGCCGCCTCGGTCGGCTGGGGCGCGATGGCCGCCCGGCACGCCGGCTACAAGTGGCCGGGGCTGCCGCGCCGGGGCTCCGGGCAGCGGGCCGGCTGGAAGGCGATCGTGGTCTACACCCTGATCGCGCTGGCCGCCTGCGCGCTCGCGGTCTGGCGGGTCGCGTACCTGCGCTGAGCGGGCGGCCGACCGCTCAGTACCATCGGAGGGGTGAGCGCATCCTCTCCCCAGCAGGGCGGCATCCCCTTCTTCAAGGGGCACGGCACCCAGAACGACTTCGTCATCGTCCCGGACCCGGACGGTTCGCTGGAGATCGGTCCCGAGACCGTCGCCGCGCTGTGCGACCGGCGGGCCGGCATCGGCGGGGACGGGCTGCTGCGCGTGGTGCGCGCCGCCGCCGACCCGGCCGCCGCGGGGATGGCCGACCGGGCCGAGTGGTTCATGGACTACCGCAACTCGGACGGCAGCATCGCCGAGATGTGCGGCAACGGCCTGCGGGTCTTCGCCCGCTTCCTGGTCGAGGCCGGCCTGTCCGAGCCCGGCGAGCTGGCCGTCGCCACCCGCTCCGGGGTGCTCACCGCCAAGGTCGCCGAGGCCGCCGCGGACGGCACGCCCGGCGACGTCACCATCGACATGGGCCGGGCCCGGCTGCCCGGGCCGGACGGCATCGAGGTCGCGGTCGGCGAGCGGCGCTGGCCGGCCCTGAACGTCAACATGGGCAACCCGCACGCGGTGGCCTTCGTGGAGAGCCTGGACCACGCCGGCGACCTGTTCACCGCGCCGCTCACCAGCCCCGCGGGCGCCTACCCGGAGGGCGTCAACGTCGAGTTCGTGGTGGACCGCGGGCCGCGGCACGTCGCGATGCGGGTGCACGAGCGCGGCTCGGGCGAGACCCGCTCCTGCGGCACCGGCGCCTGCGCGGTGGCGGTGGCGGCCATCCGCCGGGACGGCGCCGACCCGGCGGTCACCGGCGAGGCGGTCTCGTACACGGTGGACGTGCTGGGCGGCCGACTGGTCATCACCGAGCACCCGGACGGCCGGGTGGAGATGACCGGGCCGGCGGTGATCGTGGCCGAGGGGCGGCTGGACGGGCGCTGGTGGGAGTCGGTGCGCTGACGCCGCCCCAGGGGCAGGCTGGTTTGCCCAATTCGTGCGGTGACGAATCCCCCCGATCGGGTGATACCGGTCGCGGACGGGAATCAGGGCGTCGCGGAACGTGCTCCGCTCGGTAGCATGGACCACCGGGTCGATCACCCCTGGGGAGGGGTAGCAGGATCACCCCCCTCGGGAGGGGCGGCGCCCGGCGACCGTTGCCGGAGGTGCCGATGACCATCGAAGCCGGGCAGTCCCTGACGGGGCAGCCGACGACCGTACGGCAGGCCGGGGCCAGGCGGCCCCTCGGAGAGCTCGGCCGGGCAGCCCTCGGCCGGGCCGGGCGGGCCGCGTTACTCGCCACCGGCCGGCCGCCCGTGCCGGACGCCCTGGAACCGCTCGTCCGGGTCCACCGCCGGCACCACCCCCAGGCCGACCTCGGCCTGCTCGCCCGGGCGTACCGGCTCGCCGAGGCCAGCCACCGCGGCCAGAAGCGCAAGAGCGGCGAGCCGTACATCACCCACCCGCTGGCCGTCACCATGATCCTGGCCCAACTCGGCGCCGGGACGACGACCTTGGTCGCCTCGCTGCTCCACGACACGGTCGAGGACACCGAGTTGACGCTGGACCAGGTGGCCGCCGGGTTCGGCCCCGAAGTCGCCTACCTGGTCGACGGGGTGACGAAACTGGAGAAGGTCGACTTCGGCGCCGCCGCCGAGGCGGAGACCTTCCGCAAGATGCTGGTCGCCACCGGGGACGACGTCCGGGTGATGGTGATCAAGCTGGCCGACCGGCTGCACAACATGCGCACCATCCGGCACATGAAGCCGGCCAGCCAGGTGCGGATCGCCAAGGTCACCCGGGACGTGCTGATCCCCCTTGCCGAGCGGCTCGGCATCCAGGTGCTCAAGGCGGAGCTGGAGGACATCGTCTTCGCCACCCTGCACCCCGAGGAGCACACCCGTACCCGCGCCCTGATGGCCGGTCACGAGGCCGAGCCGGACACCCTGCTGGAGCCCTTCGCCCGGCAGCTGGCCCGCCAGCTGGCCGAGGCCGGGGTGGCCGCCGAGGTGACCGTCCGGCCCCGGCACTGCGTCTCGCTGCACCGGGTGCTGCTCCGGCGGGCCGCCGTGCCCGGGCCGGACGGGCGGCCGCCGGGGCCGCGGCCGGCCGACTTCGGGCGGCTGCTGGTGGTGGTCGAGGAGAACGCCGACTGCTACGCCGTGCTCGGCGAGCTGCACACCTGCTGGACACCGCTGCCCGGGGAGTTCAAGGACTTCGTGGCCGCGCCCAAGTTCAACCTCTACCAGTCGCTGCACACCGCCGTGGCGCTCAGCGGCGGCGCGGTGGTCGAGGTGCTGGTCCGCACCCGGCGGATGCACGAGGTGGCCGAGACCGGGGTGGTCGCGCTCGGCGACCCGTCCCCGGCCGGCGCCGTGCAGGACGCCGACGAGCTGGACCGCACCGACCCGGCCCGCCCGGGCTGGCTCAGCCGGCTGCTGGAGTGGCAGCAGGAGACGCCCGACCCGGACGCCTTCTGGTCCACGCTCACCGCCGACCTGGCCGGCGACCGCGAGATCACCGTGGTGACGGAGAGTGGCGAAACGCTTCAGTTGAGGGCCGGTGCCACCTGCGTGGACGCGGCCTACCTGCTCGGCGAGGAGACCGGCCACCGATGTATCGGCGCGCGGGTCAACGGGCGGCTCACCGCGCTGTCCACCGTGCTGGAGGACGGCGACCAGATCGCGGTGCTCACCGAGACCCTCCCGGCCGGTGGCGGCCAGCCCTCCGGCCCCGCCCCCGAGTGGCTGGCGCACGCCCGCACCCCGGCCGCCCGGCTGGCCATCGAGCGCTGGCTGGCCGACCACCCGGCCCGGCAGCCGGTGGTCCGCACCGGCCCGGCCGGCGGCCAGCCCGCCCCGCCCGGGCGCCCGGCCACCGAGCGGCGGGCCGCCCCGGTCGCGGTGGCCGGACGGCCCGGGGTGTCGGTCCGGCTGGCGCGCTGCTGCACCCCGGTGCCGCCGGACGAGGTGGTCGGCTACCCGATCCGCGGCGGCGCGGTCGCGGTGCACCGCACCGGCTGCCCGGCGGGGGAGCGGATGCGCGCGGACGGGCGGGCCGAGCTGGAGGTCCGTTGGCAGGCGCAGGGCGCGCCAGCCGCCGGGCACCGGGCCACCCTGCGGGCCGAGGCGCTGAACCGGCCCCGGCTGCTCGCCGACCTCACCGCGGCGATCTCCGGCGCGGGCGTCGGCATCGTCTCGGCCGAGGTCGAGCCGCCGCAGGAGTCCCGGGTCCGGCACACCTACACCGTCGAACTGCCCGAGCCGGCCGCGCTGCCGGGGCTGATGCGGGCGATGCTCAAGGTGTCCGGGGTGTACGACGTGAGCCGCCCGCACGCGCCGGAGGGCGGCAGGGAACCGGACCACCGGCCCGGCGGCCCGGTGGCCCGGGGGAAATGGGGATGACCGGCCCGCACCGGGCGTGCGACCATCATGGGGAATTCACGGCCGGTCCACGGCGTTCTCCGGGCACAGGAGCCCGGGGCGGCACCCGGGGACCTGAGGGGTAGCTCACCCCGCCCGGACGGTAGCCGGGGCGGCAGCTGGGCAGACTCCGTACGGGACCGCCACCGCGGTCCCCGAAGGCCATCCGTACCAGTCAGCCAAAGGACAGAATGACCTCCACGTTCGACACCCGCGACCACGCCGACGCTCCGCGCCGCCTCGACGGTCTGCGGGCGGAAGCCCTCATGGACGAGGACCTCGCGGCCATCGACGAGGACCTCGGCCACCACTACGACGGCGACCAGTACGACCGCAGCGAGCGAGCCGCCCTGCGCCGGGTCGCCGGCCTCTCCACCGAACTCGAAGACGTCACCGAGGTCGAGTACCGCCAGCTCCGCCTGGAGCGCGTGGTGCTCGTCGGCGTCTGGACCGACGGCACGCTGGAGGAGGCGGAGAACTCGATGGCCGAGCTCGCCGCGCTCGCCGAGACGGCCGGCTCCCAGGTGCTGGACGGCGTCATCCAGCGCCGTGACAAGCCCGATGCGGCCACCTACATCGGCTCCGGCAAGGCCCAGGAGCTGCGCGACATCGTCGCCGCCACCGGTGCCGACACCGTGGTCTGCGACGGTGAGCTCACCCCCGGCCAGCTGATCCACCTGGAGGACGTGGTCAAGGTCAAGGTCGTCGACCGGACGGCCCTGATCCTGGACATCTTCGCCCAGCACGCCAAGTCCCGGGAGGGCAAGGCGCAGGTCTCGCTCGCGCAGATGCAGTACATGCTGCCGCGTCTGCGCGGCTGGGGTCAGTCGCTGTCCCGGCAGATGGGTGGCGGTGGCTCCGGCTCCTCGGGCGGCGGCATGGCCACCCGTGGTCCCGGTGAGACCAAGATCGAGACCGACCGGCGCCGGATCCGCGAGAAGATGGCGAAGCTCCGCAAGGAGATCGCCGACATGAAGAAGGGCCGGGACACCAAGCGCCAGGAGCGCAAGCGCCACCAGGTGCCGTCCGTGGCCATCGCCGGGTACACCAACGCCGGCAAGTCCTCCCTGCTCAACCGGCTCACCGGCGCGGGCGTGCTGGTGGAGAACGCGCTGTTCGCCACCCTGGACCCGACCGTGCGCCGGGCCCAGACCCCGAGCGGGCGGCTCTACACCCTGGCCGACACCGTCGGCTTCGTCCGGCACCTGCCGCACCACCTGGTCGAGGCCTTCCGCTCGACCATGGAGGAGGTCGCCGACGCGGACCTCATCCTGCACGTGGTGGACGGCTCGCACCCCGAGCCTGAGACGCAGCTGGCCGCCGTCCGCGAGGTCGTCGTCTCGGTCGACGCACAGAACGTGCCGGAGATCGTGGTGATCAACAAGGCGGACGCCGCCGATCCGCACGTGCTCCAGCGCCTGCTGCGCCGCGAGCCGCACGCCATCGTGGTGTCGGCCCGCACCGGCGCGGGCATCGAGGAGCTGCTGCAGCTCATCGACGACGAGCTGCCGCGCCCGGCGATCGAGGTGCGGGCCCTGGTGCCCTACACCCAGGGCGCGCTGGTCTCCCGGGTGCATGCGGAAGGGGAGCTGCTCTCCACCGAGCACACCGGCGAGGGCACCCTGCTGCACGCCAAGGTGCCGGCCGAGCTGGCCGCCGAGCTGGAGTACTTCACGGTGGCCCTGCAGGGCTGAGGCCGAAGCGAACGGAGGGGCCCCGGGACGCGTTGCCGTCCCGGGGCCCCTCCCGCGTCTCTCCCTGGCGGGGGCTACCTGACGTTCTTGACGAAGTAGTCGAAGGCCTGCTTCGCCTGGTCCTGCAGGGAGGGGCCGGCCTGGTAGCCGGCCGGGTTGCGGTTGCCGAGCGCGCCGACGCTGACCAGGTTGGGCTTGCCGTCCCTGGTGACGAACCAGCCGTCGCCGCTGGAGCCGGCCGTCATGGTGCAGCCGATCAGGTACATCGGCGGGCGGGTCCGGTCGAAGGAGAGCAGCCCGGGCGCGGCCGGGGAGTCGCAGTGTTCGAGCTCCAGGCCGTCGAACGGCCGCTCGGCCGGGTAGCCGTAGGCGGCGGCCGCGGTGATCCGGTCGCGCGGGGCGTTGAACCAGATCGGCACCGAGCCGCCGACCGTCTCCTCCAGGGACCTTCCGGAGCTGTCCTCGCCGCGCACCCGCAGGACGCCGTAGTCGTACTGGTGGCGGGCGCCGACGCCGCCCTCCTGGAGCCAGGTCGGCGAGACCAGCGCGCGCACCGCCGTCCACCGGCCGTACGGGGCGGCCTGCTGGTCGGGGTTCGGCTTGCCGTGGACCATCTGGCCGTCCCGGTTGAAGCCGGGTACGAAGACCAGGTTCTTCAGCCAGCCGCCGCCCTTGCCGTCGTGCAGGCAGTGCGCGGCGGTGTAGACGAGGTTGCTGCGGCCGGGGTTGACCGGGTCGGAGACCACGGTGGCGGAGCAGGCCGCGTCGCCCTGCGATGTGGTCATGAAGAGCCGGCCGACCACCGAGCCGGCCTGGCCGTACGGGTGCGGCAGCGGCTTGGCCTGGACGGCGGCGGGCGGGGCGTCCCGCTCGACGCCGGCCGCCGCGGGGGCGGTCAGGGAGTACTCCGGGGTCGGCCGGGGCTTGGCGGCGTCCATCCGGGACGCCGGCCAGGAGCCGGGCGCCGCGTCGTTGGCGAAGGCGCTGTCGGCGACGTAGCGGGCCCAGTCCTCCACCTTCCAACCGGTGAGGTCGCCCAGGCTGGTGGGCGCGGACCTGGGCAGGGCGAGGGGGGCGGTGGCGGGCCGGGCGGGGCCGTCCGGGCCGCACCCGGCCGTGCCCAGCGCGAGCGCGGCGAACAGCGCGGCGCCCGCCGTCGCGGCCCGGCGCCGCCGGCTGGTGGTTCTCGGCATGCTGGCTCGTTCCCCCGTGCTGTGCTGGTGGTTCCGTACCGCCCCCCGGTGGCGGCTGCTTCGTCGGCGCGGCTGCTACTTCTTGGAGATCCAGTCCAGTGCCTGCCGGGCGACCGCCTCCAGGTACGGACCGCTCAGCGAGGTGTGCTCCTGGGTGCCGATCGAGGTGTTGCTGACCAGGGCGGTCCGGCCGTCGGGCATGGTGGCGAACCAGCCGCCTCCGCTGGCGCCCTGGGTCATGTTGCAGCCGATGGTCAGCATGGTCGGGCGCTTGGCGTCGAAGGAGAGCCGGGTGGGCTTGCCGCCGTCGCACGCGTACAGCTCCTGGCCGTCGAACGGCTTGACGAGCGGGTAACCGACGGCCGAGACCCTGAGCTGGTCGCGCGGCGCGTCGAACCAGACCGGGACGGCCGAACCGACCGTCTCCTCCAGGGACTTGCCGGTGTCGTTCTGGTTGTGCACGCGCATGACCGCGAAGTCGTACTGGTTGGCGGCGTCGCCGCTGCCGCCGCCCTCGATCATCCACTGCGGCGAGGTGGTGACCTGGTCGGCCCACCAGGTGCCGAGCGGGGCCAGTTCGGACAGCGGGGCCCGCTTGCCGCCGCTGGAGGCGCCCGAGTTGTTGTACGCGGGCACGAAGACCAGGTCCTTGTAGAAGTTCCCGCCCTTGCCCTCGTGCACGCAGTGGCCGGCCGTCCAGACCAGGTTGCTCTTGCCCGGGTGCTGCGGGTCGGTGATCACCGTCGCCGAGCAGTTGCCGCGGCCGCCCTTGGCGGAGAAGAACACCTTGCCGGAGGGCTGCTTGGTGTACGGGCGGGGCATCGCCACGGCCTTGACCGCCGGGGGCTCGGGGTCGGTCACGCCGTCGTCGGTGGACGGCTTGGGGGTGGCCGGGGCGGGCTTGGCAGCGGGCGGGGCCGGATCGGCGGGCTTGGAGTCGCCCATCTTGTCCGGGTCCCAGAAGTCCTTGACCACCGGGTTGTTGAAGACGTGCTTGGACGCCCACTTGTCCCAGTCCTCGAACTTCCACTTCTTCAGGTCGTCCCAGCTCCTGGGCAGCCCCTCCAGCAGGCTGGTCGGCAGCCCGGACGGGAGGGTGATCCCGCCGATCACGCCGCCCGAGCCCGCGGCCGGGGCCGCTGCCGAGGAGGAGGGCGGCGGCGCGGGGCTGGTCCCGCCGCCCGCCGGACCGTCCGGCCCGCAGGCGCTCACGGCGAGCAGGGTGCCCGCGGCCAGGGCGGCGGCCAGGGCTGACCGGTGGATCGTTGGCATCTGTGCGCTTCCCCCTGTGCTCGGTCGTTCGGTGCCGGGCGGTGCCGGGTCGCCGGGTGGTGCCCCGGCCGGTGGCCCGGTATCCGGGCGGTGCGTGTCCGGCCGGTTCGCGGTGCGGCGGGCCGCCGCCCTGGAGTCTTCCATCGCAGACGAGGACGGCGGTGCCCGCCCCCCGGGTTGCGCTGCGGGCCGGAGGTCACCGATCCGTGATCCGGGCCCCAGCAGGTTGACCGGCCCAGCAGGGCATCCGGCCCCGGAGATGGACAATCGCCGATTCTCACCCGGACGAGTGAGCAGTCCTTGTGATCAACCGTCAGGGATAGGTAACCCTTACCTGACGCGACGGTGCGGGTGCCCGCCGATCCCCTCCACCACAGTGCGCGTCCGCACCCCCACGCGCCCCAAGGAGCAGCCTTGAGCACCGCCCTCACCGGAGCCCCGCCCGTACCGCCGCCCACCGTGGAGCGGGCCTGCGGGCACGACCTGCTGCTGCACCCCGACCCGGCCGTCGCCGCCGAGCAGGCCGGACTGGAGGCCCTGCTGCGCTGCTGGACGCGGGAGACCGGAGCCCGGCCCGGCCCGGACGGCCGGCTGCGGATCGCCGTCCTCGGCGGGGCCGCCCGGCTCACCGCCCCGGTCCGCTACTGGTCGCCCGGCGGCTGGCACCGCTTCGGGCCCGCCACCCTCGCGGCCGGCGAGGGCACTGCGGAGGCCCCGGTGGACGCCGTCACCGCCGCCGCGCTGCTCGCCGCCGCGGCCGCCGAACGGCCCGACCCCGGCCAGGTCGCCGACCTGGCCGGCCGGGTCGCCGACTCGGTCGTGCGCACCACCGAGATCCTCACCCACCGCCGTACCGCCGCCGCGCCCGGCGGGCCGGAGCGCTCGCACTTCCTCGCCGCCGAGCAGTCCCTGCTGCTCGGCCACCCGCTGCACCCCACGCCGAAGAGCCGCGACGGCCTCGGGCCGGCCCAGAGCGCCGCCTACTCGCCCGAGCTGCACGGCTCCTTCCAGCTGCACTGGTACGCGGTGGACCGTGAGCTGCTCGCGGCCGGCTCCGCCGTCGCCGAGAGCGCCGAGCAGCTCACCGCAGGCCTGCTCGGCGGCGGCACGGCGCTGCCGCCCGGCACCGCCGCCGTCCCGCTGCACCCGTGGCAGGCCCGCGAACTCGCCCACCGCCCACCCGTTGCCGCACTGCTCGCCGACGGGCTGCTGCACGACCTCGGGCCGGCCGGCGAACCCTGGTACCCCACCTCCTCGGTGCGCACCGTCTACCGGCCCGGCACTCCGTGGATGCTCAAGCTCTCGCTCGGCCTGCGGATCACCAACTCCCGCCGGGAGAACCTGCGCAAGGAGCTCCACCGCGGCCTGGAGATGCACCGGCTGCTGGAGAGCGGACTGGCGGCCGAGTGGCGGGCCGCCCACCCCGGCTTCGACATCGTCCGCGACCCGGCCTGGATCGGCGTCGACCACCCCGATCTCGGCGACCCGGGCGGCCTGGACACCGTGCTGCGCGCCCAGCCCTTCGCGCCCGCCGAGCGCGCCCTGTGCGTCGCCGGGCTGGTCGCCGAACAGCCGCTGGGCACCGGCGACACCGTGCCCTCCCGGCTCGGCGACATCCTGCGGGCGCTGGCCGCGGGCTGCGCCCGCCCGCTGCCGACCGTCGCCGCCGAATGGTTCCTGCGCTACCTGGACGCGGTCGTGCTGCCCATCCTCTGGCTGGACGGCCGGGGCGGCATCGCCCTGGAGGCGCACCAGCAGAACAGCCTCGTGCTGCTGGACGCCGAGGGCTGGCCGTGCGGCGGCCGCTACCGCGACAACCAGGGCTACTACTACCGGGAGAGCGCCGCCGGGAAGCTCGCCGCCCGACTGCCCGGGCTCGGCGCGGACAGCGACACCTTCCTGCCGGACGAGGTGATCGACCACCACTTCGCCTACTACCTCGGCATCAACCACGTGCTCGGCCTGATCGGCGCCTTCGGGTCCCAGCGGCTCGCCGACGAGACGGTGCTGCTGGCCGCGCTGCGCCGGTTCCTGGCCGGCCCGCGGGTCACCGCCACCGGATCGGCGCTGCCCACGCTGCTGCTGGACGCGCCCGCGCTGCCCTGCAAGGCCAACCTGCTCACCCGGATCAACGGCATGGACGAGTTGGTCGGCCCGGTCGCCAGCCAGTCCGTGTACGTGGACATCCCCAACCCGGTGGCGGGGCACGCGAGCGAGCGGTGGGGGCGCCCCCGGCCGGAGGCCGGGGGAGAGTGAAGCGGAAAGAGGTGCGCCCGGGCGAACGCCCCGGCGAGGGGAGCGAGGTGGCAGCGTGAAGTCGTGCGACCCGCCCGGGTGGGGCGCCGTCCCCACCCCGGTCGGTGAGTTCCGGCTCGACCCGGTCCGGCTGCCCGCCGACCTCGCGCTGCTCGCCGGATGGATGAACGACCCCGAGGTCGACGCCTTCTGGGAGCTCGCCGGGCCGCCGGAGGTCACCGAACGGCACGTCCGGGACCAGCTGGACGGCGACGGACGCAGCATTCCGTGCCTCGGCCTGCTCGACGGCGAGCCGATGAGCTACTGGGAGGTCTACCGGGCCGACCTCGACCCGCTCGCTGCGCACTACCCGGCCCGGCCGTACGACACCGGCGTGCACCTGCTGCTCGGCCCGGCCGCCAGCCGCGGCCGCGGGCTGGGCGTCGTCCTCCTGACCGCCCTAGCAGAATTGATTCTCCATCGGAATCCGCGCTGCGAACGGGTGGTGGCCGAGCCGGACGTCCGCAACCGGCGGTCCGTCCGAGCCTTCGAACGGGCCGGATTCCGGGCCGCCGCCGAACTCGACCTGCCCGACAAGCGCGCCGCCCTGATGGTCCGCGACCGGCCCGGCCGGCCCGCCGCGCAGGCCCAACTCCCCGCCTAGGACACCCCTGTGGACACCTCGACACCCGCTCCGTACGACCTGCTCGGCGTCGGAATCGGTCCATTCAACCTCTCGCTCGCCGCGCTCGCCGAGCCCGTCCCCGGCCTGCGTACGCTCTTCTGCGACCAGCGCCCGGAGTTCCGCTGGCACCACGGGATGCTGGTGGACGGCGCCCGGATGCAGGTGCCGTTCCTCGCCGACCTGGTCTCCCTGGTCGACCCGACCAGCCGCTGGTCCTTCCTCAACTACCTGCGCGAGCAGGACCGGCTGTTCCCGTTCTACTTCGCCGAGCGCTTCCAGCTGCCGCGCCGCGAGTACGACCACTACTGCCGCTGGGCCACCGAGCGGCTGGCCAACTGCCGCTTCGGCACCGAGGTCACCGCCCTGCACTGGGACGCGCCCTGGTACCGCGTCGAGCTGACCGACACCGCGACCGGCCGGCGCTCCGAGGCCAGGGCCCGCAACCTCGCCCTCGGCGTCGGCACCCGGCCGGTGCTGCCCGAGGCCTTCGCCGCGCTGGCCGGCCACCCGAGGGCCTTCCACTCCGCCGAGTACCTGGACCGCCGCACCGACCTGGCCGGCGCCCGGGACATCACCGTGATCGGCAGCGGACAGTCCGGCGCCGAGGTCTTCCTCGACCTGCTCCGGCAGCACGAGGGCGACGGCGTCCGGCTGCGCTGGCTCACCCGGACCAGGGCGCTCGCCCCCATGGAGTACTCCAAGCTCGGCCTGGAACACTTCACCCCCGACTACACCCGCTACTTCCACGGCCTGCCCGCCCCCGTCCGGGACGCACTGGTCGCCGCCCAGTGGCAGCTGCACAAGGCCGCCAGCGCCGAGACCCTCGCCGAGATCCACGACCACCTCTACGAGCGCACCATCGGCCGCCCGATCGACACCGCCCCGGTCGAGATCACCCCCGGCACCGCCGTCGACGCCGCCCGCCCCGGCCCGTGCGGCGGCCTCGAACTGCACTGCCGGCACACCGACTCCGGCGCCGAGCACCTGCTGCGCACCGACGCCGTGGTGCTCGCCACCGGCTACCGGGCGGCCCGCCCGGCCGCGCTCGAACCGCTCGCCGAGCTGATCGACTGGGACGAGGCCGGGCGTTACCGGGTCGACCTAAACCACCGGGTCGCCACCCGGCCCGAGCTCACCGGCGGGCTGTACGTCCAGAACGCCGAGCTGCACACCCACGGCGTCGGCACCCCCGACCTCGGGCTCGGTGCCCACCGTGCCGCCGTGATCCTCAACGCCGTCACCGGGCGCACCGTCCACCGGCTGCCCGGCCGCACCGCCTGGACCGGCTTCGCGCCACCCGTCCCCGCGCCCGCGTCCTTCGACCAGACCCCCGTCGTCCCCCGCCCCCAGGAGTTGACCCGTGCCGCAACCGCCGGCCGCTGAACCGCCGCTCCACCTGCCCCCGCACCTCACCGCCGGGCACTGGCGGCGGGCCGGCCGCGCCCTGCTGGCCAAGATGCTGGGCGAGTTCGCCTACGAGGAACTGCTCCGGCCCGTCCCCGGCGACGCGCCCGGCGAGTACCGGCTGGAGCTGCCCGAGGCCGAGTACCGCTTCACCGCCCGGCGCGGCGCCTACGACAGCTGGCAGGTCGACCCGGAGTCCGTCCGCTGCTCCCGCCCGGACGGCCTGGACCCGCTGCGCTTCCTCCCGTACGCCCGGCAGACCCTCGGCATGCGCGGCGAGACCACCGGCCACCTGATCCGCGAGCTCTCCGCCACCCTGACCGCCGACGCCCGCCAGCTCGCCACCGCGCTGACCGCCGCCGAGCTCGCCGACCTCGACCACACCGCGCTGGAGGGCCGGCAGACCGGCCACCCCTGGATCGTCCCCAACAAGGGCCGGATCGGCTTCTCCGCCACCGACGCCGCCCGCTGGGCGCCGGAGGCCCGCAGCCCGCGCCCGCTGCCCTGGATCGCCGTCCACCGCCGGCTCGCCGAGTACCGCGGCGTGCCCGGCCTGGAACGGCCCGAGCAGCTGTACGCCCGCGAGCTGGACGACGTGGACGCGCTGCGCGCCCCGCTCGGCCCGGACGCCGAGGACTACCTGCTGCTGCCCGTCCACCCCTGGCAGTGGGACGAGACGGTCCTGCCGCTCTTCGCCCCCTGGATCGCCTCCGGCGAGATCGTCCCGCTGCCCTCGGACGGCGACCCACGGCTGCCCCAGCAGTCCATCCGCTCCTTCTTCAACACCGCCCACCCCGAGCGCTGCACCGTCAAGCTGCCGCTGTCCGTCCTCAACACCCTGGTCTGGCGGGGCCTGCCGGTCGAGCGCACGCTCGCCGCGCCCACCGTCACCGCCTGGCTGCTCGGGCTGCGCGACGCCGACCCGTACCTGCACGACGAGTGCCGGGTGATCCTGCTCGGCGAGATCGCCTCCGTCACCGTCGACCATCCGCTCTACCGCGAGCTGCCCGAGGCGCCCTACCAGTACAAGGAGCTGCTCGGCGCGATCTGGCGCCAGCCGCTCGGCCCCTTCCTGGACGGCGGCGAGCGGGCCCGCACCCTGGCCGCGCTGCTGCAGACCGGCTCCGACGGGCGGGCGCTCACCGCCGAGCTGATCGCCCGCTCCGGCCTCGCCCCCGCCGAGTGGACCGGCCGGCTGTTCGCCGCGATGATGCCGCCGCTGCTGCACTTCCTCTACCGCTACGGGCTGGTCTTCTCCCCGCACGGTGAGAACGCCATCGTGGTCTTCGACGAGCGGGACACCCCGGTCCGGCTCGCGGTCAAGGACTTCGTGGACGACGTCAACCTCAGCGCGCAGAGCCTTCCCGAGCTGCACGGCCTGCCCGCCGAGGTGGCCGAGGTGCTGCTGCGGGAGAGCCCGCAGGGGCTCTGCCAGTTCATCCACTCCGGGCTGTTCATCGGCGTCTTCCGCTACCTCGCCCCGCTGCTGGAGGCGCAGACCGGGCTGCCCGAGACCGAGTTCTGGGCCCTGCTGCGCGCCGAGGTGCTCCGTTACCAGGACCGCTTCCCCGAGCTGCGCGAGCGCTTCGAGCTGTTCGACCTGTTCCGCCCCCGGATCGACCGGCTCTGCCTCAACCGCAACCGGCTGCTGCTGGACGGCTACCAGGACCGCCCGCACCGCCCGCACGCCGCCCGGTACGGGACCGTGCCCAACGCGCTGGTGGCCGTGGACGTGCGACTGCCCGCGCAACGGGACCGGATTGTCACCCCCGCCCCGTAGGGTGGGAGGGTCATGACGAACGACTCCGAATCCCACGACTCCGAATCCCAGCGGGCGGCGGACCTCGGCGACGAGGCCGAGGAAGCCGTAGCCGTCCCGCGCTCGCGGATCCCCGAACTGCTGCACGCCGCGGTGGCGGCCGTCGGCGGCGTGGAGCGCCCCGGCCAGGTCCGGATGGCCGAGGCGGTTGCCGACGCCGTCGACCACGGCGAGCACCTGCTCGTCCAGGCCGGCACCGGCACCGGGAAGTCCCTGGCCTACCTGGTGCCCGCGCTCGCCCACGGCGATCGCGTGGTGGTCGCCACCGCCACGCTGGCGCTGCAACGCCAGCTGGTGGAGCGGGACTTGCCGCGCACCGTCGAGGCGCTGCACCCCGTGCTGCGCCGCCGCCCGCTGTTCGCGATGCTCAAGGGCCGCTCCAACTACCTGTGCCTGCACCGGGCCAACGAGGGCACCCCGAGCGACGAGGGCGAGGGCCTGTTCGACCCGGTGGACGCGCTCGGCGGGCCCACCGGGAAGCTCGGGCAGGACGTGCTGCGGCTGCGCGACTGGGCCGAGGAGACCGACACCGGGGACCGCGACGACCTCAGCCCCGGCGTCTCCGACAAGGCCTGGGCCCAGCTGTCGGTCACCTCCAAGGAGTGCCTGGGCGCCACCCGCTGCCCGTACGGGCAGGAGTGCTTCGCGGAGAAGGCGCGGGAGCGGGCCAAGCTGGCGGACGTCGTGGTCACCAACCACGCGATGCTCGCGATCGACGCGATCGAGGGCGCGCCGGTGCTGCCCGAGCACGGGCTGCTGATCGTGGACGAGGCGCACGAGCTGGTCAACCGGGTCACCGGCGCGGCCACCGCCGAGCTGACCGTCGGCGCGGTCAACCGGGCGGTGAAGCGGGCCGCGCGGCTGGCCAACGAGAAGGCGGTGGACGCGCTCCAGGCCGCCGCCGAGAACTACCACGGCCTGATGGAGACGGCCCAGCCCGGCCGGGTCGAGGAGCTGCCCGAGTACCTGGCGTACGCGGTCACCGCGATCCGGGACGCCGCCCGCCAGGTAATCACCTCGCTGGGCGAGACCAGGGACAAGGGGCTCAGCGACGAGGACGCCGTCCGCAAGCAGGCGATGGCCTCGGCCGAGGCGCTGCACGAGACCGCCGAGCGGCTGCTGGAGGACTCCGAGTACGACGTGGTCTGGATCGAGCGCAGCGACCGCTACGGGCTGGGCACCGCCTCGCTGCGGGTCGCCCCGCTGAGCGTCTCCGGGCTGTTGCGCGAGGGCCTGTACAAGGAGCGTTCGGTCGTTCTCACCTCGGCCACGCTGAAGCTCGGCGGGGACTTCAACGGCGTCGCCGCCTCCGTCGGCCTGCCCTCCGAGACGCGGCTGCCGGACGTCCGCACCGCCGGGGACACCCCGGAGGCCGGCCCGGCCTTCGGCGAGGACGCGGTGCCGTACTGGCGCGGGATCGACGTCGGCTCGCCGTTCAAGTACCCCAAGCAGGGCATCCTGTACGTCGCCAAACACCTGGCCGACCCCGGGCGCGATCCCGAACGGCCGGACATGCTGGACGAGTTGGCCGAGCTGATCGGCGCGGCCGGCGGGCGGACGCTGGGCCTGTTCTCCTCGATGCGCGGCGCCCAGACGGCCGCCGAGGCGATGCGCGAGCGGCTGGACCAACGCGTCCTGCTCCAGGGAGAGGACACCCTGGGCGAGTTGATCCGGGAGTTCGCCTCGGACGCGACCACCTGCCTGTTCGGCACGCTCTCGCTCTGGCAGGGCGTGGACGTGCCCGGCTCGGCCTGCCAGCTGGTCGTGATGGACCGGATCCCGTTCCCCCGGCCGGACGACCCGCTGATGAGCGCCCGCCAGAAGGACGTCGAACAGCGCGGCGGGAACGGCTTCATGGCCGTCGCGGCGACGCACGCGGCGCTGCTGATGGCGCAGGGCGCGGGCCGGCTGGTGCGCGCGGCCGACGACCGGGGCGTGGTCGCGGTGCTGGACCCGCGGGTGGAGACCAAGCGGTACGGGGGCTTCTTCCGCTCCTCGATGCCGGAGTTCTGGTACACCACGGACCGCAACCAGGTGCGCCGCTCGCTGGCGGCGATCGACGCCTCGGCGGCGCCGGTGCGGCCGGTGGTGAAGCGGGGCTGAGCGCCCCGGCCCCGGGGTGCTCAGCCCCGGGGCCGAAGACGCCGGAGGGGCTCCCCGCATGCGCGGTGGAGCCCCTTCCCGGTGCGCGGGTGTCCGCCGAGTACTCGGAGCGGCCCAGGACCGCGACCGAGTGCCCAGAGGCGGCGCAGAAGTGCTCAGAGCCTGCGCAGGACCGCGACGACCTTGCCCAGGATGGTCGCGTTGTCGCCGTTGATCGGCTCGTACGCCGGGTTGTGCGGCATCAGCCAGATCCGGCCGTCCTCGCGCTTGAGCCGCTTGACGGTGGCCTCGCCGTCGATCATCGCGGCCACGATGTCGCCGTTCTCGGCGACCGGCTGGCGGCGCACGGTGACCCAGTCGCCGTCGCAGATGGCCGCCTCGATCATCGAGTCGCCGCGCACGGTGAGCGCGAACAGCTCGCCCTCGCCGACCAGCTGGCGGGGCAGCGGGAAGACGTCCTCGACCGTCTGCTCGGCCAGGATCGGCCCGCCGGCGGCGATCCGGCCGACCAGCGGGACGTAGGAGGTGGACGGGCGGCCGGCCGTCTCGGCGGTGTTCGGACGGGCCACCTCGACGCCGCGGACCTCGTAGGCGCGCGGGCGGTGCGGATCCCGGCGCAGGAAGCCCTTGCGCTCCAGGGCCATCAGCTGGTGGGCGACCGAGGAGGTGCTGGACAGGCCGACGGCCTGGCCGATCTCGCGCATGGACGGCGGGTAGCCGCGGCGCTGGACGGAATCCCGGATGACCTCGATCACCCGGCGCTGGCGCTCGGTGAGACCGGCCTCGTCGGTGCGGATGCCGGGGGGGCGGCCGGGCATCGCGCGGGCGGGGGAGGGGTGGGCGTCGTCCAGGGCGGCGGAGTGTTCGATCGGCTGGTCGGGAACGCGGGTCGCCCCGGAAAGGGCCGCTCCGGAGAGACGGTGGTCTTCGCTACGGTCCATGCTGATGTCCACACCCTGCTGATTCGTGGTGCGCTGCCCCACCTTGAACTGGGAGTGTTCCTGCACCGGGATGGTGTTGCTTTCGATCGTGTTCACGGCGGCCCCTCTCGACGGCTGTCCTCTCCCTTTTCCAGCCCAACGCGCCTCCTATCGAAAGGTTGCGCCAAACACACGTTCGAGTGAATTATTCGGGAGTTGACTGACTCGATCAAGGCTTTGTTGTACATCGAGTAAATGTTCGAGCGGAACTCGACTCCGGCAGTCTAATCGGCACCGACACGCCAAGCCCCTCACCTCCCCCAGGGGCCTAGATGTAGTGGCTACAGTCCTCTCCGTGCCCAGTACTAGTGGTCGCCCCGCATGATCAGCTTGCCGAGGCCGGGGGCGCATCGCATAGACTCGACTGGTCCGAACGTTCTGCCAGGGAGGGATCCCGAGGTGCACTGCCCCTTCTGCCGGCACTCCGACAGCCGTGTTGTCGACAGCCGGACCACCGAGGACGGCAGCTGCATCCGCCGTCGTCGGCAGTGCCCGGACTGCGGCCGCCGCTTCACCACGGTGGAGACGGCC
Organism: Kitasatospora sp. NPDC101235; assembly: GCF_044767505.1. NCBI lineage: Bacteria > Bacillati > Actinomycetota > Actinomycetes > Kitasatosporales > Streptomycetaceae > Kitasatospora > Kitasatospora sp. NPDC101235. The sequence continues at coordinate 60,984 of NZ_JBIWNZ010000025.1, forward strand.
GCGCTGATGGTCATCAAGCGCAGCGGCGTCACCGAGCCGTTCTCCCGGCAGAAGGTCATCACCGGCGTCCGCAAGGCCTGCCAGGGCCGCCCGGTCACCGAGGACGCGCTGGCCCAGCTCGGCCAGCGGGTCGAGGAGTGCGTGCGCGCCAGCGGCAACGCCGAGCTGACCACCCACGACGTGGGGCTCGCCATACTCGGCCCGCTCAAGGAGCTCGACGTGGTCGCGTACCTGCGCTTCGCCAGCGTGTACCAGGCGTACGACGGACTGGAAGACTTCGAGGCCGCCATCGCGGAACTCCGCGCCGAGCAGCCCCGCACCCCCGAGGCGGACGACACCTGCGTGTCCGTCTCCGCCGCCGCGCCCTAGAAGGGTCCGGCACCGGGCCCCGGGCGGGCCCCGTCGCACCACCATGGCCCCGCGGGGCCCACGCGTGCCCGAAAACGGGGCACAGAACACTACAAACCGTGCGTAAGCAGGCAAGGTCTCCGCCTGCCCGCACACCGGAAGAACGAACCAGCAGTGCCCGGACTTTTCGGGGCACTTCGGGCGTTTGCCCAGGAGGAGGAGCGAGAAGTGACAGACACCACGAGCGGTTCCGCACGCGGGTCGAAGTCCGAGAAGGCCGCGGCCAAGGGCGCCAAGGCCCCGAAGGGCGGTCTTCGGATGGAGCGCATCTACACCACTCCTGGCGTGCACCCGTACGACGCGGTCCGCTGGGAGCGGCGCGACGTCGTGATGACCAACTGGCGCGACGGGTCGATCAACTTCGAGCAGCGCGGTGTCGAGTTCCCCGACTTCTGGTCGGTCAACGCCGTCAACATCGTCACGTCCAAGTACTTCCGCGGCGCCGTCGGCACCCCGCAGCGCGAGTGGAGCCTCAAGCAGATCATCGACCGCGTGGTGCTCACCTACCGCGCCGCCGGCGAGAAGCACGGCTACTTCGCCGGCAAGGACGACGCCGAGATCTTCGAGCACGAGCTGACGCACGCCCTCCTCCACCAGGTGTTCAGCTTCAACTCGCCGGTCTGGTTCAACGTCGGCACCAAGCAGCCCCAGCAGGTCAGCGCCTGCTTCATCCTGTCCGTCGACGACTCCATGGATTCGATCCTCGACTGGTACAAGGAAGAGGGCATGATCTTCAAGGGCGGCTCCGGCGCCGGCCTCAACCTCTCCCGGATCCGCTCCTCCAAGGAGCTGCTCTCCTCCGGCGGCAACGCCTCCGGCCCGGTCTCCTTCATGCGCGGCGCCGACGCCTCGGCCGGCACCATCAAGTCCGGTGGCGCCACCCGCCGCGCGGCCAAGATGGTCGTGCTCGACGTGGACCACCCGGACGTCGAGGCCTTCATCGAGACCAAGGTGAAGGAGGAGGAGAAGATCCGCGCCCTGCGCGACGCGGGCTTCGACATGGACCTCGGCGGGGACGACATCACCTCCGTCCAGTACCAGAACGCCAACAACTCGGTCCGCGTCAACGACGAATTCATGACCGCCGTCGAGAACGGCACCGAATTCGGCCTGCGCGCCCGGATGACCGGCGAGGTCATCGAGACCGTCGACGCGAAGAAGCTGTTCCGCAAGATGGCCGAGGCCGCCTGGGCCTGCGCCGACCCCGGTATCCAGTACGACACCACCATCAACCACTGGCACACCTGCCCGGAGTCCGGCCGCATCAACGCGTCCAACCCCTGCTCCGAGTACATGCACCTGGACAACTCCAGCTGCAACCTCGCCTCGCTGAACCTGATGAAGTTCCTGCGTGACGACGACTCGTTCGACGCGGCGACCTTCGCCAAGGTCGTCGAGCTGGTCATCACCGCGATGGACATCTCCATCTGCTTCGCCGACTTCCCCACCGAGAAGATCGGCGAGACCACCCGCGCCTTCCGCCAGCTCGGCATCGGCTACGCCAACCTCGGCGCCCTGCTGATGGCCACCGGCCACGCCTACGACAGCGAGGGCGGCCGCGCCCTGGCCGGCGCCATCACCTCGCTGATGACCGGCACCGCCTACCGCCGCGGCGCCGAACTCGCCGGCGTGGTCGGCCCGTACGACGGCTACGCCCGCAACGCGGCCCCGCACCAGCAGGTCATGAAGCAGCACGCGGACGCCTCGCTGGACGCCGTCTCCCACGACGACCTGGACGCCCCGGTCTGGCTGGCCGCCAACAAGACCTGGCAGGACGTGCTGCGCATCGGCGCGCAGAACGGTTTCCGCAACGCCCAGGCCTCGGTGCTCGCCCCGACCGGCACCATCGGCCTGATGATGGACTGCGACACCACCGGCGTCGAGCCCGACCTGGCCCTGGTCAAGTTCAAGAAGCTGGTCGGCGGCGGCTCGATGCAGATCGTCAACGGCACCGTCCCGCGCGCCCTCAAGCGCCTCGGCTACCAGGACGAGCAGATCGAGGCGATCGTCGCCCACATCGCCGAGCACGGCAACGTGGTGGACGCCCCGGGTCTGAAGCCCGAGCACTACGAGGTGTTCGACTGCGCGATGGGCGAGCGCGTCATCTCGGCCATGGGCCACGTGCGGATGATGGCCGCGATCCAGCCGTGGATCTCCGGTGCCATCTCCAAGACCGTGAACATGCCCGAGTCCGCCACGGTCGAGGAGATCGAGGAGATCTACTTCGAGGCGTGGAAGATGGGCGTCAAGGCACTCGCCATCTATCGCGACAACTGCAAGGTCGGCCAGCCGCTCTCGGCCAAGAAGAAGGACTCCGAGAAGAAGGCCGAGCAGGCCGAGGCTCCCGCCGCGGTCGAGAAGGTGGTCGAGTACCGCCCGGTGCGCAAGCGCCTCCCCAAGGGCCGTCCGGGCATCACCACCTCCTTCACGGTCGGTGGCGCCGAGGGCTACATGACGGCGAACTCCTACCCGGACGACGGCCTGGGCGAGGTCTTCCTGAAGATGTCCAAGCAGGGCTCGACCCTCGCGGGCATGATGGACGCCTTCTCCATCGCCGTCTCGGTCGGCCTCCAGTACGGCGTGCCGCTGGAGACCTACGTCGCGAAGTTCACCAACATGCGCTTCGAGCCGGCCGGTCTGACCGACGACCCGGACGTGCGGATGGCGCAGTCGATCGTCGACTACATCTTCCGCCGCCTGGCGCTCGACTTCCTGCCGTTCGAGACCCGCTCGGCGCTCGGCATCCACTCCGTCGAGGAGCGCCAGCGCCACCTGGAGACGGGCTCGTACGAGCCGCTGGAGGCCGAGGAGCTCGACACCGAGTCGCTCGCCCAGTCCGCCCCGGTCGCCGCCAAGCCGGCCGCGGCCCCGGCTCCGGCCGTCGAGGCACCCAAGGCGGCCCCGAAGCAGGCTCACAACTCCACGGAGCTGATGGAGATCCAGCTCGGCCTCAACGCCGACGCCCCGCTCTGCTTCTCCTGCGGCACCAAGATGCGCCGCGCCGGCAGCTGCTACCTCTGCGAGGGCTGCGGCTCCACCAGCGGCTGCAGCTGATCGCACCCGACCCCGGTGGTCGCCTCCTGAGGTGAACCCCTGAAGCGGGGCGAGGACCTTCACGGTCCTCGCCCCGCTTTTTCGCGTTCCCGGGGATGCCGATGTCACGTCCGGGGGCGGTGTCCGGTCGGTAGGGGCGACGGGTTCTTCCGAGAAGGGGCGGTGCGGTGATGGGAACGGTGCTGGTGACCGGGGCGACGGGGACGCTGGGGCGGGAGGTGGTGCGGCTGCTGGTGGCGCGAGGGGTGGTGGTGCGGGGGTTGAGCCGGCGGGTGCGGGACGGGGGTGACGGGGTCGAGTGGGTGGTCGGGGACCTGGTGAGCGGGGCCGGGATCGCGGAGGCGATGGCCGGGGCCGAGGTGGTGGTGGACTGCGCGACCACCCAGCGGAAGGCGGACCTCGCCGGGGTCCGGACGCTGGTGGCGCGGGCCCGGGAGGCCGGGGTGCGGCACCTGGTGTACGTGTCGATCGTCGGGATCGACCGGGTGCCGATCGCGTACTACCGGACGAAGCTCGCCTGTGAGCGGGTGGTGCGGGAGTCGGGGCTGGGCTGGACGGTGCTGCGGGCGACGCAGTTCCACGACCTGGTGCTGAAGTTCTTCGACGCCTCCACCCGGCTGCCGCTCTTCCCGGTGCTGAGCGGGTCGGCGTTCCAGTCGGTGGAGGTGCGGGAGGTGGCCGCGGCGGTCGCGGACCTGGCGGGGGAGGAGCCGGCCGGCTTCGCGCCGGAGGTGGGCGGCCCACAGGTGCGCTCGTACCGGGAGCTGGCCGAGGCCTACCTGCGGGCGGCGGGCAAGCGCCGACTGCTGCTGCCGCTGCGCATGCCGGGAGCGGCCGGCCGGGGCCTGCGGGCGGGCGGCAACCTGACACCGGATCGGGCGGTGGGCCGGGGGACCTTCGAGGAGGCGTTGGAGCGGCGGTTCGGCGACCGCTGAGGTCCGCGGGTGTCAACCAGGGTTGACATCTGTCGCAAGTGTCAACCAGAGTTGACGGCATGAGTGAGAGCGGAGAACTCGCGGCTGCGGCGAGCAGCCGTGACCCCGCCGTGGGGCTCCGGGCGGTCCGCGCGCTGCGCGATCTGGCGGACCGCCTGGAGGGCCTGCAGGTGGGCAACGCCCGGTCGCAGGGCTGGTCCTGGCAGGACATCGCGGTCTGCCTCGGGGTGACCAGGCAGGCGGTGCACAAGAAGTACGCCCGACGCGGGGCCGGCAAGGACGAGGACGGAGGCTGAGCGATGTTCGAGCGTTTCACCGGCACGGCGCGGCAGGTTGTGGTCACGGCCCAGCAGGAGGCGAGGGAACTGCAGCACGAGCGCGTCGGGACGGAGCACCTGCTGCTGGCGATCGTCGGCGTGCCCGGCGACCCGGCGGCCGCCGTCCTGGTCGAGGCTGGCCTGGACCGGGAGACGGTGCGGCGGGCGGTCGTCCGGGCGCGCGGGCCGGAGGAGGACGCGGTCGCGCTCGCCTCGATCGGGGTGGACCTGGGTGCGGTGCGCGAGGCCGTCGAGTCGGTGTTCGGCAAGGGGGCGCTGGATGCGCCCACCGAGGAGAAGCCGAGGCAGCGCGGCTGGTTCCGGTCGGAGGCGAAGCCGGGGCGGAGTCCGTTCACGGCCCGGGCGAAGAAGGCGCTGGAGCTGTCGCTGCGCGAGTCGCTGCGGCTGAAGTCGGGCGAGATCGCGGTGGGCCACCTGCTGCTCGGGGTGCTGCGCGAGGGCGAGGGGCTCGGGGCGCGGGTGATCTCCGAGCACGGGCTGGACCCGGATGCCGTGCGACGGGCGGTCGAAGGGAAGCTGGGACGGGTGCCCCGGGCGTGAAGCATGGCACTCGGGTGGGCGTCGTCGGCGTCGCCGAGTGGTGTGGGCGGCGTGAAAGAAGGAGATTTGCCGTCAACTGGCCGCTTGAGGCCTATGTCTGAATCGATATGATCGGCCGAAAGCGTGAACCGATCAACCGCCCGGAGACGTTTCGCTGCGTCGCCGGGCGGTCTGGTATGCGCCCGACCGGCTGTCGGCGGCCGCAACCGTCGCCGACCCGCCGCCCGCGCCGCCGCCCGCCGACGTTGCCGAGGACCGCACCGATGAGAGAAGCCACCAGCCCCGACGGCCGATCGCGCAGACGGCCCGCGCCGCGCACCGTCGCCCTGACCGCGGCCGCCGTCCTGCTGGCGCTGGTCGCCGCGCCGGTCGGCATCACCCGGGCGTTCGGCGCGCACCAGCCGCTCACCGCCCTCGCCGTCGGCGCCGTCACGGTGCTCTGGCTGATCGCCGTCGGCCTCGCGGCGACCGGCGCCGAGCGCACCCGCGGGCTGACCGAGGATGTGGCCGCGCAGCACGAGGAGACCCGGGCCGCACTGGTCGCCGCGGGCACGGCCCGGCAGGCCGAGACGGCCGCCGCCGACCGCGCCGCCGCGGCGCTCTCCGAGCGGGACGCCGCCCGCGCCGAGCGGGCCCGGGCCGAGGCGGACGTCACCGCCGCGCACGCCGAGCTGGCCCGGCTGCGGGCCGAACTCGACGCCGAGCGGGCCGGGGCGGAGACGGAGCGGACCCGGGCCGAGGCCGAACGCGCCGAGCTGGCCCGGATCGCCGAGGGCGTGCTGCCCGAGGTGGTGAAGAAGCTGCGGGCCGGCGCGGCCGTGGACAGCGCGCTGGCCGTCCACCGCAAGCACCCCCAGTACGCGCTGCTGCGCGCCGTCGGGGAGGAGATCGGCCGTGGCGAGCGGCTGCGGGCCGCCGCGCTCGCGGTCTGCGCGACCGCCGCCGGACGGGTGCAGGCGCTGGCCACGAGCATGCACGCCGAGCTGCGGGAGATGCAGCACCGGCACGACGAGGAGGCCCTCGGAGACCTGCTGAGCCTGGACCACTCGACCGCCCAGGCGGGCCGGATGGCCGACAGCATCGCGGTGCTCACCGGTGCCCGCTCGGGCCGCCGCTGGGCCAAGCCGATCGCGGTGGAGTCGGTGCTGCGCGGCGCGCTCGGCCGGATCGGCGCCTACCAGCGGGTGCGGCTGCACAACGCCAGCAACGCCGCGGTCGCCGGGTACGCGGCCGAGGGCGTGATGCACGCGCTGGCCGAACTGCTGGACAACGCCACCAACTTCTCCGCCCCGCCGGCCGAGGTGCACGTCTACGTCGAGGAGGTGCCCGCCGGGCTGGTGGTCACCGTCGAGGACAGCGGGCTGGGCCTGAGCGACAGCTGGCTGCGCCGGGCCGAGCGGGCCGTCTCCGCCGAGCCGTTGGACCTCACCACGCTCTCCGCCGGTACCCGGCTGGGGCTCGCGGTGGTCGGCGTGCTGGCGCGCAAGCACGGGCTGCAGATCTCCTTCCGGCCGTCGGCGCGCGGCGGCACCGGGGTGGTGATGCTGATTCCGCAGCAGCTGGTCACGCACCCGGTACCGACCGCCACCCCGGCGCCGGTCCGGGTGTCCGTCCCGGCGCAGGCGTCTCCCGCGGAGACCGCGCGCCCCGTGCTCACCCCGGCGCGCTCCGCACCCGCCCCCCTGCCTCCGGCACCCTCCGCGCAGCGGACCCCCTCCGGGGCGCAGCCTGCCACCGCGCCCGCCCTGCCGGCCGCGCCGGCCCGGATGACCGACAGCGGCCTGCCGCAGCGCCGCCGAGGACAGACACTGGCCACCACCGTCCCCGCGACGGACCGGACCGCGAAGCCCGTCCGCAGCGACGCGGTGAGCGCGGCCGCCCGGTTCGGCGCGTTCCGCCGGGCCGCCGCCCTTCCCGTGGCGGCCGAGCAGCCCACTGCCGGGGCGCCGACCACGGAACCCGACACCATGACCGACGCTTCCCCCGTCACCGAGAAGGACACCTGATGAGCAGTGCCACCGACCGTGACCTCGACTGGCTGTTGGAGAACCTGCTGGCGGCGACCCCCGGCACCCGGCACGCCCTGGTTCTCTCCGCCGACGGCCTCAAGCTCTGCCACACCGCCGGACTGAGCACCGACCAGGCCGATCAGCTGGCCGCCATCGCCTCCGGCCTCCAGAGCCTGGCGCACGGGGCCTCGATCGAGTTCGGCGACGGCAGCGGCGGCGTGCGTCAGTCGATGACCGAGTTCCACGGCGGCATCCTGTGCATCGTGGCGGCCGGCGAGGGCGCTCACCTGGCGGTGGTCACGGACGACGAAGCGGACGTCGGCGTGGTCGGCCACAACATGCACGGCCTGATCGAGCAGATCGGGGTCCACCTCAGCGCGCCCGCCCGGGGCGGGGAAGGCGAGGCCGCCGCGCAAGAGAGCGCGACGATATGAACGCCGGGCCGGTGCTGCCGGGCCGCGATGACGATCCGGACCGCCTCTACACCATCACCCGGGGCCGCAGCCGGGCTCCGGAGAACGCCTTCGACCTGGTCACCCTGATCGTCGCCGAGCGGGAGCCGGCGCCCGGGATGCAGTCGGAGCACGCCCGGATCCTGCGGATGTGCGAGGCCCCGACCGCGGTCGTGGAGGTGGCGGCGGAGCTGGCGCTGCCCGTCTCGGTGGTGAAGATCCTGCTCGGCGACCTGCTGGAGTCCGGGGCGGTCACCGCCCGTCACCCCCGGTTCGCGCCGAACAAGGCCCGGCTGCCCGACCTCGACACGCTGAAGCAGGTGCTGCATGGCCTCCAACAGCTCTGACGTCCGGCCCGCCGGCGCGCGCACCCCGCTGCGGTCGACCGCCGACAACGCGCTGAAGATCGTCGTGGTCGGCGGCTTCGGCGTCGGCAAGACCACGCTGGTCGGCTCGGTCAGCGAGATCCGCCCGCTGAACACCGAAGAGGTGATGACCAGGGCGGGCGAGGGCATCGACCCGGCCGGCGCCTGGGGCAAGCGCTCCACCACGGTCGCCTTCGACTTCGGCCGGATCACCCTCTCCGAGCGCCAGGTGCTGTACCTGTTCGGCGCGCCCGGGCAGGAGCGCTTCTGGTTCCTCTGGGACCGGCTGTTCAGCGGCGCCCTGGGCGCGGTCGTCCTGGTGGACACCCGGCGGCTGGAGGACTCCTGGTACGCGATCGACCGGCTGGAGCACCACGGCACGCCGTTCATCGTGGCCCGCAACAACTTCGGCGAGCCGAGCCACACCCTGGAGCAGGTCCGCGAGGCGCTGGACCTGCCGGCCGAGGTACCGCTGGTGGACTGCGACGCGCGCGACCGCGAGTCCGGCAAGCGGGTGCTGATCGCCCTGGTCCACCACCTGGCGGCCCTGGCCGGGGTCGACGAGGCCGCCCTGGCCGACGGGGTCGCCCCGGTCGGCGAGGCCGCCTCGGTCACCGTTGCCGGTGAGGCTGTCCCGGCCACCGTTGCCGGGGACGAAGAGGCAGCCCCGGCCGGGGAGCCCGCCCCGGCGGGGCCCCGCACCGCGATCTACGAGGAGAGCACCCCGTGACCGAGCCCGCCGCCACCCCGCCCCCGGGCTGCCCGGCGCACGCCGGCGCCACACCGCTGTACGGGCCGCGCTTCCAGACCGACCCGTCCCAGCTCTACCGTGAGCTGCGCGCCGCGCACGGCCCGGTCGCCCCGGTCGAGCTGGCCGGCGGGGTGCCCGCCTGGCTGGTCATCGGTTACCGCGAACTCCAGCAGGTGACCGGCCAGCCGCAGCTGTTCGGCCGAGACTCCAGCCGCTGGCACGCCTGGGCGACGCTGCCCGCCGACTGGCCGCTGAAGCCGATGATGGCGCCCGTCCCCTCCATCCTCTACGCGGAGGGCGAGGAGCACGTCCGGCGCTCGCGCGCGGTCACCGACGCGCTGGCCGGGATCGACCCGTACGAGCTGCGCAAGCACGCCGAGGAGATCGCCGACGGACTGATCGACGCGTTCGCCGGGCGCGGCGAGGCCGATCTGGTGGCCGAGTACGCGCACCGGATGCCGCTGCTGGTGTTGTGCCGGGTGCTCGGCCTGGACGAGGAGCAGGCGCCGCAGCTGGTCGCGGCACTGCTGGCGATGGTGGACGGCGGCCCGGACGCGCCGACCGGTGCCCAGCGGCTGCTGGAGCTGATGTCCGCGCTGGTCGAGGAGAAGGCCGAGCACCCGGGCGCCGACGTCGCCTCGCGGATGCTGGCGCACCCGGCCGGGCTGACCCACGACGAGGTGATGCGCGACCTGCGGGTGCTGCTGATCGCCGGCCAGCAGCCGACCTCGTACTGGATCTCCAACGCGCTGCGGCTGATGCTCACCGACGAGCGGTTCGCCGCCTCGCTGGCCGGCGGCCGGCGCAGCATCAGCCAGGCGCTGAACGAGGCGCTCTGGGAGGACACCCCGACCCAGATCTTCGCCGGCCGCTGGGCGGTCCGCGACACCCAGCTGGGCGGCCAGCGGATCGGCGAGGGCGACATGGTCCTGCTCGGCTTCGCCGGGGCCAACGCCGACCCGTCGGTGCGGCAGGCGGACGGCCGCCCGGCGGAGGGGAACCGGGCGCACATGAGCTACTCGTACGGCGAGCACGGCTGCCCGTTCCCGGCCCAGGAGGCGGCCGAGGTGATCGCCACCACCGCGATCGAGGTGCTGCTCGACCGGCTGCCGGACCTGCGGCTGGCGGTGGCCGAGCACGCACTGGTGTGGCGGCCGTCGGCCTGGGTGCGCGGGCTGGTGGCACTGCCGGTCTCGTTCACCCCGGGCCATTCGGCCTGATCCACCAACACCCGCCGTTCGAAAGAGAGTTGTCGATGACTGCTGCCCCGGCCCGAATCGTCCTCGACCCGCTGGCCCGCGACAACGCGGCCGAGGGTGCGCTGCTGCGGGCCGCCGGCCCGGTGGTGCCGGTCGAGCTGCCCGGCGGGGTCGCCGCCTGGGCGGTGACGCAGCACGCCGCCGCGCGCGACCTGCTGACGGACGCCCGGCTGGTGAAGGACGCCGCGCACTGGGCGGCCTACCAGCGCGGTGAGGTGCCGAAGACCTGGCCGCTGATCGGCCTGGCGGTGCCCGGCCCGAGCATGGTGACCACCGACGGCGCCGAGCACCGCCGGCTGCGGGCGCTGGTCGCGCAGGCCTTCACCCCACGCCGGGTGGAGCTGATGCGCCCACGGGTCGAGGAGATCACCCACGCGCTGCTGGATTCCCTGGCGGCGGGCGAGCCGGTGGTGGACCTCAAGACGGACTTCGCCTTCCCGCTGCCGATGACGGTGATCTGCTCGCTGCTGGGCGTGCCGGAGTCGGACCACGGCCTGCTGCGCGACCTGTACGAGCGGTTCTTCGGCATCAAGCCGAACCCGGAGGGCATCCAGGCGACCGTCGCCGGGCTGAACGCCTTCGTCAACAGCCTGGTCGCGCAGCGTCGTTCGGCTCCCGGTGAGGACCTGGCGAGCGTGCTGCTGGCGGCCGACACCGAGGGCGGGGCGCTGACCGACGCGGAGGCGGCGGCCACCCTGCGGGTGATCATCGCGGCCGGCCACGAGACCACGGTGAACCTGATCGGCAACGCGGTGCGGGCCCTGCTGACCCACCCGGACCAGCTGGAGCTGGTGCGCTCGGGCCAGGTGTCCTGGGACGCGGTGGTGGAGGAGTCGCTCCGCTGGACGCCGCCGACCAGCAACTTCCTGTTCCGCTTCGCCGCCGAGTCCGTTCCGGTCGGCGACGTGGTGATCCCGGCCGGCGAGCCGGTGCTGGTCTCGTACAACGCGATCGGCCGTGACCCGCTCCAGCACGGGGTGACGGCCGAGGTCTTCGACATCACCCGGGACCCGACCCGCCACCTGTCCTTCGGCCACGGCCCGCACGTCTGCCCGGGCTCCCCGCTGGCCAGGCTGGAGGCGGGGATCGCGCTGCCCGCACTGTTCGAGCGATTCCCGGGGCTGTCGCTCGCGGTGTCGGACGCCGAGCTGCGGCCGAGCCCCTCGCTGGTGGTGAACAGTCTGCTGGAGCTGCCGATCCGGCTGTTCTGATCATCAACCATGTCGTGGGGCCCCGGCCGGGTTTCCGGTCGGGGCCTTCGACTTCTGGTGGCGGAGGTCCGCAGGCCGCCTGGTCGCGGGTCACGGTCGGGACACCGGCTTGTGAAGGTCGAACGTGGACCTTGGCGGGGGGCGGCGGCTGCGTTAACGTCTTCGATCAGTCCGGCCGCCGTCCGCCCGTGATTCCGTCCGCGATCCCTCGTAGGTCCATCTCTGGTACAGCGCAATGTCGTTCAGCCAACCGTCGGCAGCACGCCCTGGCGAGGAGAACCGCATTGACCCTCAACCCGACCGCTCCGCATCCGAGTTCCCGCCGCCGTCTGGCCGCCGTGCCCGCCCTGGTGGCGGCGCTGGCTTTGACCGCGGCCTGCTCCAACAGCTCCGGCGGTTCGGGTGGCGGCGACGGAGGATCGGCCGCTCCGCTGTCCGGTGACTGCGCCAAGTACCAGCCGTACGCCGGACATTCGGGCACCACCGTGACGATGTTCGCCTCGATCCTGAGCCCGGAGTCGGACAACCTGGAGAAGTCCTGGGCCGAGTTCGGCAAGTGCACCGGGATCAAGATCAGTTACGAGGGCTCGAACGACTTCGAGTCCCAGCTGCCGGTCCGGGTCTCCGGCGGCAACGCCCCGGACTTCGCGATCATCCCGCAGCCGGGCCTGCTGGCGCAGATGGTGAAGAGCGGCAAGGTGGTGAAGCCGCCCGCCCAGACCGTTGCCAACCAGGACAAGTGGAGCCCGATCTGGAAGACCTACGGCTCGGTCAACGGCACCTTCTACGCGGCCCCGATGAGCGCCAACATGAAGTCCCTGGTCTGGTACTCGCCGAAGGCCTTCAAGACGGCCGGCTACGAGGTGCCCAAGACCTGGGCCGACCTGATGGCGCTCAGCGACCGGATCGCCAAGGCGGGCGGCGCCAAGCCGTGGTGCGGCGGCATCGCCTCCGGGACGGCCACCGGCTGGCCGGCCACCGACTGGCTGGAGGAGGTGGTGCTGGGCTCGTACGGCGGCGAGGTGTACGACCAGTGGGTCGGCCACCAGGTGAAGTTCTCCGACCAGAAGATCACCACCGCGATGAAGACGGTCGCCGACTGGATGCAGAATCCGGCCTGGGTCAACGCGGGCTTCGGTGACGTGAAGTCGATCGCCACCACCACCTTCCAGGACGCGGGCACGCCGATCCTGAGCGGCAAGTGCCTGATGCTCCAGCAGGCCTCCTTCTACGAGGCGCAGTGGCCCAAGGGCACCAAGGTCGGCCCGGACGGGGACGTCTTCGCCTTCCACCTGCCCGCGGTGAACCCGTCGATCGCCAACCCGGTCGAGGGCGGCGGCGAGTTCCTGGCGGCGTTCTCCGGCCGGCCCGAGGTGCAGGCGGTGCAGAACTACCTGTCCAGCTCGGACTGGGCGAGCAACCGGGTGAAGACCGCGAGCGGCTGGGTCTCGGCCAACCAGGGCGTGGACAGGAGCCTCTACACCGACCCGATCGACAAGCTGTCGGCGGAGGCCCTGACCGACCCGTCGGCGACCTTCCGCTTCGACGGCTCCGACCTGATGCCGGCTGCCGTGGGCGCCGGGCAGGAGTGGAAGTCGCTGACCGCCTGGTTCGCCGAGGGACAGTCGATCCAGAAGACCGCCGCCGACATCGACGCCGCCTGGCCGCAGTAGAGCCGGGCCGTCGCCCGGCCCGGCCTCGCTCCGGTTCTGGCTACGGCTCCGGCCCCGGTTCTGGTTTCGGTTCCGGTGCTGGTTCCGGCTTCGGTTCCGCGGCGGGGCCGGGCGCACCGAGGACCACCTGTCGAGGGGGGGGGGGGGGGCCCCCCCCCCCCCCCCCCCCCCGCCCCCTTCCCACCACGCCCGAAGGGACGCGCAGCCATGTCCGTACCCGGATTCCCGTCACCTGCCGCCGAGTTGGCCGCCGGGAGGCTGGTCACCGAGAGATTGGCGGCCGGCGCCTGGAGCGACGCGGCGGTCAAGTTCGGCAACACCTTCGGCGCCGTCGCGGGCTTCCTGGGCATCCTGCTGGTGGTCTTCCTGGCCGCCGGACGGGCCCGGGGCCGCCTGGCCCGTCCGCTGGCGGTCGCGCTCTTCCTCGGCCCCGCGGTGCTGCTGCTGGCCGTCGGCCTGGTCGTACCGCTGGTCCGCACGGTCTACCTCAGTCTCCAGAACGACGACGGCACCCGGTTCGTCGGTGGCGAGAACTTCGGCTGGGCCCTCACCTCCGACTCGGTGCGGGAGGTGCTGGTCAACACGCTGCTCTGGCTGGTGGTCGTGCCGCTGGTGGCGACCGGGCTGGGGCTGGTGCTGGCACTGCTGGTGGACCGGATGCGCGGCCAGTCGGTGTACAAGTCGCTGATCTTCATGCCGATGGCGATCTCGCTGGTCGGCGCGTCGATCATCTTCAAGTTCGTCTACGAGTCGCGCGGGCCGGGCCAGTCGCAGATCGGCCTGCTCAGCCGACTCGCCGTCGCGGTGGGCTGGGACGATCCGCCGAACTGGCTGCTCTCGCAGCCGCTGAACACCTTCCTGCTGATGGCGGTGATGGTCTGGGTGCAGACCGGTTTCGCGATGGTGGTGCTGTCGGCGGCGATCAAGGCGATCCCGGACGAGGTGGTGGAGGCGGCCCGGCTGGACGGTGCGAGCGGGGTGCGGTTGTTCTGGTACGTCACCGTGCCGATGATCCGCACCACGGTGATGGTCGTGCTGACCACCGTCATGCTCATCACCCTGAAGTGCTTCGACATCGTCCGCACCATGACCGGCGGCAACTTCGGCACCCAGGTGCTGGCCAACGAGATGTACTCGCAGTCCTTCGTCCAGTTCAACGCCGGGCGGGGCAGCGCCCTCGCGGTGCTCCTCTTCCTCGCGGTGCTGCCGCTGGTGGCCTACAACATCGTCCAGTTGCGGAAGGAGCGTGAGGTCCGGTGATCGGGACGGACGGTCGGGAGAGGCCGGTGCGGAAGGCCTTCAGCAGCCCGTTGGCCTCGGTGTTCGTGATCGCGATGACGGTGCTCTGGACGATCCCGACGCTGGGCCTGCTGGTGACGTCGCTGCGGCCCAAGCAGGACGTGACCGCCAGCGGCTGGTGGACCACCTTCCTCCACCCGGACCTCGGCCTCGGGAACTACCACTCGGTGCTGTTCGAGGGCGGCTCCGGCGTCTCCACCGGCCTGATGCCGTTCCTGGTCAACTCGCTGGCGATCGCCGTCCCGGCGACGGTCTTCCCGCTGGTGCTGGCCGCGATGGCGGCGTACGCGCTGGCCTGGGTGAGGTTCCGGGGGAGCGACGCGGTCTTCTTCACGGTGTTCGCGCTCCAGGTGGTGCCGCTCCAGATGGCGCTGATCCCGCTGCTGCGGCTGTTCGCCGGCGGTGCGCACCTGGGCCCGCTGACGCTGATCCCGGCGGTGGACCTGAAGGGCAGCTACGCGCCGGTCTGGCTGGCGCACACCATGTTCGCGCTGCCGTTGGCGGTGTTCCTGCTGCACAACTTCATCGCCCAGCTGCCGCGCGACCTGATGGAGGCCGCGGTGGTGGACGGCGCCTCGCACTTCAAGATCTTCCGTTCGATCGTGCTGCCGCTCAGCACCCCGGCGCTGGCCTCGTTCGCGATCTTCCAGTTCCTGTGGGTCTGGAACGACCTGCTGGTGGCGCTGACCTTCGCGGGCGGCACGCCGGAGGTGGCGCCGATGACGGTGCGCCTGGCACAGCTGTCCGGCTCGCTCGGCGGGCGCTGGGAGCTGCTCACGGCCGGGGCGTTCCTGTCGATCATCGTGCCGCTGATCGTCTTCTTCAGCCTCCAGCGGTACTTCGTCCGGGGGCTGCTGGCCGGGTCGGTGAAGGGGTAGCCGGGGAGTCCTTGGTGGCGAAGGCATTCTGAACGCGTTCAGAACCAGTTTTTGAACCTGTTCAGAATAGTCTACAGTCGGCAGCGGCCGCGGCGCCGAGCGCGCCCGCCGGCGGACCGCCCGATGGGTGGCTTCCGCATGCCCGCCGACCACTGAGGGGGACTCATGTCAGGTCCGTCCACGCCTGCCTCGTCCGATTCGCCGGGTTCGACCGAGTCGCCCGGTCCCATGGAGTCGCCCGGAGCGACCGAGACGCCAGGCCTGACCGGGACGCCAGGCCTGACTGGGGCGCCCGGTCCGACCGCGCCGGAGAACCCGTACGACCCGTACGGTCCGTACCGTGCGGCGGGCCCTGGCCCGCGGGGCGCGCCGGGCACCGGCGCGCCGGTGCCCGGCGCGCCGGTGCCCCCGGTCGGCACGTGGCTGCGCCGCAGCGACCCCGAGCGCCGGGCGGCGGCCACCCCCAGGGTCCTGCTGGCTGCCCTGCTCACCGGCCTGCTGGCGGCCTGGCTGCTCTACGACGGCCTGGGGCCCAACCTGCTGCTGCTCGGCGCCGCCACCGCCGTCGGGGCCGGGATCGCCGCCCGCGCGGCCGGACGCCGGATCCGGCCCTGGGCGGCGGTGTGGAGCCTGCTCGCCCTCGCCCTGCTCGCCGTCCCGGCCTGGTGGGACGCCGACTGGCCCGCGGCGCTGGCCGTCGTCGGCGCGCTCGCGCTGGCCTCGCTGGCCCTGCACGGTGGCCGCCGCTGGCCGGGCGTGCTGTTCCCGCTGCCCGGCATCCTGTGGCAGCTGGTGCCCTCGGCGGTCTGGGTCTGGGAGAGCATGGACCGGCGGCCGATGCCCGGCCGCGGCCGGATCGTCCCGGTGCTCAAGGCGCTCGCGGTCGCCGCCGTCCTGCTGACCGTCTTCGGCCTGCTGTTCGCCGGCGCCGACGCCGCCATGGCGGACCTGCTGGGCAACCTCAGCCCGGACCTCGGCCTCGACCAACTCCCGGGGCGCGGAGCGCTGTTCGTGCTCGGGGCGGTGACCGTGCTGGGCTTCGCGCACATGGCCGCCGGCCCGCGCCGCTGGGACCGTACGGAGATCCGGCCGGGCCGGGAGCGGCGCCGGCTTGAGTGGGCGCTTCCGCTGGTCGCGCTCAACCTGATGTTCGGAGCCTTCACGGTGATCCAGGCCGTGGTGGTGCTCGGCGGCGCGGACGCCGTGCTGAGCAACACCGGGATGAGCCGCTCCGAGTACGCCCGGCAGGGCTTCTGGCAGCTGAGCGTGATCACCGTGCTGACCCTGGTCGTGGTGACCTTCGCCAAGCGCTGGGCCCCGCGCACCACCCCCGCCGACCGCCGGGTGGCGCGGGTCCTGCTCGGCCTGCTCTGCGTGCTGGCGCTGGCCGTGGTCGCCTCGGCGCTCGGCCGGATGTGGTTCTACGTGGACGCCTCCGGGCTCACCCGGCTGCGGCTCTGGGTACTGGTGGTCGAGATCTGGCTGGGCGCCGTCTTCCTGCTGCTGATCGCCGCCGGACTGGCCCGCCGTACCGGTTGGCTGCCGCGCGTCGTCGTGCTCGGCGGAATGCTCGCCGTCGCGGTCTACGGCCTGATGGGCCCGGATGCGATCGTCGCCGAGCAGAACGTCACCCGGTACGAGCGGGCCCTGCGGACCGACCCGCTCACCGCGGTCATCGACCTGCGCAACGTCCGTCGGCTCTCGGCGGACGCGGTGCCCGCCCTGGACCGGCTCCCCGAGCCGCAGCGCAGCTGTGCGCTGCAGCTGATCGGGCAGGACCTGGACGGGGAGTCGGGGCCCTGGTACGCGACCAACCTCGCGGCAGCCCGGGCCCGGGAGATCCTGGCGGAGCGGCCGCCGGTCGACTCGACGGCGCCCGGCCGCACGGCCTGCGACCGGGCGGGGCTGGCGTACGACGCCTGGTAGGCCGACCGGGGTGGGGCCGCGGACAGCGGCAGGGCCGGCCGGGAGCGTGCTGCTCCCGGCCGGCCCTGGGCGTCGTTGCGGCGTCAGTGCCTGGCGGCTGCGCCAGTGCCTGGCGGCGGTAGTGCCGAGCGACCGGGCCAGTGCCGAGCGGTGGCGTCAGTGCATCGCGATGGCGTCAGTGCATCGCGATGGCGGAGGAGTCGCTCGGCAGGTCGCTGGCCTTGGCCTTGATCACGAAGACCGCGACCAGCAGGGCGAGCGCCGCGAGCGCGGCGCCCACGATGAAGCCGTGCGAAATGCCCTGGGTGAGCACCGTGTTGGCGGCGTCCGTGCCCTGCGGGAACTCGTGGTGCTGCTGGAGGTAGGCCAGCTGCTCCGGCGTCGCGCTCTCCATGAACTTCGGCAGCTGCGCGGTGGCCTCGGCCGTGGCGTAGTGCGCGAAGACCGTGGTCAGGATCGACAGGCCGAGCGAACCACCGATCTGCTGCATCGAGTTGAGCAGGCCGGAGGCGGCGCCGGTCTCCTCGCCCGGGACGCCCGCGACGGAGAGCAGCATCACCGGGACGAAGATCAGACCCATGCCGAGGCCGAACACCACCGTGGGGCCGAGCACCCCGTCCAGGTAGCCGCTGTCCTTGTTCATCTGGGTCAGCCAGGTGAGGCCGACGGTGACCAGCAGCGCGCCGCCCGCCATGAAGGGCTTCGGGCCGTACTTGGCCTGGAAGTTGGAGGCGATCTGTGCGGAGATGACGATCGCGACGCTGATCGGGAGGAAGGAGACGCCGGCCTTCAGCGGGCTGTAGCCGAGCGGACCCTGCACGAACAGCACGACGTAGAAGAAGATGCCGAACATGGCCGCGGCCAGGCAGAGCATCATCACCAGGCCGCCGGTGCGGTTGCGGTCGGCGAACAGGTGCATCGGGGTGATCGGCTGGTCGGTGCGGCTCTCGACCACGAGGAAGGCGGCGAGCAGGATCGCGCCGGCCGCGAAGGAGCCGAGTGTGATGCCGTCCGACCAGCCGTCCGAGGCGGCCCGGATGAACCCGTAGACCAGGCCGATCAGGCCGAGCGTCGAGGTGAGCGCACCGGGCAGGTCGAAGCGGCCCGGGTGGCGCTCGGACTCGGCGATGTAGCGCGGCGCGGCGATCGCGATCAGGACCGCGATCGGCACGTTGACGAAGAACACCCAGCGCCAGTTCAGGTACTCGGTGAGCAGACCGCCGGCCAGCAGGCCGATCGCGGCGCCCGAACCGGCCACCGCCGAGAACACGCCGAACGCCCGGTTGCGTTCCGGCCCCTCCTCGAAGTTGGTGGCGATCAGGGCGAAGGCGGTCGGGGAACAGATCGCGCCACCGATGCCCTGGAGGGCGCGGGCGGCCAGCAGCAGGCCGCTGTCCTGTGCGAAGCCACCGAGCAGCGAGGCCAGGCCGAACAGCAGGGTGCCGAAGATGAACACCCGGCGGCGGCCGAGGATGTCACCCGCGCGACCGCCGAGCAGCAGCAGCCCGCCGAAGGTCAGGGTGTAGGCGTTGATGACCCACGACAGGTCGGTGGTCGAGAAGCCCAGGGCGTCCTTGATGTGCGGCAGCGCGATGTTCACGATGGTCGCGTCGAGGACCACCATGAGCTGGGTGGCCGCGATGACGGTCAGGGTGATGCCCTTGCCCCGTCCCTGGCTCGTCTGCGGTGGTGAGTTCTTGCTGAGCGTGTCGGATATAGCCACGAATGTGCCGCCTGCTGGCTATGTGCTCGGTGGTGCGGGTTCGGCGGAGTCGCCGGTCCGGGTTCGGCGCTGCGCCCTTGCGCAGGCCGAGAAGGAACGGGATCGTTCACTAATCGGGACGATATCCTGGCCATGATTGTGAACGCAAGCGTTCCTTAAGGATGGTGGCGATGGAACGGTTGGTGCGGCGCCTGGTGGCTGACCGGTCCGGTCGGTCGCCGGCCGGTTCGGCGGGCCCGGCGTCCGGGGAGGCGGCTGTTCGGCCTGCCGGGACTCGGCCTGAGGCTGTTCGGCCGGTGGAGGTGGGCGCCGGGCCGGTGGTCGCGGAGCCGGGCGCCGGTGCGGGCGTGGAGCCGGGTGCCCGGGTGGGGGCGGAGCCGGCCGTCGAACCGGGCTTCTGTCCGGTGCGGGCCGCCCGTCAGGTGCTGACGCGGCCGGCACGGCGCAGGGGCAAGGAGTTGGAGAACGCGATCTTCGAGGCCGCGCTCGACCAGCTCACCTCCGGCGGATACGCGCGACTGACCATGGAAGGGGTCGCCAGTGCGGCGCGGACCGGGAAGGCCGCGCTCTACCGGCGCTGGGCGTCCAAGGACGAGCTCGTCATCGACGCCCTGGACGCCACTCTCCCACGCCCGTCCGACACTCCCGACCTCGGGTCCGCACGTGACGAACTCCTGCAGCTCGTCGAGGGGTTCACGCAGGCGATGACCTCCCGGGTGGGCTCCGCGCTCAACGCACTGATGGGCGAGATCGACCACGAGCGGGCCGAGGTCTTCAAGGCCTTCATCACCGACCGGGTCATCGAACCGACCGCGCGGACCATCCTGGAGATCCTGCGCCGCGGCGCCGAGCGCGGCGACGTCCGGCCCGGCGCGGCCACCCCGTTGGTGGCGGACGTCATCCCGGCGGTGATGCTCTACCAGGTCAAGATCCGCGGGCTGGAGGGCGTGGGGCCGGGCTTCGCCGGCCGGCTGCTGGACGAGGTGCTGGAGCCGATGATCCGGGCCTGAGGGGTGGTGCCGGTCCCGGGGTGGTGCCGGCCTTCGGGGGGCATGGTGCCGGTCCCGGGGTGGTGCCGGTCCCGGGGTGGTGCCGGGCTCGCGTGGCGGTGACGGGGCCGCGTGCCCGGGCCCCGGCCCGCGTGCTCGGCTGTCGGGGGCCCTTCCCGTCCGGGGAGGCGGATTCGGCGGTCGCGAGGCGGGATTAGGCTAGAGCTGCCCCAGTCGAACGGAATTCGCCATGCCCATCGTCCCCCCGACGCACTCCGTCGAACGCTCGCTCCGCCGGGCCGGCGCCAAGATCGTCGTCGGTCTCGACGAGGTCGGGCGCGGCGCCTGGGCCGGGCCGGTCACCGTGGGCGCGGCCGTCACCGGCCTGCGCAGGGCGCCGGAGGGGCTGACCGACTCCAAGCTGCTCACCGAGCTGCGCCGCCGCGCGCTCGCCCCCGTCCTCGCCGACTGGGTCACCGCGTACGCGCTCGGGCAGGCCTCCCCGCAGGAGTGCGACGAGCTCGGCATGACGGCGGCGCTGCGGCTGGCCGCCGTTCGGGCACTGGAGGCGCTGCCGGTCGAGCCCGACGCGGTGATCCTGGACGGCAAGCACGACTACCTCGGCGGCCCCTGGCGGGTACGCACGGTGATCAAGGGTGACCAGTCCTGCATCTGCGTCTCCGCCGCCTCGGTGCTCGCCAAGGTCCACCGTGACGGCCTGATGGCCGAACTGGGCGAGGGGTGCCCGGAGTACGGCTTCGCCGATAACGCCGGCTACCCGTCGCCGGTGCACCGGGCCGCGCTGGAGGAACTCGGCCCCACCGAGCACCACCGGCTCTCCTGGGCCTACCTGGACGCACTGCCGAAGTGGCGTCATCTCAAGCGCGCTCGGGAGGACGCGGGCGCCGGCCGGGGGTCCGGCGACGAACAGTTGACACTCGGTTTCTGACGGTCCGTCTGGAATTGCCCGGGAGGGGGCGGCAGGAGACCGGTGCCCAATGGGTGGGGTGCCCGTGCGCGTCCGATCGGCATTTGATAGATATCCGGGTATGCCTGTCTTCCCCGAGGAGCCGGAGATTCACGAGAGCCTCCCGGGCCCCGGCGTTCCCTTCCCTCGCGAGTCGGACGCACAAGCCCCCGCCACCGCACCCACCACCGTCGCCGCCCCGGCTCCGGTGCCCGGCCCCCGTCCGGCGCCCCCGCGCCCGGCCCCGCCGCGCGCCGTCCGTCCGGGCCCGCCGCGGCTGACCCCCAAGCCCGGGCCGGCACCGCGCCGCCCGGCCCCCGCCGCGCCGCAGGTGGAGGTCCAGCGGATCGCCGCCACCCCGGCACAGGCGGTGGAGCGCGCCGACGACGCGATCGACCGGCTGCTGGAGTCCGGCCGCAACCCGGGCGATGTCCTGGTGCTGACGGTCGGCGAGGCGCACCCCTGGCAGCAGCACGAGCTCTCCTTCGGCGAGGAGCGCTACTGGGCACAGCTCGCCGACGGTGGGGACGTGTTCTACGCGGACGCCGCGCTGACCCGTCCGGTCCGCCGCGAGGTGGTCGTCCTGGTGGTCAACGGCGGACCGTCCGCCAAGGCCGCCGAGGCGTACGCCAAGGCGCTCGGCCACGCGACCGCGCTGCTGGTGGTCTGCGGCGACGCCGGCCCGGCTGCCGTGGGCGCGGCCGGTGCCGCGCCGGGCCGCCCGGTCAAGGCCTGACCGCAGTCGTCCACTTCGGGCCCGGTGCCGCCGTACGGTGCCGGGCCCGAAGTCCGTCCCTCGGTCCTTCGAGGTCGGTGGGCGGCGGCTGACCGCCCCGGGGGGCCGGTCGCCGCTGACTCAGCGGGTGCCGGTGCGGCGGGTCGGTTCGGCCGCTGCGACCCGCGCCGGGACCCACGGGGCCTCGGACTGCGGGGAGCGGGCCGCGTCCTCTGCGCGCTTGGCCGGGTCGGCCGCCAGTTGGCGGGTGCGCTGGCTGCGCGGGGCGTTCAGCGCCGAGCGCGGAGGCAGTTCCGTCACGGTGTGCACCGGCCCGTCGGCCCACGAGCCCGCGTGCGGGTTGCGTCCACCCCGCCCGTCGCCGAGGACCTGCCAGCCCGCCGGGGTGAGTCCGATGTACGCGCCGCAACGCAGCCCGTGCAGCACGGACGCGTCCCGCAGTGCCCACATCCAGGCGCCGTCCTGCTCCGTCCAGCCGGGTGCGCCGTCGCGGCAGCGCAGCAGCACGGCCGTCCGGGTCGGCTCGGGCAGTCGCAGGTCGTGCGGGATGATCCGGCGCAGGTGCGTCAGCAGGGCGTTGCGGTGCTGCCAGCCGTCCGTGTCGTGCGGCCAGGGGGTGAACGAGGCCGAGGCGACGAGGCGGTGGAGCGCGTCCAGGACGGCGACCGCGACGGTGCCCGGCTGGGGCAGGTGGCGCTGGTGCAGTCCCAGGACGAACTCGCGGGGGTCGCGCAGCAACGGGATCCCCGAGGCGGTCCAGGCCTCCAGATCCAGCACCCGTCTGGGTTCCGGGCTCCCGGAGAAGGGATTCTGACCTCGGCCGATACCGTTGATCACGATCCTCCTTCCTGGCCCGTGGGCAGGCGGGTGCCTGGGTACGCCGAAGGGCGGATCCAGCGGACCGGGTCTCGGGTACCTCCCAATTCTCGGGGCATCGAGGGCAGAGCGGCAACGATGAAATGATGAACGCCATCCGATAGTCCATGGTCTGCCGGATATGTTCCACGGCGGGTCGAACGCTGCGGAGGCGCCTCCAGGCCTTGATCCACAGCGCCCGGAGGGCGGGACGAACCACCACTGGCATGGTGGCCACTCCTTTCCCGGGCCGGTCCACCGGTGTGATCGAAATCGCTTCGCTTGATCCTTTCTATTAGGCCGTTCGGGTGAACGAGAAGGCTCCTTCGGCGGCTTTCCGCCGCCCCCTCACCCCTGCACGGCCAGCACCAGCGGCAGCACCGCGCTCGCCCCCGCCCGGCGCAGCAGCCGGGCGGCCACGGTGACCGTCCACCCCGAGTCGACGAGGTCGTCCACCAGCAGTACCGGCCCCCCGGCGGCGGCCACCGCCTGCTCCACCTCCGGCGGCAGGACCAGAGAGCCGGCCAGCGAGTGCAGCCGCTGGGCGCTGTTGCTGCGGGCACCGTGCGGGGGCAGCCCCCCGGCGTACCCGATCCGGCCGAGCAGCGGCAGCCGCCCGATCTCGGCGATCCGCGTGCCCAGGCTGCCGACCAGTTGGGGCCTGGTCGAGGAGGCCATCGTCACCACGCCGACCGGCCGCTCCAGCCGGGCGCCCTCCGTCGTCGCGGGCCCGGCCCAGCCGCCCGGGCCGCGGGCCCAATCGGCGAGCACCGCCACCAGCGCGTCCACCGCCTCGCCGGGCACCGGCACGTCCGGCGCCTGCTCGGCGAGCAGGGTGCGCAGCCGGTTGCCCCAGCCGATGTCGGACAGCCGCCCCAGCGCCCGGCCGGTCTCCGCCTGCTCGCCCGCCGGGATCCGGCCCTTGAGCGGCACCCCGAGCGCGTCCATCCCGGTCGGCCAGAGCCGACGCGGCTCGAAGCTCACGCCCGGGCGGCCGAGCGCGGCCCGGGCGGCCGCCAGCGTCTCGGCGGAGACGTCCGGAGTGTGCAGCGGACCCGCGCAGTTGTCGCACCGCCCGCACGGCGCGGCCTGCTCGTCGTCCAGCTGCCGGCGCAGGAACTCCATCCGGCACCCCATGCCCGCCGCATACTCGCGCATCGCACGCTGTTCCGCCTCCCGGGAGGCGGCGACCTTGGCGTAACGGGCGGTGTCGTACTCCCAGCTCTGGCCGGTGGCCGTCCAGCCGCCCTTGACCCGGCGGACGGCGCCGTCCACGTCGAGAACCTTGAGCATGGTCTCCAGCCGGGCCCGGCGCAGGTCCACCCGGGGTTCCAGAGCGGCGGTGGAGAGCGGCCGGCCGGCCGCGGCCAGTGCGTCGATGGTGCGGCGCACCTGCTCCTCCGGCGGGAAGGCCAGCGACGCGAAGTAGCGCCAGATCGCCTCGTCCTCGCGCCCGGGCAGCAGCAGCACCTCGGCCCGGTCCACCCCGCGCCCGGCCCGGCCGACCTGCTGGTAGTAGGCGATCGGCGAGCTGGGCGAGCCGAGGTGCACCACGAAGCCGAGGTCGGGCTTGTCGAATCCCATGCCGAGCGCGGAGGTGGCGACCAGTGCCTTGACCCGGTTGGCCAGCAGGTCGGCCTCGGCGGTGCGGCGCTCGGCGTCCTCGGTGCGGCCGGAGTAGGAGGCCACCGGGAAACCGCGCTCGCGCAGGAAGGCCGTCACCTCCTCGGCCGCGGCCACCGTCAGGGCGTAGACGATGCCCGAGCCGGGCAGGCGGTCGAGGTGGTCGGCCAGCCAGGCGAGGCGGTGGGCCGGGTCGGGCAGGGAGAGCACGCCCAGGGTGAGGCTCTCCCGGTCGAGCGGCCCGCGCAGCACCAGGGCGTGCTCGTCGGTGGCGCCGGTGCCGAGCTGCTCGGCGACGTCCGCGGTGACCCGGGCGTTGGCGGTGGCGGTGGTGGCCAGCACCGGGACGCCGGGCGGCAGGTCCGCGAGCATGGTGCGCAGCCGGCGGTAGTCGGGGCGGAAGTCGTGCCCCCAGTCCGAGATGCAGTGGGCCTCGTCGACCACCAGCAGGCCGGTGGAGGCGGCGAGCTCGGGCAGCACCTGGTCGCGGAAGTCCGGGTTGTTCAGCCGCTCGGGGCTGACCAGCAGGATGTCGACCTTCCCGGCGGCGACCTCGTCCTGGATCCCGGCCCACTCGTCGGTGTTGGCCGAGTTGATGGTGCGGGCGTGGATGCCGGCCCGGCCGGCCGACTCGACCTGGTTGCGCATCAGGGCGAGCAGCGGCGAGACGATCACCGTCGGCCCGGCGCCGCGGGCCCGGAGCAGGGCGGTGGCGATGAAGTAGACCGCGGACTTCCCCCAGCCCGTGCGCTGGACGACCAGGGCACGGCGGCGGTCGACCACGAGGGCCTCGATGGCCGTCCACTGGTCCTCGCGCAGGACGGCTCCGGGGCCGGCGAGCTCGCGCAGGACGGCCTCGGCCCGCGCCCGGACCTCGGCGCGGTCGGCGGTGGCGGTGGTGTGGGTGTCGGGCTGCTGCATGGCGTCCATGTAACCCCGTACCGCCGACAAGCGGCGAATGCGGGGGAGGGGAGACGGGGGAAGGCGGGGTGTATTTCATCCGCTGGTCCGCTGAACGGCAGTCAAAATCCACTCGCGGGAGGGAGTGTCGGCTGCTCCGAATGAGCGAAGGGGAATTCGGAGGCGGAGTTATCCACAGGAAAAAAGTCGGTTCCGACCTCGTCCGCGGATTGCGTCCACTCTTGCGGCCATGAACGCGATGAACAACGAACACGTCATTCTGTCCCTCGGCCCGGCCTCCGGCTACGGGCCGGTCGTCATGCGCGGTCCGGCCGACATGGCCGAGCTGCTTCCGTACTTCCTGGGTTTCCACCCGGACGACTCCATCGTCGCGGTCGGGCTCCACGGGCCCGGCCTCCACCAGGGCGGGGTGATCCGGGCGGACCTGCCGCGGTCGCCCGCGCAGTGGCCGGCCGCCGCGGAGGAGACGGCCGCGCTGCTGGTCGCGCTCTCCGAGCGGCACGGCGCCCGGCCGCTCCAGGTGCTCCTCTACCTCTGCCAGGATCCCGGCACGCCCCACGCACCGCCGGTGGTGGACGGGCTGCGGCCGCTGGCCGAGGCCCTCCGGGCGGCCTTCGGGCGCCGGGGCGTGGCGGTCAAGGAGTCGCTGTGCGTCTCGGACGGCCGCTGGTGGTCCTTCCTCTGCCGCGGCGACGGGTGCTGCGAGCCGGCGGGCAATCCGGTGCGGCGCAGCCCCGATCCCGGTCCGGCGGCCGCCGCCGCGACGGTCGCCGGCCTGGTGCCGCGCGGCAGCCGGAAGGCGATCATCGGCGGGCTGGACCCGATCGGCCCGCCGGAGGACGCCGCCCAGCGCGAGGCGCTCGTCCGGGCCGAGGCCGTGGACGCCCTTGCCCGGGAGCAGCGCATCGCCCTGCTCGACCAAGCCGTCGCCGAGTTCCGGGCCGGAGCCACGGAGCTCGACGCGGACCGGACGGCCCAGCTGCTGCTCGCCCTGCGGGACCGGCTGGTGCGGGACCGCGGCGTCGAGTACGCCCGGCCCGCCGAGCTGGCCCCGGCCGAGCGGCTCTGGCGCTTCCTCGCCCGGCGGGCCGTGCCGCCGTACGAGGGCTGTGCGGTGGCCCCGCTCACCCTGCTGGCCTGGACGTCCTGGGTCGCCGGGGACACGGCGACGGCCCGGGTCGTGCTCGGCCACGTCCTGCGGCTCGCCCCGGGCTACCTGCTGGCCGAGCTGCTCTACGAGTCGCTCAACGACGGCATGACGCCCCAGGGCCTGCTGGCCGCGGTCGAGGCCCAGCGGCGGCGGCGCGAGGAGCCCGCGGCCCCGGGGGCCCCGGCTGGCGAACCGCTGCCTCCGGCGGGCGGGGCACCGAACACCGAGGCACCGCCGCCTGCCGAAGAGGCGCCGTCCCGTGGCGAGGAGGCCTCCGGGCCCGCTGCTCCGGGGGCGAGCGGGGCCCCCGGTGAGCGGCCCGCACGGTCCGCCGGTGGTCGGCGGCACCGGCGGGGCGGCCGCCGGAAGGGCTCGTCCACGGTGTCGGTACCGGCCGATCCGGGCCCGGGCGCCACCGACGGCTCCGAAGGCCCGGAGTGGGACGGCGGCGGTGCCGGGGCGGTCGCCCTGCTGTCGGCGCCCGGACGGGCCGCGATGCCCGGGCACGCCCGGGCGGCCGGGGAGCGGTCCGTCCGGGGTCTGCGGCTCGGCCGGGCTGCGGCGTGTGCGCCGGCCGCAGCCCGCACCGGCCTCCACCGCTGCCGGGGCGTCCGGCGGGCGAGGGGAGGAGGGCACCGTGCGCGCTGAGCCGAGCCGCGTCGCGGCGCCGGCCCGCAGGCCGCTACGCCTCGCCGTGCGCCATCTTGATCAGGCGGTCCAGCACCTTGCCGCCGCTCACCCGAAGGCCGTCGTGCTCCCACTCGTTGGTGATCCAGGCCCGCAGGCCGCGCACCGCGCGGGCGGTCTCCAGCGAGTCGGCGGTGTCCACGTACATGTCGTCGTGGTACACCGCCGCCACGACCGGCACGGTGTTGTCGGCCAGCCGCGCCCGGTCGTACAGGTCGGCCCAGTCGGTGCGGGCGGCGAGCAGGTCCGCGGTCTCCTTCAGCGGGCGCAGCGCCGGGTCGGTGTCGAACATCCAGGGGTAGATCATCTCCCCGGTGAACAGCACCGGCGCGTCGGACTCCAGCGCGGCCCGGGCATCGAACTGCGGGAACTCCTTGCGGACCCGCTCGGCCGCCCAGGCGGTGCCACCCTGGTCCACCGACCGCTGGCCGTAGATCGACTCGTGCAGTACCGCGTACAGCGGGCCGCCCGCGAAGGAGAGCTGGGCCTGGGCACCGGCCAGGAAGGTGTCGGAGAGTTCGGGCCCGGCCGCGCCCTCCACCCAGGCCTCCTCCAGCAGGTAGTGCAGCGTGCCGGAGCCGCTGCCGCCGCCGAGCAGCAGGCCGAGCGCCTGGAACGCCTCGACGGTGAGCAGCCCGCCGTCCGGCAGGGTCGCGGGGGCGTCGGCGAGGTGGGCCGCGATCCGGCGCACCGCCTGGACGTCCTGCGGGAACCGGGCGTAGTGGTCCTCGTTCTTGCGGACCACCCGCGGGTAGGCGGCGCGGTAGACGTCGTCGGCCGAGCTGCCGAGGCCGGCCAGGCCACCGGTGATGAAGGCCTCGGTCAGGCCCTCGGGGGCGATGGAGAGGTAGGTGAGGGTGCAGAAGCCGCCGAAGCTCTGGCCGAGCACGCTCCAGCGCCGGTCGGCGCCGAGCAGCCGCTCGCGGATCAGCTCGGCGTCCCGGACGATCGAGTCCGCCCGGAAGTGGGCCAGGTAGTCCGCCTGCTCCTGCGGGCCGCCGCGCCGGGCGAGGGTCTGCCGGGTCGCGGGGGTGGACCGCCCGGTGCCGCGCTGGTCGAGCAGGAGCACCCGGTAGTCGTCCAGGGCGCGCTCCAACCAGGAGTCCCGGCCGAGCGGCCGGGCGGCCTTGCCGCCCGGGCCACCCTGGAGGAAGACCAGCCAGGGCAGGTCGTCCCGCTCGCGGCCTGCGGCCACCACCTCGCGGGCGTACACGTCGATCTGCTCGCCCTGCGGGGCGGCGTGGTCGAGCGGCAGCCGGAAGACGTGGTCGGTCGTGACAATCCCGGGCAGCCGGCTGATGGTGGACATGCAACTCCTCGGTCTCTGCTGGTCACAGCGGTCGCGTCGCGGTTCACGGGGTCACCGGGTGCGGGGGCCGCGACCCCCGCACCGTATCCTGGCGGCGGTCGAGCACCGGTTCGACCGCCCCGTCCGTCCGACCGGACGGCCGAGCCCGGCGGACGTCCGGCCCGAGCCGGTCCGGCGGAGGCCCGAAAGGCGGGTGCCGGCTCCGGACCGTGGACGGTGACGCGCCCCCTGCCAGGCTCCGGTGACGTTGCGACGGACGCGGTACGACCGTCCGGCAGGGCCGCCCGGACCAGCGGCGCAGCGGCGGGGCGTGACCTGGTGGCGGTGCGCGGCGTTCACCCCCGGGGGCCCGCGCCCGGTTCGGGCGGGCCGATCGCCGGGCGGTGCGGACCCGACCGCCCGGGCACGGGCAGCGGTCGGCGGCCGCGCGCGGTACCGCGACCGGTCGCCACCACGGGCCGGACGACCCGGCGGCTGCGGGCCGCGGGGGGATGGGTCACCGGCAGGCCGGGGCGCCGGACCTGACGGCGTGCCGGGCGCGGTGAGGGCCCCGGAACGAAGGCGCGGCGCGCCGGTACCGGCCCGGTACCGAGCACCGCATGGCACGACCCGCCACCGGGTACGGC
Source organism: Kitasatospora sp. NPDC101235 (assembly GCF_044767505.1). NCBI lineage: Bacteria > Bacillati > Actinomycetota > Actinomycetes > Kitasatosporales > Streptomycetaceae > Kitasatospora > Kitasatospora sp. NPDC101235. Next base: position 89,668 of record NZ_JBIWNZ010000025.1, read on the forward strand.
CAGACACGGCACACCCGCCGACGGGACGGCCCCGCCGGCCCGGCACCATCAGCACGCGATCGAGCACGCTCGCGGCCCACCGGCCTGACCAGGCCACCGGACCGCCGAGGGGAGGAGAGTCCGGTGACCGCCATGAGGCCATCACAGGCCATGCCGGCCGAGAGCGTGGTCGGCGCGCCGCCCAGGGCGGTGGGCCGACCCGACCAGGCCCCGACGGCCGGGCCCGCGGCCCCGCCGCGCCCGCAGCCGCCCGCCGTCCACCACGCGGTGATCTGCGTCAACGCCCCGGCGATGGCCGCCTCCGGCCCCGACGGACAGCTGCGCGGCCACGGCCTGCACGGCTTCTACCGCAACGGTGTCCGGGTGCTCGCCCGGATGGAGCTGCGGCTGGGCGGCATGGAGCCGTTGCCGCTCCAGGGCACCCTGACCAGCACCGCCCAGGCCCGCTTCCTCGGTGCCGTCCGCCTCCCCGGCGACCTCGACCCGGACCCTGCGCTCACCGTCGAGCGGCTGCGCCACGCGGGCGGCGTGGAGACGGTGGTCGTGCGCAACACCGGTCCGCGGCTCGCCCGGCTGCCGTTGGAGATAGCCCTCGGCACCGACCTCGGCCCGGTCGCCGAGATCGCCGTCGGGCACCGCCAGCCCGACCTGCCGGGCCAGGTGCAGTCCGCCGGGCTGCGCTGGACGGGCCCGGTGCACAGCGCCGTGGTCAGCGCCAAGCCCTCCCCGCACGCCGTCCTGGCCGGCGCCGGGGTGCTCCGCTGGGATCTGGAGGTCCAGCCCGGCGCCCGCTGGTCGGTCGAGCTGCACACCGAGCTGGAGAGTGCCGCCGGCGGCCCGCGCCCGCCGGGCGGCCGCGGCACCGGTGTCCCGCTGCCCTGGTCCGAGCCGGAGGTCCGCAGCGACGACGCCCGGGCCGCCCTGCTGGTCTCCCGCTCGCTGGACGCCCTCGGCGGGCTGCTGTTCGCCGACCCGGACCGCCCGACCGACCTCTACCCGGCCTCCGGAGCGCCCTGGCGCTTCGGCCTCGCCCCGGCCGACGCGCTCTGGGCCGCCCGGCTGACCCTGCCGCTCGGCACCCGGCTGGCGGCCGGCACCCTCCGGGCGCTGGCCCGCCGTCAGCTGCCGGCCCCCGCCCCGGGCCGCACCGAGGGGCTGCTGCCCGGCGCCCTGCGCCACGGCGGTCCCGAGCTGCCGCCCACCTGCACCGCCACCGAGGCCACCCTGCTGTTCGTCACCGTGTTGGCCGAGGCCTGGCGCTGGGGCCTGCCCCCGGCGGAGGTCGCCGAACTGCTCCCGGCCGCCGAGCGGGCCCTGGCCGCCCTGCGCGAAGGTCTGGTCGACGGCTTCGTCACTGACCTGAGCCGCCCGTCCGAGGAGCGCTCCGCCCACCCGGTCGCCGTCCGCGCGGAGGTCCAGGCGCAGGCCCACCGCGCCGCCCTGCACGGGGCCGAGCTGTTGGAGGCCTTCGGCCGACCGGGCGCCGAGGACTGGCGCGGCTGGGCGGCCGCGCTGCGCGGGCGCTTCCGCGAGCGGTTTTGGGTCGACGACCTGTCCGGTGGCCGCCCCGCGGCCGGGCTGGCCCCGGGCGGCCAGCCGCTGCCCGCCATCGCCTCCTCCCTGGTGCACCTGCTGGACACCGGGCTCGCCGACGACGGCGGCCGGCACGAGAGCCTGCTGGACCGCGAGCAGACCCGGCTGCTCGCCCAGCGCCTGGTCTCGCCGGAGCTGGACAGCGGCTGGGGCCTGCGCACCCTGAGCGCCAAGTCACCCCGCTTCAACCCGCTGGGCCACCGAGGCGGCGCGGTGCGGGTCCACGAGACGGCGCTGGCGGTCGCCGGACTGGCCGGGGCCGGTCACGAGAACGAGGCCGGCACCCTGCTGGAGGGCCTGCTCGCCGCGAGCGCCCACTTCGAGGGACGGCTGCCGGAGATGTACTCGGGGGAGCAGCGCGCCCCCGGCTGCCCGCCGGTGCCGCACCCGGCAGCCTGCCGCCCGGCGGCGGTCTCCGCGGCCGGCGCCGTGCACGCGGTGTTCGCCCTCGCCGGGGTCCGGCCCGACGTTCCGGGCTGCCGGGTGCTGGTCCGCCCGGCCAGCACCGCACCGCTCGGCGAGTTGGAGCTGACCGGACTGCGGGTGGCGGGCGAGCCCTTCTCCGTCCGGGTGAGCCGGATCGGCGTGGCGATGGTGGAGGAGGCATCCGCGGACCTGCAACTCGTCGCCCGCTGAGCCCGCCGCCACGCGCCCGTGCCTGCGCCCGTGCCCGTGGCGCCGGTGACGCCGGTCACCGACGCCGCGTCCGGCCTGCGTCCGCCCTGCGTCCGGCCTGCGCAGACCGGACGCGAGCCGCGCCGGGCCGGGCGGGGGCACCGGCCCCGCGCGGCCCACGCACGGGCCTGTGCTTATCGTCAGAGAGACGACTATGATCGTCGCCATGTCGCGTTACGATCCGTCGGCCTTCCCGCCGTTCGCTGTCACGGTTGACCTGGTGGTGCTGACGGTGCGCGACCACTCGCTCTGCGCCCTGTTGGTCAGACGAGGCGAGCCGCCGTTCCAGGGGTACTGGGCGCTGCCCGGCGGCTTCGTCCGCCCCGACGAGGGCCTGGCCGAGGCCGCTTCCCGCGAGCTGGCCGAGGAAACCGGTCTGCGTGCCCACACCGCCCCCGGCCACGATGCCGTCGGCCCCGGCGCGGCCGGCGCCCACCTGGAGCAGCTCGCCACCTACGGCCACCCGCAGCGCGACCCCCGGATGCGCGTTGTCAGCGTCGCCTACCTGGTGCTCGCCCCCGACCTGCCGACGCCCCGGGCCGGCGGCGACGCCAGCAGCGCCCGCTGGGCCCCGGTCGGTGAACTCCTCGGAGAGAACCCGGTCGACGGCGTTCCGCTCGCCTTCGACCACGGCCTGATCCTCGCCGACGGCGTGGAGCGCGCCCGCTCCAAGATCGAGTACTCCTCCCTCGCCACCGCCTTCTGTCCGACCGAGTTCACCGTCGGCGAGCTGCGCCGGGTCTACGAGGCGGTCTGGGGCGTGGCACTGGACCCGCGGAACTTCCACCGCAAGGTCACCGGCACCCCCGGCTTCCTGCTGCCCTCGGGCGGCACGACGACCCGTCAGGGCGGACGGCCGGCCCAGCTGTTCACTGCCGGCGGGGCGACCGTTCTCAACCCGCCCATGCTCCGCCCGGAGTCCTGAGCCCCCGGGGTCCGTGCCCGGCCCGCCCGGACCCGGATCCCGGACCCGTCCCACCGCGGCGTGGCCTCGGGCAGCCGAATGGCCTGGCCTGGCTGCGGACCCGGGGACGGCGGCGCAGAGTGTCGGTGGACGCTCCGGCCGCCGGGCCGGAGGTCTTCCGGCCCAGGGAGCCCCGCGATGGCCATCAAGGACTGCGTCAACCAGCGAACCCTCATCGAGGGGCTGGTGGCGGACTACCGGAGCCTCGACGAGACCACCACCGACACGGAGAAGGAACTGGCCGCGCTGCAGGCCGAACAGGCGGCGCCCGAGGCGATCGCCGCGGTGCAGGAACGGCTGGCCGCCGAGCGGGAGAGGCTGGGCGAGATCGCGGTCGAGGGCCAGGCCGCCGTCGACGAGTTCCACGCGGTGTGCGGCGGCGAGCAGCTTCCGCCCCCGCCCTGGCCCCCTCGGTAGGAGCCGCGCCCCTTCGCCGAGCGCTGCGCTCCGCCCGGCCGAAGCCGCCGGAGCCCTCGGAACGGACCGGCCGCCCGTGAATCGCAGGATCGGATTGTCCCCTGATCGGGTGAGGCGGGCAGTCGGCGGGCCCGTGCCGTTCCCGTAATGCCCGGAATAGCCGTTGCCGCCCCCTAATGTGCTGGCGCGGAGCCGCGCGGGTGCATGCCCGCCGTCAGGGGCGCTCCGCGTCGAGCAGGTGGGCCGAGGGCATGGGAGCAGCCAGCGATGATCCAGATCACCGGACTGACCAAGGTCTATCGCAAGGGCGTTCCGCCCGCGGTGCTCGATCTGACCTTCGACGCCAGGCCCGGCACGGTGACCGCGCTGCTCGGCGCCGAGGGGGCGGGCAAGTCCACCGCGCTGCGGCTGATGCTCGAACTCGAACGTGGCCAGGGCGTCACGCTCTTCGACGGCCGCCCCTACCGCCGGCTGCGCCACCCCGAGCGCGAGGTCGGGGTGCTGCTGCCCGGCACCGGGGAAGCCGCGGTGGCAGGACACCCGGGCCGCAAGGCGCGCAGCCACTTGCGGATGCTAGCCGCGGCCGCCGGCGTCCCGGCCCGGCGGGCCGACGAACTGCTGGAGCAGACCCGGCTGGCCGCCGTCGCCGGGCAGCGGCTGCGCACCTTCTCGCCTGGCATGCACCGCCGCCTGGCCCTGGCCGCAGCCCTGCTCGGCGACCCCGGTGCGCTGCTGCTGGACGAGCCCGCCGACGGCCTGTCGCCGCGCAACGTTGAGTGGTTCTACTCCTTCCTGCGCTCCTTCGGCGCCGCCGGCGGAACGGTCCTGGTGACCACTCGCACCCCGCAGGAGGCCTCCCAGCTCGCGGACCGGGTGGTCACCCTGGACCGTGGCCGCCTGGTGGCCGACCAGCCGGTCGCGGAGTTCCGGCAGACCAGGCTCAGCCCCGAAGTGGCCGTCCGGGGGCCGCAGATGGCGCGGCTGGCGGACCTGTTGGTCAATCAGGGCGCGGACGTCCGCCGGGACGGCAGCGTGGGTCTCGCGGTGGCCGGCATCGACCGCACCGAGATCGGCGAACTCGCCTACCGCCACGGGATCCTGCTGCACGAGCTGGCCGACCGGGTGGTCGAACAGCCGGCGCAGCGGGTCGTCCTGTCGGCCGGCTCGGGTCGCTCCCGCCACCTCCGCCTCGACCCGGGACCCGAAGCCGATCCGGGCGTGGACGCGGACCAGGAGCGGACCTCGCAGCCAGCGGTCGGGAGGCTCCCCGGAACGGCCGCCGTGCCGGCCCCGGCCGAAGCCGTGAGGCGCCCGGTCGAGCCTGCGACGACCCCGGCTTTCCCCTCCGTCACCGAAGCTGCCGCCTCCGCTGCCAAAGCCGGCGCCGAGGCCGCCAAAGCCGGCACCGAGGCCATCACCGCCCCGAAGAGCAGCGCCCGCCACCGACCCCGGGAGGACGGCTCCCTGCCCACCCGCGCCCTGCCCGCCGTGGCCGTCGCTGCGGCACTCCCCGCCGCCGCGCTCCCCGTTCTCGGCTCGGCCGGCCACCGCCCCGAGCCCGCCGGCCGCCGCCCCGAGCCCGCCGTGGAGAACGGGTCCGGCGCCATCGCCGAACCCGCCCCCACCGTGGCCGTCGGCCGGCTCTTCCGCGAAGACCCGGACCCGGCCTCGGTTCTGGCCCCGGCTTCGCCGCAGGCGCCCGCCCGGGTCCGGCCCCCCGGCAGCCGGGTGAGCACCGACGACCTGCTCACCGACGACACCGTCCGCCTTCGCCGCCCCGACTCGGACGCGACCGCCGCCCGGACCCCTGCCACTCCCGCAGCCCCCGCCATCCCCGACGACCACCGGAGCGAGTGAACCGTGCGTGCCCTGGCCTACGAACTGCGCCGCCTGCGCGGCCTGCGTTCCACCTGGTTGCTGCTCGCCACCGTGCTGCTCGGCGACGCCGTCGTGGCCGCCGTCCTGGCGAGCCAGGCCCCGGACGGCCCCCTGGCGGCCCCGGCCGGAGTGCGACTGCTGACCGCAGCCCTCCCGCTGACCCCGCTGCCCTTCGCCGCGCTCGGCGCCGGGCTGCTGGGCGCGCTCTCGTACGGCCACGAGGTGCGCCACCCGGGGCTGCCGGCCTCACAGGTGTCGTACCCGCGCCGGGTGCGGCTGCTGCTGGCCAAGCTGCTGGTGATCGGCCCGACGGCGGGGCTGCTGGCGCTGGCCACCCTGCTGCTCGACACGGTGGTCGCGCACCTCGCGCTGCCGGACGGCGTCACGGTGTCGGCCTGGGCGGATCCGGCCGCGCTGTCGGACCGGGTGTCCGAGGCGCTGACCGGCGCCGGGATGTCCGGGCTGTCCGACCTGCCTGATGTGTTCGCCCCGCTGGGGCTGGCGGCCGGCCACGGGGTGCCCGCCGCGCTGCTGGCCTTCGTCCTGCTCACCGTGCTGGCGGGCTGGACCGGGGTGCTGACCGCCTCGCTGACCCGCAGCGCCGGGTCCGGGGTGCTGCTGCTCTGCGCGCTGCCGACGCTGCTGGAGTCCGCCGTTGCCCTGCTGCCGCGCCACACCGGCAGGCCGTGGCCGACCCGGGCGGCCGAGCTGCCGTTCCAGTCCGGGATCGAGTGGGCCTACGGCTGGGTGTACGGCGGCCCCCACGAGGCGGCGGCCGGGAGTGCGGCGCTGACCGATCCGGCGCTGCTCGCCGCGGTCGCGACGCCTGTGACGGTCCTGCTGTTCGCCGCCCTGCTGGCCCAGGCCCGCCGTCGCGCCCTGTAGCACCACATCGCGCGGAGCCGCCCGGGTGGGGCCCACGAGGGCCTCGTGGCTGCTCCGCGAGCACGGTCCTGCCCGGGACTACCAAGATCGACCAGCAGTGACCGTAATGCGCGTTTCTTCCTGATAAGAAGTCAATTATCCAGTCACGGTCGATCACCCTTTCGTGTGCTTTTCACGAGAATTCTCAAGCCGCGCCAGCCGATCGCCGACAAAGGAGGCGTGAGTACCCTTGCGCACCCCACCATGACCCCCGCCCGTTCCGCCGAAGGGCCCATCTCCGCCCCCGGCGACCTGGACCGCTTCTCGTACGCCGACCGGCCGACCCCGCCGGCGCCCCGCTGGGAGGGCGCCGAGTCCGACATCGCCCGGGTCGGCCGCAAGACCACCAGCAGCCGCGGCCGCGGTCTGCACGGCCAGCTGGTCCAGCAGCTCGGCCAGATGATCGTCTCCGGTGACCTCGGTGCCGACCGCCCGCTGGTGCCCGAGGAGATCGGCCAGCGGTTCGAGGTCTCCCGGACCGTCGTCCGCGAGTCTCTGCGGGTGCTGGAGGCCAAGGGCCTGGTCAGTGCCCGGCCGAACGTCGGCACCCGGGTCCGCCCGGTCGGTGACTGGAACCTGCTGGACCCGGACATCATCGAGTGGCGAGCCTTCGGCCCGCAGCGGGACGAGCAGCGCCGGGAGCTGTCCGAGCTCCGCTGGGCGATCGAGCCGCTGGCCGCCCGGCTCGCCGCCGGTCACGGCCGGGAGGACGTCCAGCAGCGTCTGGTCGAGCTGGTCGAGATCATGGGCCACGCAGCCTCCCAGGCCGACCTGTCCACCTACACCCGGGCCGACGCCGAGCTGCACAGCCTGGTCCTCCAGATGGCCGGCAACCGGATGCTGGAGCACCTGTCCGGGATCGTCGCCTGCGCCCTGCAGGTCTCGGGCGGTCCGGCGATCTCCTGCGAGCGGCCCTCCGAGTCCTCGGTCGGCCTGCACGCCCGGCTGGTGGACGCGCTGGGCGCCGGCGACGGCACCGCGGGCGAGGCCGCGATGCGGGCGCTGCTCACGGTCCATCCCGAGATCGAGCCGTCCGTTCCCGCGCCCAGGGAGCACTGAACGGGCTGTTTCCACGAGCGGAGGCGCCGGACGGCGGCGGTCCGCTCCGCCAGGGCCCTCCGGTCGCACCGCGCGGCGCCGCCGGAGGGCCTTCGCATGTCGTCGCCCGCCGGGCCCGGACGAGGCGGCCGGACCCCGAAAAGGAGGCCGGCCCCGGAGTGGGCAGCCGCCCCCGGAATGCGAACCGGTGAAGGCGGGACCGCTTCAGGGCTTGTCCATGACAATGATTCGTTCCGGGAGTGCGCGATGATGGAAGCGGCCCCGGGTTGCGGACGCCGGGTGGTGTGACCCGCGACACGAAGGCCATGCGTAACACTTGACGAGTAGCAGCGATGTGTCCTGAGCGGAAGCAGCTCCGGAATACTCCAACATGTCAGAATGCTGTGTTGGTCCGCGGCGCTGCTGCCGTCCTGCAAACCCAGTCCTCAAGCCCGAGTCGGTCGGAATCGACACCGCGCGCCCGACGCGCGATCTCCTTCCCCGCCCGCTCGGGCGGCCGGTACGGGTTCGAGTCCACTCATCGTCCGAGAGGTTGTTCGTGTCGGCCAGCACATCCCGTTCGCTTCCCCCCGAGATCGCCGAGTCCGCTGCTCTGCTGGCGCTCATCGAGCGGGGCAAGGCCCAGGGGCAGATCGCCGGTGACGACGTGCGCCAGGCGTTCGAGGCGGACCAGATCCCGGTCACCAAGTGGAAGAACGTCATGCGCAGCCTCAATCAGGTGCTGATTGAGGAGGGGGTGGACCTCATGGTCAGCGCGGCCGAACCGGCCGGCGCCAAGCGCAAGAGCGTTGCTGCCAAGAGCCCCACCAAGCGCACCGCCACCAAGGCTGTCACCACCCGGACCCCGGCCGCCCCGTCGGCCCCGACCAAGCCGCCGGTGCGGATCGCCCCCGGCGCCCCCGTCGCGGCCCCGGCCGTCGCGGCCGCTGCGGCCGCGGCCCCCACCGTCTCCGCCGAGATCACCTCCTCGGAGGCGACCACCGTCGTCTCCGAGCTGAAGGCGGCTCCCGCGAAGAAGGCCGCCCCGGCCAAGAAGGCCGCGGCCAAGAAGACCGCAGCGCCGGCCAAGAAGGCCGCCGCCAAGAAGACCGCCGCCGGCAAGACCGCCAAGGGCGACGAGGAGCTGCTCGGCGAGGAGGAGCTGCTCGAGGACGTCGCGCTGCCCGGTGACAAGGCCGAGGCCGAGGGCACCGGCCCGGAGGAGGAGTCGGAGGGCTTCGTCCTCTCCGACGACGACGAGGACGACGCGCCGGCCCAGCAGGTCGCCGTCGCCGGTGCCACCGCCGACCCGGTCAAGGACTACCTGAAGCAGATCGGCAAGGTCCCGCTGCTCAACGCCGAGCAGGAGGTCGAGCTCGCCAAGCGCATCGAGGCCGGCCTGTTCGCCGAGGACAAGCTCTCGGCTGCCGACAAGCTCGCCCCGAAGCTCAAGCGCGAGCTGGAGATCATCGCCGAGGACGGCCGCCGGGCCAAGAACCACCTGCTGGAGGCCAACCTCCGTCTGGTGGTCTCGCTGGCCAAGCGCTACACCGGTCGCGGCATGCTCTTCCTGGACCTGATCCAGGAGGGCAACCTCGGTCTGATCCGTGCGGTCGAGAAGTTCGACTACACCAAGGGCTACAAGTTCTCGACCTACGCCACCTGGTGGATCCGTCAGGCGATCACCCGCGCCATGGCCGACCAGGCCCGCACTATCCGCATCCCGGTGCACATGGTCGAGGTCATCAACAAGCTGGCCCGCGTCCAGCGCCAGATGCTCCAGGACCTGGGCCGCGAGCCCACCCCGGAGGAGCTGGCCAAGGAACTCGACATGACCCCCGAGAAGGTCATCGAGGTCCAGAAGTACGGTCGCGAGCCGATCTCGCTGCACACCCCGCTGGGCGAGGACGGCGACAGCGAGTTCGGTGACCTGATCGAGGACTCCGAGGCGGTCGTCCCGGCCGACGCGGTCTCCTTCACTCTGCTCCAGGAGCAGCTCCACTCGGTTCTGGACACCCTGTCCGAGCGCGAGGCGGGCGTGGTCTCGATGCGTTTCGGCCTGACCGACGGCCAGCCGAAGACGCTGGACGAGATCGGCAAGGTGTACGGGGTCACCCGTGAGCGCATCCGCCAGATCGAGTCGAAGACCATGTCGAAGCTGCGCCACCCGTCGCGCTCCCAGGTGCTGCGCGACTACCTGGACTGATCAGCGGCAGTCGTTCCACGCGAAGGCCCGGAGCCGCACGGCTCCGGGCCTTCGCGGCTGTCCGGGCCCGGGCGCGTCAGCGTCCGGGTGGTGGTTGTCCCTCGTCCGGGTGGCGGCGCGGCGGGAAGCGGTCGCATGGTGTAGCCGGTCGCCTACGCTGTGCCGGTTGCCTGCTTCCGAGCCTCCTGGAGTCACGGTGCCGACCGAGCCGGACCGCACTGACCTGCCGACGACCGCCCCGTTCCCGGGGGACCTCGCCGACCCGGCCGCCGTGCGGGTGGGCCGCCGCCGCAGGGCCGCCGTGCTGGCACTGCTCGCCGCCGTGCCCGTCCCGCTGGTCGCCCTCGGCACCGCTGCGCCGGCCGAGGCGCAGCGCCGGGTGGTCGGCGGCACCGCGGTGAGCACCGCGGACCACCCGTGGATCGTGGCGCTGTCCAGTCGCCAGCAGTTCGGCGGCGCCCGTTCCGGCCAGTTCTGCGGGGGTGCGCTGGTCACCCCGACCAAGGTGGTGACGGCCGCGCACTGCTTCTACGACGAGGCCAAGGGCCGGGTGGACCGGTCGGGTCTCAAGGTGATCGTCGGCCGGGACGACATGCGCGGCACGGCCGGGCGCGAGGTGGCGGTGCGGTCGGTCTGGATCCACCCCGACTACTCCTTCGCCGCCAACATGAACGACGTGGCGGTGCTCACCCTCGCCGAGTCCCAGGGCGCGCGGCCGGTGGTCGAGCTGGTCGGCCAGGGCGAGACCGCGCCGTACGCGGCCGGGACCACGGCGCAGGTGTTCGGCTGGGGCGACACCACCGGGCGGGGCGACTACTCGCCCACGCTGCGCGGGGTGGCCGTGCCGATCGTGCCGGACCGGACCTGTGCGCAGGCCTATCCGGGCGGGCGGGACGGCAGGTTCGACGCCCGGGGCATGGTCTGCGCGGGCGAGGAGAGGGGCGGCAAGGACGCCTGCCAGGGCGACAGCGGCGGCCCGATGACCGTCGGGGGCCGGCTGGTCGGTCTGGTGTCCTGGGGGACGGGCTGTGCCGAGGCGGGCCACCCGGGGGTCTACACCAGGGTGTCCTCGGTCGCGGACGCGGTGCGCTCGGTGCTGTGAACACCGGCGGACGCGGTGTGCCCGGCGCTGCGGACATCGCGGTGGGTGAGTGGCCGGTCACGTGCTGACGCCGGGTTCTGACGTCGCGTCGGACGCGTCGGCCGGGCCCGGGCCGAGAGGGCGACCGGGGGTACAGCAGAGCCGGGCGACCGGCCCCCGAAGGGGTCGGCCACCCGGCTCACCGGTCGCGCACAGTGCGCGACCGGACACAGCTCGACGTCGGCTGCTGGCTTTGGCGCCCGGGATCAGCGCTCGTCGTCGTCGGCGGCCGTGGCCGTAGTCGTGGTGAGACGGCCGCTCTCGTCCTGTATCTCCACGGCGATCTTCTTGAGCTCGGGCTCGAACTTCCGGCCGTGGTGGGCGCAGAAGAGCAGCTCTCCGCCGCTGGCGAGTACGACGCGCAGGTAGGCCTGGGCGCCGCAGCGGTCGCAGCGGTCAGCCGCGGTGAGCGGGCTCGCAGGGGTCAGAACAGTAGTCACGTCGCCTCTTCTCTAGCTCGACGAGCTGTCGTACCAGGGTCAACATCCAACCAGGCCGAAAACGTTCCCGCTCGTGGCTTTTCTTCTCTGAGGATTCTGCTGTGTTGATGAGGACGTGCCCCGGGCGTCGGTGGTTCATGCGTGCCGAATCCCGGGATCCGCCCATCGCTCGAACGCCCGATCGGGATCGGGTGCGAGGTCCGCGTAGCATAATCCTCTGCCGGGTTGGAGCATAAGCCCCGTCCCGGGCCCCGGTAGCCTGCATAACGGCAGTTCCGGAGCCTGTGCCGGGCCCCACGATCCGCCAGGACCGGTGGTACCGGGAGGAGATGGCGCCCCCGGGCCCGTACCCGAGTGCGGTGCTTGTTCGCGCAGCGCGTACAAGCTGCGCGGGGCCGGCCCGTCGTGCTGTGCACCCCGCGCAGGTGCTCGGGCACGCAGGGCGACGGATGTCGGTGCGGCGTGCTGCACTGGCGTTTGGTCCGGATGCGTCCGGATGTGACCGATGAGACAGAACTTCACCGAGGAGAGTGCCGCGTGAGTGCCGAAACGACCGTGCCGTCCGCGCTGCTGGCCGGCGACGACGGTTCCAACTACACCGCGCGGCACCTGCTCGTCCTGGAGGGCCTGGAGGCGGTCCGCAAGCGCCCCGGCATGTACATCGGCTCGACCGACAGCCGCGGTCTGATGCACTGCCTCTGGGAGATCATCGACAACTCCGTCGACGAGGCGCTGGGCGGCTACTGCGACCGCATCGAGGTCCTGCTGCACCCCGACTCCTCGGTCGAGGTCCGGGACAACGGGCGCGGCATCCCGGTCGACGTCGAGCCCAAGACCGGGCTGTCCGGCGTCGAGGTCGTGATGACCAAGCTGCACGCGGGCGGCAAGTTCGGCGGCGGCTCCTACGCGGCCTCCGGCGGTCTGCACGGCGTCGGCGCCTCGGTCGTCAACGCGCTCTCCGCCCGCCTCGACGTCGAGGTCGACCGCGGCGGGCACACCCACGCGATCAGCTTCCGCCGCGGCACCCCCGGCATCTTCACCGAGACCAGCCCGGACGCTCCCTTCGAGCCGGGCAACGGCCTGACCAGGACCCGCAAGGTCCCGAAGGCCCGCACCGGCACCCGGATCCGCTACTGGGCCGACCGGCAGATCTTCCTCAAGGACGCCAAGCTCTCCCTGGAGACGCTGCACAGCCGCGCCCGGCAGACCGCCTTCCTGGTCCCCGGCCTGACCATCGTGGTGCGTGACGAGCGGCTCACCGAGAGCGAGCAGGTCGAGGAGTCGGTCTTCCACTACGACGGCGGCATCGCCGAGTTCTGCGAGTTCCTGGCCCCCGACAAGCCGGTCTGCGACGTGCTGCGGCTGCACGGTGAGGGCACCTTCAAGGAGACCGTGCCGGTCCTGGACGACCTCGGCCACATGACCCCCACCGAGGTCACCCGCCACCTCGGCGTGGACATCGCGCTGCGCTGGGGCACCGGCTACGACACCACCCTGCGCTCCTTCGTCAACATCATCGCCACCCCCAAGGGTGGCACCCACGTCACCGGCTTCGAGCGCTCGCTGGCCAAGACGGTCAACGAGGCGCTGCGCGCGAGCAAGCTGCTGCGCGTCGCCGAGGACGACATCACCAAGGACGACGCCACCGAGGGCCTCACCGCGGTGGTCACCGTCCGGCTCGCCGAGCCGCAGTTCGAGGGCCAGACCAAGGAGGTGCTCGGCACCTCGGCGGCCAACCGGATCGTCGCCGCGGTCGTCGCGAAGGAGCTCAAGGCCTTCCTCACGTCGGCCAAGAAGGACCAGAAGCTCCAGGCCCGGGCCGTGTTGGAGAAGGTCGTCGCGGCCGCCCGCACCCGGGTCGCCGCCCGGCAGCACAAGGAGGCCCAGCGCCGCAAGACCGCGCTGGAGACCAGCTCGCTGCCCGCCAAGCTGGCCGACTGCCGCAGTGACGACGTCGACCGCAGCGAACTGTTCATCGTCGAGGGCGACTCCGCGCTCGGCACCGCCAAGCTCGCCCGCAACTCCGAGTTCCAGGCGCTGCTGCCGATCCGCGGCAAGATCCTGAACGTGCAGAAGGCCTCGGTGAGCGACATGCTCAAGAACGCCGAGTGCGCCGCGATCATCCAGGTGATAGGGGCCGGCTCCGGCCGCACCTTCGACATCGACCAGGCCCGCTACGGCCGGGTCATCTTCATGGCCGACGCCGACGTCGACGGCTCGCACATCCGCACCCTGCTGCTCACCCTCTTCCACCGCTACATGCGGCCGATGGTCGAGCAGGGCCGGGTGTTCACCGCCGTGCCGCCGCTGCACCGGATCGAGCTCACCAACCCCAAGCGCGGCCAGGAGAAGTACCACTACACCTACTCCGACGCCGAACTGCGCTCCACCCTGCTGGAGTTCCAGCGCAAGAACATGCGCTGGAAGGAGCCGGTGCAGCGCTACAAGGGTCTGGGCGAGATGGACGCCGACCAGCTGGCCGAGACCACCATGGACCCGCGCCACCGCACGCTGCGCCGGATCAACCTGGGCGACCTGGAGCAGGCCGAGAAGATCTTCGACCTGCTGATGGGCAACGACGTCGCCCCGCGCAAGGAGTTCATCGTGGACTCGGCGGCCACCCTGGACCGCTCGCGCATCGACGCCTGACGCACTCCCGTTCGCCGCGTCCTCCACCCACGGGTGGAGGACGCGGCGTTTCCGTTCCACCCGAGGTCCACCCCGGCTCCGATCAGCGGGAAGCGGTGCGTCCGTAGCGTCGGAGAGGTCAGCAACAAGCCTCTCGCCGGGACGGAGAAGTCCGATGACCACCCTCGCCAACCTGCTCGTGATCGCCGTTGTGGTGGTCCTGGTGGTCCAGCGCCAGATGCGGGCCCAGCGCCTGGACACCGAGCGCCGCTTCTGGCTGCTGCCGCTGGTCCTGGGCGCGCTCGCGCTGCGCGACCCGCAGATCATTGACCGTCAGCACACCGCGCTGTCGGCAGCCCTGCTGGCCGCCGGGCTGGTCACGGTGGTCGGGATGGGCTCGGTCTGGGGCTGGACGGTACGGCTCTGGCGGTCCCCGGCCGGCTCGGTCATGGCCAAGGGGACCAAGGCCACGGTGGCCGCCTGGATTGGGATGATCGCCGTCCGGCTCGGCCTGTACGGGATCGGCACGGCGCTGCACGTCCACCAGTCCGGCAGCTCCCTGATGCTCGGCATGGCGGTCCTGCTGCTGGTCCGCTCGCTCGTGGTGAACTGGAGGGCCGGGAGGCTGGAGCCCGCGCCGCCCACCGCCGTACTGCACTGACCTGCACGGATCCGCCGCCGTACTGCCCCGACCCACCGTCCCGACCCACCGCCGTGAGCACCGAGGAGGCACCCGTGGCCGGGTGGTACTGGACCCGCTGGCCGTCCCGCGAGGGGATGGAGCGCGAGGCCGAGAGCCGGCCGCGGCGGGTCCTCACCGCGCTCGGCCGGACCGTGCTGCTGGTCACCGTCGTCTGGGGGACCCTCGCCGCCGGCAGGTTCGCCGGCTGGGCGGCGGTGGCCGCCGCGGCCGGACTGGCCGCCGTCGTCGGGCTCTGTGCGGCCTTCCTGCGCGCCACCCGGGAGCAGCGCCCGCTGCCCGCGTACCTGCTGGCCGGCGCAGTGCTCGGCGCCGCCTGGCTGGCCGGCACCGGCCAGGCGACCCTGCTCGCCGACGTGCTCTGGTACGGCCTGGCGGTGATGGCCCTGGTCCGGATGCCGCTCGCGCCCGGGCTGATCACGGCGACGGCCGCGCTGGCCTCGTACGCGGCGGTGACCACGTCGAGCCGGCTCAGCATCGCGGCCACCGTCGGCGGGATCACCCTGCTCGGCTACCTGCTGCGGCTGGACGTCGAGGCACGCGCCACCTCCCGCCGGCTGCTCGCCCAGGAACGGGCGGCCCGGGCCGCCGAGGCGGAGAGCGCCGCGCTCGCCGAACGGGCCAGGATCGCCCGGGAGATCCACGACGTGCTCGCCCACAGCCTCTCCGCCCAGCTCGTCCACCTGGAGGCGGCCCGGCTGATGCTGGACGCGGGGGCGGACCGCGAGCAGATCCGCGAACGGGTCGTCGCCGCTCGGCGGATGGCGCAGGACGGGCTGGTCGAGACCCGGCAGGCGCTGTCCGCGCTGCGCGGGGAGCTCACCCCGGTCGGGGAGTTCCTGGTCGAGCTGACCGGGCGGGAGCGGGCCGCCCTCACCGTCGTCGGAACACCCCGGCCGCTCGCCGCCGAGGCCGCCCTCGCGGTACGGCGCACCGCGCAGGAGGCGGTGACCAACGTCCGCAAGCACGCGGCCGGCGCCCGCTGCTCCGTCGAACTTCGCTACCTGGACGGAGCGGTGGAGCTGGAGGTGCGCAACGCCCGGCCGCCGCGCGGCCAATCCGCAGGTGAGCTGTCGCCGGGGACACTGGCCGCCAGCGGCAGCGGGTACGGTCTGCTGGGAATGCGCGAACGCGCGGAACTGCTCGGCGGCACGCTGGTGGCGGGCCCGGAGGACGGAGGGTGGCGCGTGTTGCTGCGGGTGCCGGCATGAGTGAGCGCGGTGAGTGGGCGAATGAGTGAGCGCAGCGGGGTGGGCGGCATGAGTGAGCGCAGCGGGCTCATCATCGGAGGGCGCGCGTTTCGCGAAGCGGCTGTCGAGCGCAGCGGGGTGGGCGGCATGAGTGAGCGCAGCGAGCTCATCATCGGAGGGCGCGCGTTTCGCGAAGCGGCTGCCGAGCGCAGCGAGGTGGGCGCATGAGCGGTCCGGAGGTGACCAGGGTGCTGGTCGTGGACGACCAGACGGTGGTGCGCGAGGGCATCGTGATGCTGCTGGGGCTGCTGCCCGGCATCGAGGTGGTCGGTGCGGCGGGGGACGGGGAGGAGGCCGTCGCCCTGGTGGAGCGCCATCACCCGGACGTGGTGTTGATGGATCTGCGGATGCCGCGCTGCGACGGCGTCGAGGCGACCAGGCGGATCCGCGCGGCGCACCCGGAGACCGAGGTCGTGGTGCTCACCACCTACGCCGACGACGACTCGCTGTTCCCGGCGCTCCAGGCCGGTGCGCGCGGCTACCTCACCAAGGACGCCGGCGCCGAGGAGATCGCCAGGGCCGTCGCGGACGTCCGATCGGGCGCCGCCGGGCTCTCCCCGCAGGTCCAACTCCGGTTGCTGGAAAGGCTTTCGGAGCAGAGCGGCCGCTCCGGGCCGACCGCCGATCGGCCCGCCGCCCGGTCGGGGGAGCTGCCCGACGGGCTGACCGCCCGGGAGGCCGAGGTGCTGGCGCTGATCGCCGAGGGGCTGTCCAACGCCGAGATCGCCCAGCGGCTGTTCGTCAGCCAGGCCACCGTGAAGACCCACATCAACAATCTGTTCGCCAAGACCGCGGTGCGGGACCGGGCGCAGGCGGTCGCGTACGCCTTCCGATACGGAATCACCGGTACGCAGCAGTAGTCCGATGAGTGTCTGTCGGATGATCGATCACCTCATCGAGTGAACGTATCTGCGATGGTCAGGGGGGCTGTTGTAGGCCCGCCATCATGGTTCGGGTCAGAACATCCGGCCGTCCAGGAGCAGCAGTGCCACAGCAGCAGACGAGCAGTCCCGGTCCGGGACAGCAATTCGACTGGTGGGCCGCTCCGGCCGCCGGCATCCCCGTTGAGTCCGCCGAGCCATCGGTTGCGCACCGCCGAACGGCGGTACCGGCGCAGTCGGGCCCCGCCCGTACGGACCACGCCCGTACGGACCGGTCGACAGAGGCCGTCGTCGGGCCAGTGGCCGTCGGCGAACCGGTCCACGGGGCCGCCGTCGAGCCGTTCGCCCAGACCACCCCAGCCGACCCCGAGGCCCCGGCCGCACCGGACGCGCCACCGGAGGAGGAGCCGGTCGCCGACCGCACCGAGGTCTACCGGGCGGTCCAGGCGAGCGCGACGTTCCGTCAGATCCGGCGCAGCTACCGGACCTTCGTCTTCCCGATCACCGGCGCCTTCCTCGCCTGGTACCTGCTGTTCGTCGCCGCCCAGGCCGGTGCCCCCGACCTGATGCGCAGGACGGTGGCCGGTCCGCTCAACGTGGCCTGGCTGCTTGGGCTGCTGCAGTTCGCCTCGACCTTCCTGCTCACCTGGCTCTACGCCCGCAACTCCCGGACCAAGCGCGACCGCGCCGCCCTGGGTCTGCGCTGGGACACCCAGGACCAACTGCGATGACGACCCTGATGCTCACTCTGCCCACCGACGTGGCGAAGGCCGCGGTGCAGACCGTGGTGACGACCGCCACCCCGCCGCCCGTCGCCCCCGCCGGCGACCACCACTCGCTCGCCATCGCGCTGTTCGCCGTCGTCGTCCTGGTCACCCTCGGGGTCACCCTCTGGGTCGGCCGCCAGGGCAACGCCGCCGAGGACTTCTTCGCCGGCGGCCGCGACTTCACCCCGCTGCAGAACGGCTTCGCGCTCTCCGGCGACTACCTCTCCGCCGCCTCCTTCCTGGGCGTCGCCGGGCTGATCGCGCTGTACGGATACGACGGCGTGCTCTACAGCATCGGCTTCCTGGTCGCCTGGCTGGTGGTGCTGATGCTGGTCGCCGAACTCGTCCGCAACGCCGGCCGGTACACCCTCGCCGACGTGCTCGCGCTGCGGCTGCGCCGCCGCAAGGTGCGCGCCGCGGCCGGCGGCGCCAGCGTCGTGGTCACCCTGCTCTACCTGGTCGCGCAGATGGTCGGCGCCGGTTCGCTGGTCGCCCTGCTGCTCGGCACCGGCAGCCCGCACGCCCGCACCTGGACCATCATCGCGGTCGGCGCCCTGATGATCGTCTACGTCACCGTCGGCGGGATGCGGGCCACCACCTGGATCCAGATCATCAAGGCCTTCCTGCTGACCGGCGGTTCGGTGCTGCTCACCGTGCTGCTGGTGGTCCGCTTCCACGGGGACCTCGGCGAGCTGATGCGCCAGGCCGCCCAGCACAGCGGTGCCGGGCACCGCTACCTGGAGCCCGGGCTCAAGTACGGCGGCAGCATCACCAGCCGGCTGGACTTCGTCAGCCTCGGCCTCGGCCTGGTGCTCGGCACCGCCGGCCTGCCGCACATCCTGTCGCGCTTCTACACCGTGCCCACCGCGCGGGCCGCCCGCCGCTCCACGATGTGGGCGATCGGCCTGGTCGGCAGCTTCTACCTGATGGCCATCGTGCTCGGCCTCGGCGCCACCGCGCTGATCGGCTCGGCCGAGGTGCGGCACGCCAACTCGGCCGGGAACACCGCCGTTCCGCTGCTCGCCCTGATGCTCGGCGGCGGCAACGGCAGCACCGGCGGGGTGGTGCTGTTCGCACTGATCTCGGCGATCGCCTTCGCGACCATCCTCGCCGTGGTCGCCGGGCTGACGCTGGCCTCCTCGGCGGCCTTCGCCCACGACATCTGGGCCGGCGCCTGGCGCGCCCGGCCCGGGCACGAGCAGACGAAGCAGGGCCGCGGTCGGCGCCGTCGGGGCGAGGCCGTCCCGGCCTCCCGGTCGGAGGAGTCGACGTCCGAGGTCAGCGAGCAGCAGGAGGTGGTGGTCGCCCGGATCGCCGCTGCCGGGATCGGGGCGACGGCGATCGTGATCAGCCTCTTCGCCCAGCACCTGAACGTCGCCTTCCTGGTCGGCCTGGCCTTCGCCGTCGCCGCCTCCTCCAACCTGCCGGTGCTGCTGTACAGCCTGTTCTGGTCGCGGTTCACCGTCCGTGGCGCGGTCTGGGCGGTGTACGGCGGGCTGATCCCGGCGATCGTGCTGGTGTTCTTCTCGCCGGTGGTGTCCGGCTCCGCCGAGGCGCTCTTCCCCGGCCTCGACTTCCACTGGTTCCCGCTGGAGAACCCGGGCATCGTCTCCATCCCGCTCGGCTTCCTGGCGGGCTGGGTCGGGACGGTCACCTCGGCCGAGCCCACCGATCCGGACCGGTTCGCCGAGCTGGAGGTGCGTTCCCTCACCGGTGCGGGCGCGGCCTGAGCCGTCGCGCCCGGGGAACCCCGGCGGGCCTGGGGCCGCCGGGGTTCCCCCGTGTCCGGCCACTGGCCGGCGGCGCGCGGCTACGCCCGGGCCGACAGTCCGTAGCGGTGCTCGGGGCGGCCGGTGTCGCCGTACCGCAGGGTCAGCCGCAGCCGGCTGTCCCGCTCCAGCTGCTTGAGGTAGCGCTGCGCGGTGGAGCGGCTCAGTCCGGTGGCGTCGGCGACCTCCTGGGCGGACAGCGGCCGGCCGGCCCGGCGCAACACGCCCATCACCAGGTCGGTGGTGGGCGCGGAGTGGCCCTTGGGGAGCGTCCCGGCCGGGGCGGCGGCGCTGCGAAGGGTCGCGAACAGCCGGTCCACCTCGTCCTGGCCGGCCTCCCGGGCCGGTGCGGCGAGCGCGTGCCGCAGTTGCGCGTACGCCACCAGCTTCTCCCGCAGCCCGGCGAAGGTGAACGGCTTGACCAGGTACTGG
This sequence comes from Kitasatospora sp. NPDC101235, assembly GCF_044767505.1. NCBI lineage: Bacteria > Bacillati > Actinomycetota > Actinomycetes > Kitasatosporales > Streptomycetaceae > Kitasatospora > Kitasatospora sp. NPDC101235. The sequence continues at coordinate 109,371 of NZ_JBIWNZ010000025.1, forward strand.
AGCGCGCCGTGCTGCATCGCGGCGTGCACCGTCGAGACGTCCCGGGCGGCCGTCACCATCATCACGTCGCAGGCCACCTGGCGTTCCCGCAGCCGGCGGACCAGGGCCAGGCCGGTCTCGTCGGGCAGGTGGTGGTCGAGCAGCAGCAGGTCCACCGGGCGGCGCTCCAGGGCGGCCAGCGCCTCCCCGGCCGAGTGCGCGGTGCCGGTCACCCGGAAGCCCGGGACCTTGGCCACGTACGCGGCGTGCACGTCCGCGACCCGGAAGTCGTCGTCCACCACGAGTACGTCGATCATCACGCCTCCGCGAGCTGAGTGGTGAGCAGGGCCTCGGGCAGCTCGACGGTGAACCGGGCACCGCCGAGCGGCCCCGTGTCGAGCACGATCCGGCCGCCGGTCCGCTCGACCAGCCGCCGCACCATCGCCAGCCCCAGCCCGCGCGGACGGTGCGCGGGCGCGTCCTTGCTGGTCCACCCCTCCTCGAAGACCTGTTCGCGCAGTTCCTCCGGCACGCCCGGGCCGCTGTCCGTGACCTGCAGCAGCAGGGTCGGGCCGGCCGCCGCCAGGCTCACCTCCACTCGGCCCCCGCCGCCCGCGGCCAGCGCGTCCACCGCGTTGTCGATCAGGTTGCCGAGCACCGTCACCAGCGCCCGGGCGTCCACCACCGCGTCCGGCAGGTGCGCCGCCGGGGCCAGCGCCAGCCGGACCCCGCGCTCGCCCGCCACCGAGGCCTTGCCCGCCAGCAGCGCCGCCACGTGCGGGTCCTGCACCTGCTCGGCGATCTGCGCGGCGACCACGGCGTGCGAGCCGGACTGCTCCGAGATGAACGCGACCGCGTGCTCGTGACGGCCCAGCTCCAGCAGGCCCAGCAGGGTGTGCATCCGGTTGGCGTGCTCGTGGTCCTGGGCCCGCAGCGCCTCGGTGAGGCTGCGGGTGGTGTCCAGTTCGCGGACCAGCGACTCCAGCTCGGTGCGGTCCCGCAGGGTCACCACCGCGCCGCCCTCGGGCGTGGCCATCCGGTTCACCACCAGCACCCGGTCGTCCCGTACGGCGGGCAGGTCGGCGCCCGCGATCCGCCCGGCGAGTACGTCCGCCAGCCGGCCCGGCGGCAGCACCGCGCCGATCGGGCGGCCGGTGCAGTCCTCGGGCAGGCCGAGCAGCCGGAGGGCCTCGTCGTTGGCCAGCCGGATCCGGCCGCGCTCGTCCAGCGCCACCATGCCCTCGCGGATGCCGTGCAGCATCGCCTCCCGTTCCTCCAGCAGCGCCGAGATGTCGGCCAGCGCGATGTTGTGGGTGCGGCGCTTGAGGCGGCGGGCCATGAGGAGGGTGGCGAGCGTCCCGGCGGCCAGCCCGGCGCCCGCGCACAGCAGGATGCCGGTGAGCATCTTCAGCAGCCGGCGGCGGATCGAGTCGTCGCTGATGCCGACCGAGACCTCGCCGACGATCCGGCCGTCCGCCGTCCGCAGCGGCACCTTGCCGCGGGCGGTGCGGCCCAGGGTGCCCTCCTGGATGGCGGTGACGCTGCGGCCGCTGAGCGCGGGCTCCGGGTCGGTGCTGACCCGCTGGCCGATCCGGCCCGGGTCGGTGTGCGAGAGCCGGATGCCGTCCAGGTCGGTGACCACGACGAAGCTGGCGCCGGTGGCCAGCCGGATCTGCTCGGCGTTTTGCTGCGCGGCCACCACGTCGCGGTCGGCGGCGGCCCGGGCGATGCTCTCGTCGGTGGCGGTGGCCTGGGCGATCGACAGCGCCCGCTGCATCGCGTCGTGGTCCAGCTCGCTGCTGACCGGGGCCAGGAACAGCCCGGCGGTCACGGCGGTGACACCGACGGTGACGACGGTCTGGCTCAGCAGCAGCTGGGCGAAGACCCGGCGGGGCCGACGGGAGAGCTTCATCCGGGCCTCCTCTCGGCGGCTGCGGGGGATCGGGCGTCCTCGGGGCGGTCGGGGCGCCTGCGGGTGGGGTCGGGACACCCTATGTTTCCGGGGTGCTTCTGTCAGCCGCGTCCCCGCAGTTGTAGCGGAAGCAAAACGAGCAGAACACCCCCTATGCGCAGAAGTCGCACTACGCGAAGAAGGCTCCCGCCGGGGCCGGGCCCACTCCTACCTTTCCGGGGCAGCCACACGGACCCTGGAGGATCGAATGCGTGAGCGAGCAGTGGGGGTACCCCCGGCCGGAGGCTGGGGGAGAGTGAACCGTCGAGAGGTGCCACTCGTGCGAAGCACCGGCCGAGCGAAGCGAGGTGGGGCATGAGCACCCCGGCGATCGAGCTGACCGGCGCGACCAAACGGTTCCGCACCCCCTCCGGGGCGCTGCACACCGCGGTCCGCGATCTCGATCTGATCGTCGCCCAGGGCGAGTTCGTCGCCGTCGTCGGCCCCACCGGCTGCGGCAAGTCCACCACGCTGACCCTGGTCAGCGGTCTGGAGGAGCCCACCGAGGGCGAGGTCCGGGTGTACGGCGAGCCCGTGCGCGGGATCGACCCCAAGGTCGGGTTCGTCTTCCAGCAGGACGCCGTCTTCCCGTGGCGCACCGTCCTGTCCAACGTGATGGCGGGCCCGCGCTTCCGCGGCGTGCCCGCCGCCGAGGCCAGGGAGCGGGCCCGGGACTGGCTCGGCCGGGTCGGCCTGGCCGCCTTCGAGGACCGCTACCCGCACCAGCTGTCCGGCGGCATGCGCAAGCGCGTCGCGCTCGCCCAGACCTTCGTCAACGACCCGGCGATCCTGCTGATGGACGAGCCGTTCTCGGCGCTGGACGTGCAGACCCGGGCCCTGATGTCGGACCAGCTGCTGGAGCTGTGGGCGGGGACCGGCTCGTCGGTGGTGTTCGTCACCCACGACCTGGACGAGGCCATCGCGCTCGCCGACCGGGTCGTCGTCATGACGGCCGGACCGGCCACCGTCAAGGAGGTCTTCACCGTCGACCTGCCGCGCCCGCGCACCGTGGAGGCCGTCCGGCTGGAACCGAGGTTCGTCGAGCTGTACCGCGAGATCTGGGCCTCGCTCGGCGAAGAGGTCCGCATCACCCGGGAGAGAGGAGCGGGTCGTGCCGCTTGAGACCACGTCCGCGTCCGTGCCCGAGTCCGCGCCGGGCGTCGCCGGCAAGCCCCCGGCCGTCACGACGAGAACCGAGGCGCGCGAACGGGCCGCCCGCAACCGGAGGTTGGGCGTCTACGGTGCCCGGGTCGCGGTGCTGCTCGCCTTCCTCGGGCTGTGGGAGGTCTGCGCCCGTACGGACGTCATCGACCCGTTCAACTTCTCCCAGCCGTCGAAGATCTGGGACCAGATCTGGCAGTGGATCACCCACGGCACCGCGCAGGGCTCGCTCGGCGAACAGATCGGCTACACCCTCTACGAGGCCCTCACCGGCTGGGTGATCGGCGTCGTCGGCGGTGTGCTGCTGGGCATCGCGCTCGGCCGGATCCGTTTCCTGGCCGACGTGTTCGGGCCGTACATCAAGGTGCTCAACGCCATCCCGCGGATCGTGCTCGCGCCGATCTTCCTGATCTGGTTCGGTCTGGGACCGGCCTCCAAGGTCGCCTCCGCGGTGGTGCTGGTGTTCTTCCCGGTGTTCTTCAACGCCTTCCAGGGCGCCCGCGAGGTGGACCGCAACCTCGTCGCCAACGCCCGCATCCTGGGCGCCGACAACCGCAAGGTCACCCTCCAGGTGGTCATCCCCGCCGCCACCACCTGGATCTTCACCAGCCTGCACGTCAGCTTCGGCTTCGCGCTGATCGGCGCCATCGTCGGCGAGTACATCGGCGCCACCAAGGGCCTCGGCCTGCTCGTCGCGGCCGCCCAGGGCACCTTCAACGCGGCCGGCGTGTACGCGGCCATGACCATCCTCGCCGTCGTCGCACTGCTCACCGAGGGGCTGCTGACCTTCGCCGAGAAGAAGCTGTTCCGCTGGAAGCCCGCCGACGCGGGCGACGGGCGCTGACCCCCGCGCCGCCGTCAGAGCCGCCGACTCCCCCCTGCCGTAAGAAGAGAGAGGCACCACCCATGCGCAGATCCGCTGCCGCCGCCCTCGCCGCCGTCCTGCTCCTCCCGCTCTCCGCCTGCGCCAACGACGCCGCCACCGCCGGCCACGGCGCGGTCGCCGCCCCCGCCGGGCAGCAGGTCGACGGGCCCAAGGTCAAGATCATGGTCGGTGGCCTGGACAAGGTCATCTACCTGCCCGCGATGCTCACCCAGCGGCTCGGCTACTTCGCCGAGGCCGGCGTCAACGTCGAACTGATGACCGAGCCCGCCGGCGTCAACGCCACCACCGCGCTGCTCGCCGGGGACGTCCAGGGCGCGGTCGGCTTCTACGACCACACCATCGACCTCCAGGCCAAGGGCAAGAAGGTCGAGTCCGTGGTGCAGTTCGCCCAGGCGCCCGGCGAGGTCGAGGTGGTCTCCGTCAAGCAGGCCGACGCCGTCAGGTCCGGTGCCGACTTCAAGGGGAAGAAGCTCGGCGTCACCAGCATCGGCTCCTCGACCGACTTCCTCACCAAGTACCTCGCGGTCAAGAACGGCACCGCCGTCAGCGAGTTCAGCCCGATCGCGGTCGGTGCCGGCCAGACCTTCATCGCCGCGCTCCAGCAGGGCAGCATCGACGCCGGGATGACCACGGACCCGACCGTCGCCGCCATCCTGGACAAGGGCCTCGGCAAGATCCTGTACGACATGCGCACCCCCGAAGGCTCGCGCGAGGCGCTCGGCGGGCTGTACCCGTCCTCGTCGCTGTACATGAACACCGACTGGGTGGAGAAGAACAGGGACACCACCCAGAAGCTCGCCAACGCCTTCGTGAAGACCCTCACGTGGATGTCCACCCACAGCCCCGAGGAGATCGCCGCGAAGATGCCCGCGGACTACGCGCAGGGCGGCGCCGAGCAGTACGCGGCGGCGATCAAGGCGACGCTGCCGATGTTCACCACGGACGGCGTGATGCCGGCCGACGGGCCGAAGACGGTGCTCTCGGTGCTCGCCGCGTTCCACCCGGACGTGAAGGGCAAGGAGGGGTCGATCGACCTGTCGAAGACGTACACCACGGAGTTCGTCGCCAAGGCCGCGGGCTGAGTCCTCGGCGGCCGAGCCCTGGACGGCAGCGGTCCTGCGGGCAGCGGTCCCGCGCCCACCCCCACGGGCGCGGGGCCGCTTCTCACCGGCCCCGGACCGACAGCACGTCCATCCGCGAGGGTGTCCCCGCCGCCTTGCCGCAGCTCTCCGGACGCGCCGGCTCGCTCACCGCCTCGATCACGTCCACCTCCCAGGACCGGCCGTCCCGGTGCAGCACCGTCACCAGCCAGCGGCCCTCGCCGTCCGGCCGCTGGGTGAGCGTCAGCACGTCCACCCCGGTCTCGCCGGTGGCCAGCCGCACCGCGTGCTCGGCCGCCTGGCCCGGACGCTCCCAGCCCGAGCAGCCCCGCGACCACTCCGGCACCATGTGCCCGGCCGCCGTCGCCGCCAGCACCTCCTTGGCGGTCTCCGGCGTCAGCCGCCCGTACGCGTAGCCGTACGGCAGCACCAGCACGGTGGGGGAGAAGCGGTGCCCGCCCAGGTGGGTGACCTCCCACACCTCGCTGTGCCCGGCCGCGGCCAGCTCCGCCGCGAGCGGACGGCCCAGCAGTGCGCAGCAGCGGTCCCGCCGCCCGTTGGTGCACACCAGGGCCACCGGGCCGCCGACGTGCGCCGTGCCGAAGCCCGTGTGGTTGCCTGCCCCCAGCGCCGCGAAGTCCAGCTCCAGCAGCTCCGCCGGATCCGCCACCCCGGCCCGGCGCACCCAGCCGCGGCCCGGCACCGTGTGGGCCACGATCACCTCGTGCCGCGCCGTCGGCAGGCAGTCGGCGTGCCGCCCGGGCCGGCGGATCAGCGCCACTCGCACGCCCGTCCCGGCCGCGGCCGCCTCCAGCGCCCGCCCGACCGCCGCGTCCAGGTGGCTCTCGCCCAGCGCCTTCGCGCCCCACGGCCCGTTCTGCTCCACCAGCAGCCAGGTGGTCGCCACCGCCGCCGTCGCGGCCAGCGGCTCCGAAAGTTCACGCGACACGGTCGCACAGGTGCTCACCCCGGCAAGGCTACCCTCACCTGATCACCCGAACGCGGCCTTCACGCGCTGTGCCACCTCCTCGTCCACCGAGTCGTACAGCGGCTCGGAGGCGGTCGGGAGGTCCGCGAACTCCAGGTGGATGCTGCGGACGACGTCCGCGAACAGCTCCGAGTACAGCACCCAGTCCTCGGGACACGGGGTGCTCAGCTCCAGCGAGAGCAGCTGGGACTCGTTCGGCAGCGGCAGGTGCACCTGGATCACCGAGGTGGTCAGCACGCCGTCGAGGAGCGGGACCGCCGTGCCGTCGAGCGGAGTCGACCCGTCGTCGAGCGAAGTCGACCCGTCGTCGAGCGGAGTCGCCACGGCGTCGATCACCGCCACCGCGCGCCCGGCCGGCAGCTCGATCTCCGTCACCTCCGCCTCCGGACGGGACCGGGCCAGGCGGGTGAGCAGGAAGTCCACCGCGCCCGCGTAGTCGGTCCCGACCAGCGGGCACACCGAAGCCACGATCGATGCCGTGCTCGGTCGGCCGTCCACGTCCACCAGGCACATCCCGGCGTGGATCACCCCGGCCTCGGCCATCGGCGGGATCAGCTCGGCCAGTGCCACGGCCCAGCGCACCCGCACCTCGTCGGGCTGGGAGGCCAGCACCTCGCAGACCAGCTCCCAGAGTTCCTCGGCCACCTGGTCGTCGGTGCCGAGCACCGGGATCTCGTGGAAGGCGGGCGGGACGATGAAGCGGATCTGGAGCCGCGCGTCCTCGGCGGGACGGTGGACTGTCGGTATGCCGGGCATCGGGCCTTCCCCGGAGGTCATGAGGGCTTGCGGATCCGGTTGCGGACGTCCAGCCAGGCCGGCGGGACGGGGACCGGGACGCCGTACGCGCGGGCCTCGACGAGCAGGTCGAGGTAGGCCGCGGCGTGATCGCGCAAGCCGGAGCGGCGCCAGGTCGAGTACGCCCTCAGCGCCGGCAGGGCCGCGCACACGCTGACTGCCGTCAGCCCGATGGCGGCGGACCGGAGCTGCTGGGCGCGCTCGGCGCCGGAGGGATCCTGTCCGAGGGAGAGGAGCACCACGGCCGTGATCAGAGCCAAGGTGCCAAGAGCCTTGAGAACCTCGGAAAGGGCAAACAGCTGGGCACCGAGCGGCTCGACTCGGCGTGCAAGGCGACCGCCCCCATGCGGTTGCCGCACTCGTCGAGTTGTTTGGACACCGTCCTCATCCTGCCCATGTCGATCTTGAACTCCTCGGCCAACTCCCCGTCCCCCCAAGGCGCGTGATGCGATATGGAGCACCTGTTCGGTGAACCTAGCCCATGAATGGGCAAAGTTCCGGCCATGACCGGGAATTGGAGATCACCCTTCCGGGTTCCCGGTCGGACGGGCACGAAAAAGCGGAGGGGCACCGGATGGTTCCGGTGCCCCTCCGCTCGTGCGGGAGCCGTTACGCCGGGCCGGCGACCACCGCGATCGGGGTGGTGACCGGGGTGCCGGAGCCGTCGCGGCGCGGGTCGCGCTCGGGCAGGTCGACCGGGGCGCCCTTGGCGGTGGCGGCGCGGGCCGGGGCGGCGCCGGCCCAGGCGAAGGTCAGGCCGTCCTCGCCGCGCAGGAAGCGCTGGCAGCGCACACCGCCGGTGGCGCGGCCCTTGCGCGGGTACTGCTCGAACGGGGTGACCTTCCAGCTCGTCTGCTCGCCGCCGGACAGCGTGCCCGAAGCGGTGGCCACCGAGACCACCACCGCGTCCGCCGCCGGGTCCACCGCCGTGAAGGACAGCACCCGCGCGCCGTCCGACAGCTTGATGCCCGCCATGCCGCCCGCCGGGCGGCCCTGCGGACGCACCTGGCCCGCCGGGTAGCGCAGCAGCTGGGCGTCCGAGGCGACGAAGACCAGGTCCTCCTCGCCGGTGCGCAGCTCGACCGCGCCCACCAGCTCGTCACCCTCCTTGAGGGCGATCACCTCGAACTCGTCCTTGTTCGCCGGCCACTCCGGCACCACCCGCTTCACTACACCCTGCAGCGTGCCCAGCGCCAGCCCCGGCGAGGACTCGTCCAGCGTGGTCAGCGCCAGCACCCGTTCCCCGGCCTCCAGCCGCAGGAACTCGCCCACCGCGGCCCCGCCCGCCAGCGTCGGCGACGGCGTCGGCGGCAGCGCCGGCAGGTCGATCACCGGCAGCCGCAGCACCCGGCCCGCGGACGTCACCACGCCCACGTCCGCCCGCGCCGTCGCGTGCACCGCCGACACGATCACATCGTGCTTCGCCCGCTTCTCCGACACCTCGAACGGCTCCCCGTCCGCCGTCCGCGCGAGCAGGCCCGTCGAGGACAGCAGCACCCGGCACGGGTCGTCCGCCACCTCCAGCGGCACGGCCAGCGCCGCCGACGGCACCGCCCCCGCCTCCAGCAGCACCGTGCGCCGCTCCGTGCCGAACTGCTTCGACACCGCGCCCAGTTCGGACGACACCACGCTGCGCAGCTTGGTGTCCGACTCCAGGATCTCGGTCAGGTCCGCGATCTCCGCGGTCAGCTTCGCCTTCTCCTGCTCCAGCTCCACCCGGTCGAAGCGGGTCAGCCGCCGCAGCGGGGTGTCCAGGATGTACGCGGTCTGCGTCTCCGACAGCGAGAAGCGCTCCATCAGGCGCTCCTTCGCCTGCTGGGCGTTGTCGCTCGACCGGATGATCGCGATGACCTCGTCGATGTCGAGCAGGGCCACCAGCAGGCCCTCGACCAGGTGCAGCCGCTCCTCACGCTTGCGGCGGCGGAAGTCGCTGCGCCGGCGCACCACGGTGAAGCGGTGGTCGACGTAGACCTCCAGCAGCTCCTTCAGCCCCAGCGTCAGCGGCTGCCCGTCGACCAGCGCGACGTTGTTGATGCCGAAGGTCTCCTCCATCGGCGTCAGCTTGTAGAGCTGCTCCAGCAGCGCCTCCGGCACGAAGCCGTTCTTCACCTCGATGACCAGCCGCAGCCCGTGCTCGCGGTCGGTCAGGTCCTTGACGTCCGCGATGCCCTGGAGCTTCTTCGCGTTGACCAGGTCCTTGATCTTCGAGATGACCTTCTCCGGGCCGACGTTGTACGGCAGCTCGGTGACCACGATGCCCTTGCGGCGGGCCGTCACCGCCTCCACCGTCGTCGTCGCCCGGATCTTGAACGTGCCGCGGCCCGACTCGTACGCGTCCCGGATGCCCGACAGGCCCACGATCCGCCCGCCGGTCGGCAGGTCCGGACCGGGCACGAACCGCATCAGCGTGTCCAGGTCCGCGTTCGGGTGCTTGATCAGGTGCCGGGCCGCGGCCACCACCTCGGACAGGTTGTGCGGCGGCATGTTCGTCGCCATGCCCACCGCGATGCCCGTCGCGCCGTTCACCAGCAGGTTCGGGAACGCGGCCGGCAGCGCCAGCGGCTCCTGCTCGCTGCCGTCGTAGTTCGGGCCGAAGTCGACGGTGTCCTCGTGGATCGACTCCACCATCGCCATCGAGGCGGCCGTCAGCCGCGACTCGGTGTAGCGCATCGCGGCCGGCGGGTCGTCGTTGCCCAGCGAACCGAAGTTGCCGTGCCCGTCGATCAGCGGCAGCCGCATCGAGAACGGCTGCGCCATGCGCACCACGGAGTCGTAGATCGACGCGTCGCTGTGCGGGTGCAGCCGGCCCATCACCTCGCCCACCACACGGGCGCACTTCACGTGCGCGCGGTCCGGGCGCAGGCCCATCTCGTTGGCCTGGTACAGGATCCGGCGGTGCACCGGCTTCAGGCCGTCCCGTGCGTCGGGCAGCGCACGCGAGTAGATCACCGAGTAGGCGTACTCCAGGAAGGAGCCCTGCATCTCGTCCACGACGTCGACGTCGAGGATCCGCTCCTCGAAGTCTCCGGGCGGCGGGGTCTGCGAACTGCGGCGGGCCATCGCGGCGGGGCTCCCTTACGTGTCGCTGGCTGTGTCTCGGTCGGTCGTCGGTCGGTCACCGAACGCCGGGGTCGGTCGTCGGTCGTCTCCGCACCCTCCTGCCACCGGACCCGTCAACCGGGCGCCGTCGACAGGGCGCGGCGCCCCCATTGTGGACCCTCGGGCCGACACTCCCGGTCAGCGGCCCTCTTCCGCCCCTGGCGAACGGCCCCGTCAGCGCGGACACGAACACGGTTCCCGCACGTTGCACCACAATGGGGGACGCCACACGAACCCCGACATCGACGACGGGAAGGACCCGAGCGCATGGCCAACCCGGCCCCCGCCTCCAGCCGAGGCATCGCCATCACCGAGCACCGCCTGGCCAACGGCCTGCGCGTCGTCCTCTCCGAGGACCACCTCACCCCGGTCGCCGCCGTCTGCCTCTGGTACGACGTGGGCTCCCGCCACGAGGTCAAGGGCCGCACCGGCCTCGCCCACCTCTTCGAGCACCTGATGTTCCAGGGCTCCGCCAACGTCTCCAACAACGGGCACTTCGAGCTCGTCCAGGGCGCCGGCGGCTCGCTCAACGGCACCACCAGCTTCGAGCGCACCAACTACTTCGAGACCATGCCCGCCCACCAGCTGGAGCTCGCCCTCTGGCTGGAGGCCGACCGGATGGGCTCGCTGCTCGCCGCGCTCGACGAGACGTCCATGGAGAACCAGCGCGACGTCGTCAAGAACGAGCGCCGCCAGCGCTACGACAACGTCCCGTACGGCACCGCCTTCGAGAAGCTCACCGCACTCTCCTTCCCCGACGGCCACCCGTACCACCACACCCCGATCGGCTCCATGGCCGACCTTGACGCGGCCACCCTGGAGGACGCCCGCACGTTCTTCCGGACGTACTACGCGCCCAACAACGCCGTCCTCTCCGTCGTCGGCGACATCGATCCCGAGCAGACCGTCGCCTGGGTCGAGAAGTACTTCGGCTCCATCCCCGCGCACGACGGCAAGCAGCCCCCGCGCTCGGGCGAACTCCCCGAGACCATCGGCCGCGAGATCCGCGAGGAGATCCACGAGGACGTCCCGTCCCGCGCCCTGATGGCCGCCTACCGCCTCCCGCACGACGGCACCCGCGAGGCCGACGCCGCCGACCTCGCCCTCACCGTCCTCGGCAGCGGCGAGTCCAGCCGCCTCTACAACCGGCTGGTCCGCCGCGACCGCACCGCCGTCGCCGCCGGCTTCGGCCTGCTGCGGCTGGCCGGCGCCCCCAGCCTCGGCTGGCTCGACGTCAAGACCTCCGGCGACGCCACGATCGAGCAGATCGGCACCGCCGTCGACGAGGAGCTCGCCCGCTTCGCCGCCGAGGGCCCCACGGCCGAGGAACTCGAGCGCGCCCAGGCCCAGATCGAGCGCGAGTGGCTCGACCGGCTCACCACCGTCGCCGGCCGCGCCGACGAACTGTGCCGCTACGCCGTCCTGTTCGGCGACCCCAAGCTGCTCAACGACGCCCTCCCCAAGGTCCTCGACGTCACCGCCGAGGAGGTCCAGGCCGTCGCCAAGGCCCGCCTCCACCCCGACAACCGGGCCGTCCTCGTCTACGAGCCGACCGCCGCCGAGACCGACGCCGACTCCGACGCCGCTTCCGAAGAGGAGGGTGCCGCCGTATGAGCACCGACTACGTCCCCGCCATGACCTTCCACCCGCAGCCCCAGCCGGGCACGCCCAGCCCCTGGGACTTCCCCGCCCCCGAGCGGGCCGCCCTCGGCAACGGCATCACCGTCCTGCACTGCCACCGGCCCGGCCAGCAGCTGGTGGCCGTCGAGGTCCTGCTCGACGTCCCGCTCGCCGTCGAGCCCGAGGGCCTCGACGGCATCGCCGGCATCCTCGCCCGCGCCTTCAGCGAGGGCACCGACACCCTCAGCGCCGAGGAGTTCGCCGCCGAACTGGAGCGCGCCGGCGCCACCCTCGACGCCCACGCCGACCACCCGTGCACCCGGATCTCCCTGGAGGTCCCCGCCTCCCGGCTCCAGCGCGGCCTGTCCCTGCTCGCCGACGCCCTGCGCGCCCCGGCCCTGCCCGAGGCGGAGATCGAGCGCCTGGTCGCCAACCGCCTGGACGAGATCGTCCACGAGCAGGCCAACCCCGCCCGGCGCGCCGCCAAGGCCCTGTACGCCGAGCTCTTCGACGCCGCCGACCGGCTCTCCCGGCCCCGCGCCGGCACCGCCGACACCGTGAAGTCGATCGACCGCACGGCCGTCAAGGCCTTCTACGACGCCCACGTGCGCCCCGCGACCAGCACCGTCGTGGTGGTCGGCGACCTCACCGGCGTCGACCTGCCCGCGCTGCTGGAGAGCACCCTCGGCACCTGGACCGGAACGGCCGCCGATCCGTCCGCCCACGGCCCGGTCACCGCCGACGACCGCGGCCGCGTCGTCATCGTGGACCGCCCCGGCTCCGTCCAGACCCAGCTGCTCATCGGCCGGATCGGGCCCGACCGCCACAACCCGGTCTGGGCCGCCCAGACCCTCGGCACCTACTGCCTCGGCGGCACCCTCACCTCCCGCCTCGACCGCGTCCTGCGCGAGGAGAAGGGCTACACCTACGGCGTGCGCGCCTTCGCCCAGCCGCTGCGCTCGGCCGCCGACGGCAGCGGGCGGGCGATGCTCGCCATCAGCGGCTCGGTGGACACCGCCTCCACCGCGCCCGCCCTGGCCGACACCTGGACCATCCTGCGCACCCTCGCCGCCGAGGGCCTCACCGACGCCGAGCGCGACGAGGCCGTGCAGTTCCTGGTCGGCGTCGCCCCGCTGAAGTACGAGACCGCGGGCTCGGTGGCCGGCACCCTGGCCGACCAGGTCGAGCAGTACCTGCCGGACGACTACCAGGCCGAGGTCTACCGGCAGCTCGCCGAACTGCCCACCGCCGCCGCCACCGAGGCGGTCGTCGCGGCCTTCCCGCCGGACCGTCTGGTCACCGTCCTGGTCGGCGACGCCGCCGTGATCGCCGACGACGTGCGGGCGCTCGGAATCGGCGAGGTCACCGTCGTCAGCTGACGCCTGCCGCGGTTTCGTCCGGCCCGGTGGAGCACCCGCTCCGCCGGGCCGGACGCGTTCTTAAATCCGTTGCAGACCGCGCCTGTTCCGTGGATAGATGGTCCCCGGCGCACAGCACGTGCGAACTGCGACGAAGGAAGGGAGGCGGTCACCATGCGGGTCGAGCAAGCCATACGACGCTCCCCACGGCCGTATTCCCCCTGTGCCGTCGCCCTGGGCGTCTGAGCCCCTCCTCCTGAACTTCCCCGAGCCGCGCCGGGATTCCTCGCGCGGCAGCTTCCCGACGTGAACTTCCCGACCTCTGGAGGTCGTTCGATCATGACGTACACCGAGGTGCCCGGCGTCCGGGTGCCGATCCGGATGTGGACCGACCCGGCCACCGTCGAGGGCCAGGCCCTCCAGCAGCTGCGCAACATCAGCTCCCTGCCCTGGCTGCACGGCCTCGCCGTGATGCCCGACGTCCACCTGGGCAAGGGCGCCACCGTCGGCTCCGTCATCGCCATGAAGGACGCGGTCTGCCCGGCGGCCGTCGGTGTCGACATCGGCTGCGGGATGAGCGCGGTCAAGACCTCGCTCACCGCCGAGGACCTCCCGGACGACCTCTCCGCCCTGCGCCGCGAGATCGAGCGGGCCATTCCGGTCGGCCGCGGCCTGCACACCGACCCGGTCGACCCGACCAAGCTGTACGGCTTCCGCACGGCGGGCTGGGACGACTTCTGGCAGCGCTTCGACGGGGTGGCGGAGGAGGTCAGGTGGCGTCGCGAGCGGGCCATGCAGCAGATGGCCACGCTCGGCGGAGGAAATCACTTCATAGAACTGTGCATTGATACGACCGGCGCGGTCTGGTTGATGCTGCACTCCGGTTCCCGCAACATCGGCAAGGAGCTCGCGGAGCACCACATGGGCGTCGCCCGCTCGCTGCCGCACAACCAGGGCCTGATCGACCAGGACCTCGCGGTCTTCCTCGCGAAGACCCCGGAGATGGCGGCCTACCGCCAGGACCTGTTCTGGGCGCAGGAGTACGCCAAGAACAACCGGGCGGTCATGATGGCGCTCTTCCAGGACGTCGTCCGCCGCGAGTTCGCCAAGGCGGAGGTCGCCTTCGACGAGGTGATCAGCTGCCACCACAACTACGTGGCGGAGGAGCGGTACGACGGCGTCGACGTGCTGGTGACGCGCAAGGGCGCGATCCGGGCCGGCTCCGGCGACCTCGGGATCATCCCCGGGTCGATGGGGACGGGCTCCTACATCGTCCGCGGTCTGGGCAACGCGGCCTCGTTCAACTCCGCCTCGCACGGCGCCGGCCGCAAGATGAGCCGCAACGCCGCGAAGAAGCGGTTCACCACGCAGGACCTGGTCGAGCAGACCAAGGGCGTGGAGTGCCGCAAGGACGGCGGCGTGGTGGACGAGATCCCGGGCGCCTACAAGAACATCGAGAAGGTCATCGAGCAGCAGAAGGACCTCGTCGAGGTGGTCGCGCACCTCAAGCAGGTCGTCTGCGTCAAGGGCTGACCGGGCCGGCCGGAGCGCGGAAGCGGCCGGAGAAGCCGATCGGGGTGCCACCGGAATCCGGTGGCACCCCGATCGGGCGGCTGAGAGGCCTCAGGCCGCGGCGGGGAGCTCGTCGAGGCCCTCGGAGACGAGCTTGGCGAGGCGGTCGAGCGCGTCGTCGGCGTTCTCGGCGTCGGAAGCGAGGATGACCTCGTCGCCACCCTGGGCGCCCAGGCCGAGGAGGCCGAGCATGGAGGCGGCGTTCACCGGGTTGCCGCCCGGCTTGGCGATGGTGATCGGCACGCCGGTGGCCGCAACGGCCCGGACGAAGACGGAGGCGGGACGGGCGTGCAGGCCCTCGGCCCAACCGATGGTGACGCGGCGCTCAGCCATGAGACGTGCCTTTCCGGTGAAGCTGGTCACGGCCGTGCTCGGGGGAGCGGGGGAAGCGGCCATGTTGTCTAGACCAGTGTTGCACGCAGTCGGCCCCCGGAAACCGCCGCGTTCAGGACTTGTGATTGTTTCTTTTCGGGGCATAAACCCCGGCCGACGGCCCTGTACACCCTGCCGTGGGCACGCGCCCGACGCCATTCGGCTCGCCGCCGGATAATCTGACGAATGTGGAAGACCCCGCGGTGGTGAACCCCGAGCAACCCGACTATCCGCAGCACTGGGAAGCGGACATCCTGCTGCGTGACGGAGGCACGGCTCGGATCCGGCCGATCACGCCCGCCGACGCCGGACGGCTCGTGGAGTTCTACGAGCAGGTGTCGGACCAGTCCAAGTACTTCCGGTTCTTCGCCCCCTACCCGCGGCTCTCCGACAAGGACGTCCGCCGCTTCACCCACCACGACTTCGTGAACCGGGTGGGCCTCGCGGTGGTGGTCCGGGACCACTTCATCGCCACCGTCCGGTACGACCGGATCGACGCCGAGGGCCGCCCCTCCGAGACCGGCACCGACGCCGAGGTGGCCTTCCTGGTGCAGGACGCCCACCAGGGCCGCGGCGTGGCCTCCGCCCTGCTGGAGCACATCGCGGCGGTCGCGCAGGAGCGCGGCATCCGCCGCTTCCAGGCCGAGGTGCTGCCGGAGAACCGGAAGATGGTGAAGGTCTTCACCGACGCCGGCTACACCCAGCACCGCAGCTTCGCCGACGGCGTGGTGCACCTGGAGTTCGACCTCGAACAGACCGACCGCTCGCTCGCCGTGATGCGTGCCCGCGAGCACCGCGCCGAGGCGCGCTCGGTGCAGCGGCTGCTCACCCCGCGCTCGGTGGCCGTGATCGGGGTCTCGCGCACCCCGCAGACCGTCGGCCGGGCCATCCTGCGCGACCTGCTGGGGGGCGCCCCGGCCGACCGGCCGGTGTACGCGGTGAACCGCAACGCCGAGCCCGGCACCGAGCTGGACGGCGTCCCGGTCCACCGTTCGATTCTGGACATTCCCGGACCGGTGGACCTCGCGGTGATCGCCGTCCCCGAGAGCGCCGTCCCGGCCGCCGTCGCCGAGTGCGGTGCCCACGGGGTGCAGGGCCTGGTGGTGGTCACCGCCGGCTACGCGGAGACCGGTCCGGAAGGCCGGGACCGGCAGCGCGCGCTGGTCCGCCAGGCCCGCGCGGCCGGCATGCGGGTGATCGGCCCGAACGCCTTCGGCCTGATCAACACCGACCCGCAGAGCCCGCTGAACGCGTCGCTCGCCCCACGCCTTCCCGGCCGCGGCGGCTTCGGGATCTTCTGCCAGTCCGGCGCGATCGGCGTGGCCCTGCTGGAGGCCGCCCACAAGCGCGGCCTCGGCGTCTCCTCCTTCGCCTCGGTCGGCAACCGCTCCGACGTCTCCGGCAACGACTTCCTCCAGTACTGGGCCGAGGACGAGGCCACCCAGGTGGTGCTGCTCTACCTGGAGTCCTTCGGCAACCCGCGCAAGTTCACCCGGATCGCCCGCCGGCTGGCCGCCGTCAAGCCGGTCGTGGTGGTCAAGGGGGCCCGGCACACCGGCAGCCTGCCGCCCGGCCACGCCGTCCCGGCCACCGCCACCGGCCTGCACGACGCCACGGTGGACGCGCTGTTCGAACAGGCGGGCGTCACCCGGGTGGCGACCATCACCGAGCTGTACGACACCGGCGAGCTGCTGGCCCAGCAGCCGCTGCCGCCGGGGGACCGGGTCGCCGTGGTCGGCAACTCCGACTCGCTCGGCCTGCTCACCTACGACGCCCTGCTGAGCGCGGGCCTGCGCCCGTGCGTGCCCGTCGACCTCACCACCGCCGCGACCGGCGAGAACTTCCGGATCGCACTGGACGTCGCGCTCGCCGATCCGGCCGTGGACGCGGTGATCGCCGTCGCGATCCCGCCGATCGGTACCTCCGCGCACGCCTTCATGGGCGGCCGGCTGACCGGCGAGGACGACCCAGCGATGGGTACGGACGACCCGGAGATCGCCGCCGCCCTGCTCGACGCCGGCCGCCGGGCCCGGGAGCTGGGCAAGCCGCTGCTGCTCACCCACCTGGCGCTGACCGACCTGCCGGCCAGGCTGCGCCCCGGCGGCATCCCCGCGTACGCGGCGCCCGAGCGGGCCGTGCACGCCCTCACCCACGCCGTGCACTACGCGCAGTGGCGCCGCCGCACGGCCGCGGCGGAGGAGACGGCGCGCGTCCCCGAGCTGGACCGGATCGACGAGCCCGGCGCCCGTCGGCTGGTGGAGGCGGCGCTGAGCACCCGGGCCGCGGTTGCGGCGCGCACCCAACCCGGCGGCGCCCGGCTCGTCCTGCCCGAGGCCGAGGCCATGGAGCTGCTGGCCCGCTACGGGATCGACGTCTCGCCGGTGCGGCCGGCCCCGGACGAGGAGTCCGCCGCACGAGCCGCCGGGACGCTCGGATACCCGGTGGCCCTCAAGGCGACCGCCCCGCACCTGCGCCACCGCCCCGACCTGGGCAGCGTCCGGCTGGACCTGACCGACGAGGCGGGCCTGCGCCGCGCCCACCGCGAGCTGGACGCGCTGCTCGGCGGCGCAGCGCAGGCCGAGCTGGTGGTCCAGCGGATGGCGCCGCGCGGCGTGGACACCGTGATCGCCGCCACAGTGGACCCGGCGGTCGGCGCGATCCTCTCCTTCGGCCTGGCCGGCGCCCCGGCCGAACTGCTGGGCGACACGGCGCACCGGCTGGTGCCGGCCACCGACCAGGACGTCGCCGGGCTGATCCGTGAGGTCCGGGCGGCGCCGCTGCTGTTCGGCTGGCGCGGCGCCGAGGCGGTGGACACCGGAGCCCTGGAGGAGCTGCTGCTGCGGGTGTCGCAGCTGGTG
The DNA here is from genome assembly GCF_044767505.1 of Kitasatospora sp. NPDC101235. NCBI lineage: Bacteria > Bacillati > Actinomycetota > Actinomycetes > Kitasatosporales > Streptomycetaceae > Kitasatospora > Kitasatospora sp. NPDC101235. The sequence continues at coordinate 127,110 of NZ_JBIWNZ010000025.1, forward strand.
GACGATGTACCGGAGATCGCCTCGGTGGATCTCGAACCGGTGGTCGTGGCCCCGCACGGGCTGGCGATCCTGGGGGCACGGGTACGGGTCGCGCCCCTGCCGGTCCGCAGCGATCTGGGCCCGCGCGCGATGAGCACGCTGTAACCTTCCTTGGTTGCGCCCTGCCCGGGCGCTGTTGTCCGAAGCTCGGCGCCGTGCCGCCCGCTTCGTCGGCGGACCATGCCAGGATGGAGATATGGCGAAGACCGGTACCACCACTCAGGACCTGCGCTCGGCGATCGAGCGCAGCGGCTACTACCCGGCCCTGGTGTCCGAGGCGGTCGAGTCCGCGGTGGGCCCGGAGCCGATCAGCTCCTACCTGGTGCACCAGGAGACGACCTTCGACGCCAACGAGGTGCGCCGGCACGTGACGGTGCTGGTGCTCACCCCGACCCGGTTCGTGGTGAGCCACACGGACGAGCAGTCCGGGGCCGAGGGCAGCCCGGCGGTGCCGTTCGCGACGACGTCGACGGAGAGCGTCCGGCTGGACCGGATCGGTTCGGTCGTGGTGAGCCGGATGGTGGCGAACCCGGAGACGTACACCCCGGGCACCCTGCCGCGCGAGGTGGTGCTGACGATCGGCTGGGGCGCGGTGCAGCGCCTGGACCTGGAGCCGGCCGGCTGCTCGGACCCGAACTGCGAGGCGGACCACGGCTACACCGGCTCGGCCACGGCTGACGACCTCTCACTGCGGGTGAGTGAGGCCGGCGACGGCCCGGAGACGGTGGCCCAGGCGCTGGTGTTCGCCCGGGCGCTGTCCGACGCGACGATCAGCAACGGCCCGCGGGTCTGAGCCCCGCCGCTCCCGACCGACCGCACCGCTACGAATCCGGTTCCATGTCCTTCGTTCCTGCCGACGGCTACGACGCCTTCGAGATCCTTGACCCGACCACGGCCCCCGCGCCCCCGTACGGCAGCGGCTCGCTGTGCGACCTGCTGCCCTCGGTGGCGGCGGGGCTGGGTGTCCCCGGGTTCACCGCGACCCTCCCGATCGCCCCGGCGGACCGGGTGGTGGTGTTCCTGGTGGACGGCCTGGGCTGGGAGCTGCTGCTGCGCCACCCCGAGTACGCGCCGTTCCTGTCCTCGCTCGTCGGGAGCTCGCTGGGCGGCAGCGGACGGCCGCTGACCGCGGGCTTCCCGTCCACCACGGCGACCTCGCTGGCCTCGGTCGGCACCGGCACGCCGCCGGGCCTGCACGGCCTGGCCGGGTACACGGTGGCGGTGCCGGGCACCGGCTACCTGATGAACCAGCTGCGCTGGCAGCCGCCGACCGAGCCGCACGCCTGGCAGCCGTACCCGACGGTCTTCGAGCGCACCCACCAGGCCGGGGTGGCGACCGCCCAGGTCTCCTCCCCGCTGTTCGCCCAGACCCCGCTGACCAGGGTGGCGCTGTCCGGCGGCACCTTCCTCGGCCGCACCACGGGCGAGGAGCGGATGGACCTGGCGGCCTCCTGGCTGGCGGAGCACGACCGGGCGCTGGTGTACACCTACGTCAGCGAGCTGGACGGTGCGGGTCACCGCTTCGGGGTGGACTCGGACGAGTGGCGGATGACGCTGGACGCGGTGGACCGGCTGGCCCGCCGGCTGGCCGGGCAGCTGCCGCCGCGCTCGGCGATGTACGTGACGGCCGACCACGGCATGATCGACATCGCGCCGGAGGACCGGATCGACTTCGACGAGGACTGGGAGCTGGGCGCCGGCGTCGCCCTGCTCGGCGGCGAGGGCCGGGCCCGGCACGTGTACGCGGTGCCGGGGGCCGCGGCCGACGTGCACGCGGTCTGGAGCGAGGTGCTGGGCGACCGGATGTGGGTGGCCACCCGGGACCAGGCGATCGCGGCGGGCTGGTTCGGCCCGGCCGTGGACGAGCGGGTGTACGCCCGGATCGGCGACGTGGTTGCCGCGGCGCGCGACGACATCGCGATCGTCGCTTCCCGCAACGAGCCCGGGGAGTCCGCGATGATCGGTCTGCACGGTTCGATGACCCCGGTCGAGCAGTTCGTGCCGCTGCTCGAAGTCCGCGGCTGAGCCGCGCACTTGACTTATCTGTGCCCGAACTTCCCTGATTTGAAAGGCCCTTGCTCCACCCATGGCTGAACTGGTGTTCTTCTCGGGCACGATGGACTGCGGCAAGTCGACGCTGGCGCTGCAGATGGACCACAACCACACCGCGCGCGGCCGGCAGGGCGTGATCCTCACCCGCAACGACCGGGCGGGCGCGGCGACGATCTCCAGCCGGCTGGGCCTGCGCGCCGACGCGGTCGAGGTGACGGACGACTTCGACTTTCACGCGCACGTGGTGCAGCGGCTCTCGGCCGGCGGCCGGGTGGACTACCTGATCTGCGACGAGGCGCAGTTCTTCGCCGCAGAGCAGGTGGACCAGTTGGCCCGGGTGGTGGACGAACTGGACATCGACGTCTACACCTTCGGCATCACCACCGACTTCCGCACCCGGCTGTTCCCGGGCTCGCAGCGGCTGATCGAGCTGGCCGACCGGGTGGAGGTGCTCCAGGTCGAGGCGCTGTGCTGGTGCGGTGCGCGGGCCACCCACAACGCCCGGACGGTCGGCGGGGTGATGGTGGTCGAGGGCGCCCAGGTGGTGGTCGGCGACATCTCGGTGGACCAGGACGAGGTGGGCTACGAGGTGCTGTGCCGCCGCCACCACCGCCGTCGGCTGACCGCCGCGACGGCGCGCGTCTCGGTGCTCTCCCCGGACGTGCTGCCCTTCGAGGAGCAGCAGGCCTGAGGGCCGGGGCGGTCTAGGGGAGCACCTCCAGTACGGAGAAGTGCCCGCCCTGCGGGTCGGCCAGCCGGGCGGCGCGGCCGCGGATGGTGTCGTGCGGTTCGACCAGGACCCGGCCGCCCAGCTCGACGGCGTGACGGGCGGTCAGTGCGGCGTCGCCGACTGCGAAGTGGGTGCGCCAGCGCGTCGGGTGGCCGCACAGCTCGGCGTGGTGCCGGATGCCGGCGACCGGCCGCCCGTGCACCAGCAGCGCGGTCTCGCCCGGGGCGGAGCGGACCGGGCGGTCGAGCACGGTGGAGTAGAAGGTGGCAGCGCCCTCCGCGTCGGGGGTGAGCAGTTCGGTCCAGGCCGGGGCGCCCGGTTCGCGGCCGGCCTCCCGGCCGAGGTGCTCCTCGCCCTGCCAGAGGCCGAAGACCGCGCCGGAGACGTCGGCGGCGATGGCCATCCGCCCGGCGCGCTCGGCCTGGAGCGGTCCGACGGCGACGGTTCCGCCGCACTCGCGGACGAGTTGGGCGGTGCGGTCTGCGTCGTCCACCGCGAAGTAGGTGGTCCACTGCACCGGGAAGCCGGTGGCGGTGGAGACGCCGAGGCCAGCCACCGGCGCCCCGTCGAGCTCGGCCCGGACGTAGTCGCCGAGCTGGCCGGGCCCGGGCGTGTACGTCCAGCCGAGCAGTGCGCCGTAGAAGGCGCGGGCGCCGGGCAGGTCGTCGGTCAGCAGGCTGACCCAGCAGGGCGTGCCCTGGGCCAGTCGGAGTTCCACCGCGGGCAATGCGGGCCTCCTCGTGGGTGGTTGGCGCACGGAAATCCTCGCGCGCGAGGGTGATGCTTCCACCCTGGCGGGCGCCCAACCCTCGGGCCGCGCGGAAAGTCCCGCAAAGACCCCACCAAAGAGCGGTGGGTCGGGCGTGTCCTGCGGATTCCGGCGGTTCCCCCGGACCGGACCGGGCCGCGGCAGGGGCCCGGACGGCCCGCCGCCGGGGCCGGGCTGCGCGACAATGGCCGCCATGACCACCACCTACAACGACGGTTCCCCGCTGATCTCCGCGGCAGAGCTGCGCGAGGCGCTCGCCTCCGCCCTGCCGCCGGTGCTGTTGGACGTGCGCTACCAGCTGGTCGGTGCCGCGCCGGGCGGCCCGACCGCGGCCGAGGAGTACCGGGCCGGTCACCTGCCCGGCGCCCACTTCGTCGAGCTGGACCGGGACCTGGCCGCCCCGCCCGGCGCCCCCGGCCGGGGCGGGCGCCACCCGCTGCCCGACCCGGATGAGTTCGGCGCGGCGATGCGCCGCTTCGGGGTGAGCGCGCAGCGCCCGGTCGTGGTGTACGACGGAGCGGCCTCGATGGCGGCGGCCCGGGCCTGGTGGCTGCTGCGCTGGGCCGGTCACCGGGACGTCCGGGTGCTGGACGGCGGATTCGCGGCCTGGCAGGCGGCCGGGCTGCCGGTGACGGCCGAGCTGCCGGAGCCTGGGGAGGGCGACTTCAAGCCGGTGCCGGGGCAGCTGCCGACGGTGGACGGGGACGGCGCCGCGGCCTGGGCGCGCAGCGGGCTGCTGCTGGACGCCCGGTCCGGGGAGCGCTACCGGGGCGAGACCGAGCCGGTGGACCCGCGGGCCGGGCACATCCCGGGCGCGGTCTCGGCGCCGACGGCCGGGAACGTGGGCCCGGACGGCCGGTTCCTGCCGGCCGTCGAGCTGGCCGCCCGGTTCCGGGCGCTGGGTGCGGGGGAGCGGGAGACCGCGGTGTACTGCGGTTCGGGCGTGACGGCGGCGCACCAGATCCTGGCGCTGGAGGTGGCGGGCCTGCCGGCCACGCTGTACCCGGGCTCGTGGAGCGAGTGGTCGAGCGACGATTCCCGCCCGGTGGCGGTCACCGAGCAGCCGGGCTGATTCCCCGGGGACGCCGCAGGGGCGGGAGGCCCGGCCTCCCGCCCCTGCGGCGTACCACTGTTCCTACTCCTGCTTCTTGCGCCGGCTGCCGAAGACGATCTCGTCCCAGCTGGGCACGGTGGCCCGGCGGCCGGGCCGGACGCCGTCCGCCTCGGCCTGCCGGTCGGTGGTGCCGACCAGGCGCTCGCGGTGCGGGGCGACGGCGCGCGGCATCAGGATGTCGGCGTAGGCCGAGCCCGCGCCGAGCGCCGGGGCGGCGGCTGCCGCCTCCTCGCTCTCCTCGGCGACCTCGGCGGGCACCGGCTCGATCGCGGTGGGGGCGCCGACGGCGAGGTCGCCGCGGAAGGCGGGGACCACGTCGAGCAGGCTGGTCAGAGAGTCCCGGGACTCGGCGGTGGCCTCCCGCGACTCGCGGACCTCGCGGGCCGACATGATGCGGTCGGCCGAGGGCCGGTCGATCATCGGGCGGGGCGGCCGGTCCTGGGGGAGCCGGGCGATCCGCGGGATGAACGGGAAGACCGACTCCTCCTCGCGCTCGACGTTCTCGCCGATCAGCGCGCGGGCCTCGTCGTCGTTGGGCTGGACCAGGCGCCGCGGCGGGTCGTACGTCCAGGAGGCGCTGCGGCCCTCGTCGTCGGCCCGGTAGGAGAGGATGACCTCCCAGGTGCCGTCGTCGCGCCGCCAGGAGTCCCAGCGCTCGGTGTCCTTCTCGGCGCCGCGCAGCGCGAGCCGCTCGGCCACGGCCTCGCCGAGCTGCGGGCCGGGGGACTCGCCGTTGCGGCGGATGGCGGTCTTGCGGGCGCGTTCGGCCATGAAGGCGCGCTCGGCGAGCACCGGGCCCTCGAAGCGGCGGACGCGGTCGACGGAGATCCCGGCGGCCTGGGCCACCTCCTCGGCGGAGGCACCGGCTCGTATCCGCGCCTGGATGTCCCGGGGGCGCAGATGGCTCTCGACCTCGATCTCGATCTGGCCGAGGCGCGGCCGGTCGCCGCGGATGGCGGCACGCAGCCGCTCGTCGATGGGAAGGGTGTACTCCGTGCTGTCGGCAGCCTTGAGCACCAGCCGTGTGCCGTCGTTGCTGACGGCCACAACCCGCAGTTCGGGCACGGTTACCTCCCGGGTGGTGCCTGCCGACGTCACCTGCGTCGCTGCTCCCGTACTGAGTGTGGCCCGCCCACTCGCGACTGGCCACAACCTTGCTGAGTTCCCCGGCGTGTCGGGCTTACGCCCGCGCACGCCGCTGTGGCACGGTTGCCTTTTTGCCACGCCATCCGTCGACGTCGCGCCTGGGTGTCCCGGCCGTCCTCGCACGCGCAGTGAACGCGACGATCCGGGACGGGCGTCGCCGTGCGTGCCCGCTCCGTGGCTCCTCGTCAAGCTGCCGGTGCAGGGCAGTCGACAAGTCGACCCAAGGCTCGGGCTTTACGAACAGTACTCCATTCGTGGCATCCAAAGGGGCGGCTCGCCGCTCAAGTCTCCCGCGATTCACGGGAATCTCAAGAGCGTGCTCCCCCGATGGCGGACCGGCGTCGGACGAACGGTGATCATCTTCACACAATCCGGGCGCGAAGAACCGCATTTTCGTCCCTTGTGTCCTTCTTTGGGCAAGATGGACAGTCTTGTTCGAAGGACAGTCGTACGGACCGAGGGATGTTGATGCCGGAGCGGAGCCCCGCCGAGGAGGGCGGCAAGGCCAAGGAGGAGCGCAGGCGCATCGATCTGAGTGTGGCTCAGGTCGTGGCGAGTGCGCTGGCAACGGTGGTGGGCGCGCTGCTGGCCTCCGAACTGGGGGTGTACGGCACGATCCTGGGTGCCGCCGTGGTGAGCATCGGGGCCACCACCGGCAGCGCGGTGTTCCAGCACATCTTCAAGCGGACCGGGGAGCAGCTGCGCGAGGTGGTGGACCGGGGGCCGAACCAGGCCGCCAACACCCTGCGCCAGGTGCCGGTCGAGTCCGGGGAGCCGGCGCGGCCGCCGGTGATCACCTCGGAGTGGAACGAGCCGCAGGTGGTGCGGGCGCGTCGGCGGTGGGGCTGGAAGACGTACGCGGCGGTGTCGGGGCTGGTCTTCCTGTTGGCGATGACGCCGATCGTGGCGTTCGAACTGGCCACCGGGCAGCCGGTGTCGGCGACGGTCAAGGGCGAGTCCGGCAACGGCACGTCCTTCGGCGGCTCGGTGGCGCCCAAGTCCTCCCGGCCGCAGGACGCCCCGGTGGACCGGCAGTCCCCGGGCGGGGGCCAGGAGGCCACGCCGTCCGGCGGTGCCTCGGCCCCGGCGACCACCCGGCCGGGCCGGGTGCCGGGCGACACGCCGAGCACCGGCGCGGGGACGGCCTCGCCCTCGGCGGGCCCGAGCGCCACCCCGTCGGCCGGCGCCTCCCCGTCGGCGGGCGGTGGGAGGCCCACCGGCGGGGCGACCCCGCAGCCGCCGGCACCGAGCAGCGCCCCGGCGAACGACCCGGCGAAGGCGCCGGTGGCCCCGCCGCCGGCCGACGGGACTGCCGGGACGCCGTAGGGACGCGTCAGGCGCCCAGTACCCGGCGCAGGTAGTCGTTGCCGAACACCCGTTGCGGGTCGACCTCGTCGCGCAGCGCGGTGAAGTCGCCGAAGTGCGGGTAGACGCCGGCCAGGTACTCGGCGTCGCGGGTGTGCAGTTTGCCCCAGTGCGGCCGGCCCTGATGGGCGGTCATCAGCTGTTCGACGCCGGTGAAGTAGCCCTGGTCGGCGGTGCCCCGGTAGAGGTGGACGGCGATGTAGGCGCTGTCCCGGCCGGAGGCGGTGGAGAGCCAGAGGTCGTCGGCGGGGGCGAAGCGCACCTCGACCGGGAAACTGACCTTCCAGTCGGAGCGCTCGACCAGGGCCTTCAGCTCGCGCAGCACCTCGCCGACGGCCGCGCGCGGCACCGCGTACTCCATCTCCACGAAGCGGACCTTGCGCGGGCTGGTGAACACCTTGTGGGCGGTGTCGGTGAAGCTGCGCTCGGACCAGGCCCGGCTGGCCAGCGAGGCGATCGAGGGGATCGAGCCGGGGAAGCGCCGGCCGACCCGGCAGGCGCCCTCCCAGACGGTGTTGGAGAGGAAGTCGTCCTCCAGCCACTCCTTGAACCGGGGCAGCGGTGCGGCCGGGCCCTGGCTGCGGTTGTTGCGCTTGGTGGAGCAGCGGTCGGTGTGCGGGAACCAGTAGAACTCGAAGTGCTCGTTGACGGCGGTGAGGTCGTCCAAGCGCTCCAGCACCTCGTCGAAGCCCATCGGCTGCTCGTGCGCGGTGAGCAGGAAGGCCGGCTCGACGCCGAAGGTGAGCGCGGTGATCACGCCGAGGGCGCCGAGACCGAGCCGGGCGCCCTGGAAGAGCCGGGGGTTCTCGGTGGGGGAGCAGCGCTGGACGGTGCCGTCGGCGAGGACGATCTCCAGCGCGCGGATCTGCGCGGCCAGCGAGCCGGAGTCGCGGCCGGTGCCGTGGGTGCCGGTGCTGGTGGCGCCGGCCACGGTCTGGACCTCGATGTCGCCCATGTTGGTCAGGGAGAGGCCCTCGGCGGCGAGGACCCGGTTGAGCCGGTGCAGCGGGAGGCCGGACTCGACGGTGATGGTGCCGGCCTCGCGGTCGATCGCGCGGACGGCGGTGAGCGCGTGCGGGCGGATCTGGACGCCGTCGCCGGCGGAGGCGATCGAGGTGAAGGAGTGGCCGGAGCCGACGGCCTTGACGGTGCGGCCCTGTTCGGCGGCCCGCAGGATCTCCTTGGCCAGCTCCTCCACGGTGCCGGGGGCGGCGGCCCGGGCGGGCCGGGCGCTCTGGTTGCCGGCCCAGTTGGTCCACCGGGTGGGCGTCGCGGTACTGGCCTGGGGCATTGCGCTGCCTCCTGCTCCGTGGCCGAACGGGTCGGCGCGGTCCGGGGCGGCGCGGCCGCCCTACCCGCGGGTAGGCCCGCGGGTAGGGCGAGAGATTAGTCAGTTCACCGTTCGGCGTCTACGGTCCGTCCGGCCTCTTCGACGGCGACCTCGGTGCCGGGTTCGGCGGTCAGTCCGGCCCGCAGCCGGCCGAGGCCGGCGAGGGCGGCGAGCACCCCGAGCAGGCCGGCGGCCATCGGCACCCAGTAGCCCGCAGCGGCGCCGGAGGCGTCGATCACCCAGCCGCCGGCCGAGGAGCCGGCCGCGACGCCGAGGGCCAGGCCGGTGGTGGTCCAGGTCATGCCCTCGGTCAGCTGGGCGGCCGGGACGAGGCGCTCGACCAGGGCCATCGCGGTGATCAGGGTGGGGGAGATGGCGATGCCGGCGATCAGCAGCGCGGCGCCGACCACGACCAGCCCGCCGACGCCGTGCACCGCGTGGGCGACCAGCAGCAGGGGCACCATGCTGACCGCCATGAACAGGACGCCGACGAGGAAGCGCACCGCCATCGAGCCGGTGAGCTTGAGGGTTCCGAAGACGACCCCGGCCAGGCAGGAGCCGAGCGCCCACAGGGCGAGGATCACGCTGGAGACCGACTTGTGGCCCTGGGCCTCGGCGTAGGCGACGGTGACCACCTCGACCGAGCCGAAGATCGCGCCGGTGGCGACGAAGGTCAGGATCAGCACCTGGAGGCCGCGGTTGAGGATGACCGAGCCGCCCTCGTGCCGGGCGGCCGGATGGACCGGCGGCTCGGTGGAGCGCTGCCCGGCGAACAGCAGGACGCCGACGGCGAGGAAGATCCCGGCGAGCAGCACGCCGGCCTCGGGGAAGACGGAGGTGGCCAGGCCGATGGAGAGGATCGGGCCGACGATGAAACAGACCTCGTCGACCACGGCCTCGAAGGAGTAGGCGGTGTGCAGCTTGCCGGTGTCCTCGCGGTAGAGGTGGGCCCAGCGGGCGCGGACCATCGCGCCGGTGCTCGGCATCACGCCCATGCCGGCGGCGAAGACGAACAGCGTCCAGTCCGGGGCCTCCATCCGGGCGCAGAGCAGCAGGCCGGTGACGGCGACGATGGTGATCGCCATGGCGGGGACGATGATCCTGCGCTGGCCGTGCCGGTCCACCAGTCGGGAGACCTGCGGTCCGAGGACCGCGGCGGAGATCGCGAGGCAGGCCGAGACCAGGCCGGCCACCCCGTAGGAGCCTCTGAGCTGGGACAGCATGGTCACGATGCCGATCCCGGTCATGGAGATCGGCAGTCGGGAGACGAAGCCGGTGGAGGAGAAGGCCAGAGTGCCGGGGGAGGCGAATATCTGGCGGTAGCTGGACAGCACGGGAGCTCCGGGCGGGGGGAGTAAGGAACAAGGCTGGCGTACACAGCTTACGTATGTTGGCAAACGGTATTTTCCGGACAGCGGTGCGGCCCCGGCGGCGGCGCCCGGCCCCTCAGTGGCAGGATCGGCTCCATGTCCGACGCGCGCAAACCCTCCCCCTCCGGCGCCGCCCCGTACGACGCCCTGCTGCTGCTGTCCTTCGGCGGGCCCGAGGGCCCCGAGGACGTCGTCCCGTTCCTGGAGAACGTCACCCACGGCCGCGGCATCCCCAAGGAGCGGCTGAAGGAGGTGGGCAAGCACTACTTCATGTTCGGCGGGGTCAGTCCGATCAACGGGCAGAACCGCGAGCTGCTCGCCGCGCTGCGCAAGGACTTCGCCGAGCACGGGCTGGACCTTCCGGTCTACTGGGGCAACCGGAACTGGGCGCCCTACCTGGTCGACACCCTGCGGGAGCTGGCCGCCGACGGCCACCGCCGGATCGCCGTGCTCGCCACCAGCGCCTACGCCGGCTACTCGGGCTGCCGCCAGTACCGGGAGAACCTGGCCGACGCGCTGGCCGCGCTCGCCGAGGAGGGCGCACCGGCCCTGCGGGTCGACAAACTGCGGCACTTCTACAACCACCCGGGCTTCGTCGAGCCGATGATCGACGCCACCCTGGCCGCCCTGGACGAACTGCCCGAGGCCGTCCGGGCCGGCGCCCGGCTGGCGTTCACCACCCACTCCGTCCCGGACACCATGGCCGAGACCTCCGGCGCCCCGGACGACCCGGCGCGCGGCGAGCCCGGCGGCGCGTACGTCGCCCAGCACCTGGACGTGGCCCGGCTGATCGCCGCCGCCGTGGCCGAGCGCACCGGCGTGGCCGGCCGGCCGTGGGAGCTGGTGTACCAGAGCCGCAGCGGGGCCCCGCACATCCCGTGGCTGGAACCCGACATCTGCGACCACCTGGAGGCCCAGCACGCCGGGGGCGCACCCGCCGTGGTGATGGTCCCGATCGGCTTCGTCTCCGACCACATGGAGGTCAGGTACGACCTCGACACCGAGGCCGTCGCCAAGGCCGCCGAGCTCGGCCTGCCGGTGGCCCGGGCCGCCACCGTCGGCGCCGACCCCCGGTTCACCGCCGCGGTGCGCGAACTCGTCCTGGAACGGGCCGCCACCGAGCGCGGTGAGCGTGTGACCCGCTGCGCCCTCGGCACCCTCGGCCCCAGCCACGACGTGTGCGCGGTGGCCTGCTGCCCCAACCCGCGCGCCCCGCGCCCGGCCGTCGCCGAGCGCTGACCGCCCGTCCAGCCCGTTCCGTCACCCCGGAGGAGAACCCCGTGCCCACCCCCGCCCTGCCCGACGACGGGCTCCTCGACGACCTGCTGGAGGTCGCCCTGGACGCGGCCCGGCAGGCCGGCGCCCTGCTGCGTGACGGCCGCCCCGCCGACCTCGGCGTGGCCGGCACCAAGAGCAGCCCGGTCGACGTGGTCACCGAGATGGACCTCGCCTCCGAGAAGCTCGTCCTGGAGCTGATCACCGACCGCCGCCCGGAGGACGGCTACCTCGGGGAGGAGGGCGCCGAGCGGCCGGGCACCAGCGGGGTCCGCTGGGTCGTGGACCCGCTCGACGGAACGGTCAACTACCTTTACGGGCTGCCCTCCTGGGCGGTCAGCGTGGCCGCCGAGGTGGACGGCCGTGCGGTCGTCGGTGTGGTGTACATCCCGGCCCGCGGAGAGCTGTTCCACGCCGTCCTGGGCCGCGGGGCCCGCCTCGACGGCCGGCCGGTCTCGGCCCGCCCGGCCCCGCCCTGGGGCCAGGCGCTGATCGCCACCGGCTTCAACTACGTCCAGCCGGTACGGGTCCGGCAGGCCGAGGTGCTGTTGGCGCTGATGCCGGAGGTGCGGGACATCCGCCGGGGCGGGGCGGCCGCGGTGGACCTGTGCGACGTCGCCGCCGGGCGGCTGGACGGCTACTACGAGCGGGGCCTGGCCCCCTGGGACCGGGCGGCCGGTTGCCTGATCGCCACCGAGGCGGGCGCCCTGGCCGGCGGCCGTCCCGGGCACGGGCCGGACCGCGAGCTGACCGTGGCCGCCGCCCCGGGGGTGTACGAGCCGCTCCAGGAGCGGCTGGCCGCGCTGCGCGCCTGGGCGGACTGACCGGTTCCGGCCGTCCCGCCCCCGGAACCCCGGGGGCGGGACGGCCCCGGACATGCGAAGAGCCCTGACATACGGGGGGTGCCAGGGCCTGGTTTCGCACGGCCCCCGCAGGGCCGCTGGTGCCGGAGGTCCGGCGACGGGTCGGTTGTGCCGGACGGATCAGGCAGCGGTGCGGTGGCGCTCCAGCACCGTGTCGATGCCGTGGTCGGCGGCGAGCCGGCGGAGGTCGTCCAGCTCGGACTGCTCCACCTCGGCGAGGAACTCGTCCCCGGCCTCGATCGCTCGGTGCAGATCCTGCTCCGCGTTGGCTATGCGCTGCAGGATTCCGGCCTTGAAGGCGTCCATACGGGCCCCCTTACTGTGTCGGACGTGCACGGTCGTGCGCTCTCCGCCCCGAGGAGGTCCAGCCGGTGAATGCACCCAGGCCGGAAGGTGGTGAATCTCCGGACAGGTGCGGAGACGGCTTTCGGCCGCTCCCGGTGATGTCCCAGCCCCAGGGCCGGCGCGGATGAACGCACGGCGAGTGGGTGCGACCGGCCATCAGCCAGATCGCGGGTGTGCAGCTGTCCTCCCCGCCCCGGGGGCCGGGAAACCTCCCGGCGGAAGAAAGTTGCCCGTGTCACAGTCCAAGCGGACTGGTGCGGGTGCGAACGGCCATTTCCGAGGACCGGGGTGCCGTGCCCGAGAGGCAGCTTATCGCTGCTTTACCGCCGGACCAGGCAGGATGGAGGCACCGTCGGAGCCGTGCGTCCGCTTCCGGGGCCGGCCTGGAGAAGGGACAACGACCGTGCGGGTTCTCGTCGTCGAGGACGAGCAGCTGCTTGCCGAGGCCGTCGCGACCGGCCTGCGCCGCGAGGCGATGGCCGTCGACGTGGTGTACGACGGGGAGGCCGCGCTCCAGCGCATCGCGGTCAACGACTACGACGTCGTCGTCCTGGACCGCGATCTTCCGCTGGTGCACGGGGACGACGTCTGCCGCAAGGTGGTCGAGCAGGGCCTGGCCACCCGGGTGATCATGCTGACCGCCTCCGGCGACATCAGCGACCGGGTCGAGGGCCTGGAGATCGGCGCGGACGACTACCTTCCGAAGCCGTTCGCGTTCAGCGAACTCGTCGCCCGGGTGAGGGCGCTGGGCCGCCGCGCGACCATCCCGCTGCCCCCGGTGCTGGAGCGCGCCGGCATCTCGCTCGACCCCGGCCGGCGCGAGGTGATCCGCGACGGACGCACCGTCCAACTCGCCCCCAAGGAGTTCGCCGTCCTGGAGGTGCTGATGCGGGCCGGCGGCGCCGTCGTCTCCGCCGAGCAGCTCCTGGAGAAGGCCTGGGACGAGCACACCGACCCGTTCACCAACGTCGTGCGCGTCACCGTGATGACGCTGCGCCGCAAGCTCGGCGACCCGCCGGTGATCGTCACCGTGCCGGGTTCCGGCTACCGGATCTGACGACCGGAGTCCGCCCACCCGAGGACTCCCTGCCGTGAGCGCCCGCCCCGGCGGACGCCCCGAGAGGACCATCATGACCACCCCGCCCCCGGCCGGCGGGCCCTCCGGCGCGCCCGCCGGCGGCCCGCGTGCCGTACCGCCCAAGCCCCTGCACCCCCCGGGCTCGGCCCGGTCGAACCAGACCTACGTCCCCGGCGACGGGGTGCTCGCCTGGCTGCCCTTCCGCCCCACCATCCGGATGCGGCTCACCCTGCTCTACGGCGGGATGTTCCTGATGGCCGGCGTGGTGCTGCTGCTGGTGATGTACTTCTTCGTCCAGCAGGCCCTCCAGAACGTCGGCCAGCCGCACCTGCTGCTCAACGGGCCGGGCATCTCCGTGCGGACCCCCGACGGCCTGACCCTCACCAACCAGTCCGCGCTCGACCAGTGGCTGAACGACAACAAGGCCTACCAGGCCAGCCAGGCGCTCAACACCCTGCTGCGCAAGCTGCTCACCGTGCTCGTCTGCCTCGCCGTGATCGCCTTCGCGGCCGGCTACGCGATGGCCGGCCGGGTGCTGCGCCCGCTCGGCCGGATCACCCGCACCGCCCGTGACGTCGCCTCCTCCGACCTGCACCGCCGGATCGAGCTGGACGGGCCGGACGACGAGCTCAAGGAGCTCGCCGACACCTTCGACGACATGTTGGACCGGCTGGACCGCTCCTTCGACTCCCAGCGCCGTTTCGTCGCCAACGCCTCGCACGAGCTGCGCACCCCGCTGGCGATCAACCGCACCCTGCTGGAGGTCCAGCTCTCCGACCCGGCGGCCTCACCCGACCTCCAGCAGCTGGGGAAGACCCTGCTGGCCACCAACGAGCGCAGCGAGCAGCTGGTCGAGGGCCTGCTGCTGCTCGCCCGCAGCGAGAACGAGCTGACCGACCGGCGCCCGGTGGAGCTGTCCGAGGTGGCCACCCGGGCGCTGGAGCAGACCCGGGTCGAGGCCGACAAGCGCGAGGTCGAACTGCGCTCGAAGCTCGATCCGGCCATGGTCGCCGGCAACGGCGTGCTGCTGGAGCGGCTCGCGCTCAACCTGCTGCAGAACGCCGTCCGCTACAACACGCCGGGCGGCTGGGTCGAACTGGCCACCACCGCGGTGCCCGGCGGAGGCGAGCTGGTGGTCTCCAACACCGGCCCGGTGGTGCCCGGGTACGAACTGGAGCACATCTTCGAGCCGTTCCGCCGGGTCAAGGGCGCCGACCGCACCCGCAGCGACAAGGGGGTCGGGCTCGGCCTGTCCATCGTCCGCTCGGTGGTGCGCGCCCACGGCGGCACCATCGAGGCCACGCCGCGCGCCGGCGGCGGTCTCACCATGAGGGTCCGCATCCCCTCGCCGTAAGGGTCCGACGCCCGCCCCTTCCGTAGGCGACCGTTTCCAGCCGCCCCCGCCAGGCCCGTCAAGACGACATAAGGCCTGGCGGGGGCGGCTTGTCATTTCCGGCCCGGGCAACTTACGGTGTCGTAACCTACGCAACCGTAGGTGAATCCGTCGGCGGCCCGCCGACGGGTCCGAACGACCTGTTCCCGTCCAGCGCGCCCGTCCCAGCGCGTGCCGTCCCCTCAGGAGCAAGACCGTGACCATCGCCCCTGTGCAGAGCAGCTCCTCGCTCGTTCCGAGCGGCTGGACCGACGCGCGGCTGATCCTCGCGCTCGAAGAGGTCGTCGAGAAGGAGCTCAACCGCCACCTGGGCGTGGCCCGGGAATGGATGCCGCACGAGTTCATCCCGTGGAGCCAGGGCCGCGACTTCGACGGCGTGCTGGGCGGCGAGGCCTGGTCGGTCGAGCAGTCCCAGGTGACCGCGGTGGGCCGGGTGTCGCTGGTGGTGAACCTGCTGACCGAGGACAACCTGCCCAGCTACCACCACGAGATCGCGACCATGTTCGGCCGCGAGGGCGCCTGGGGCACCTGGGTGCACCGCTGGACGGCCGAGGAGGGGCGCCACGGGATAGCGATCCGCGACTACCTGCTCGCCACCCGTGCGGTCGACCCGGTGGAGCTGGAGCGGGCCAGGATGAGCCACATGTCGGAGGGCTTCGAGTCCGACAACGCGCACAGCATGCTGCACTCCGTCGCGTACGTGGCCTTCCAGGAGCTCGCCACCCGCATCGCGCACCGCAACACCGGCAAGTACGCCGGTGACCCGCTCTGCGAGCAGCTGCTGGCGAAGATCGCCAACGACGAGAACCTGCACATGGTCTTCTACCGGAACCTGCTGAAGGCCGCCCTGGAGATCGCCCCGGACCAGGCCATGCGGGCCATCGCCGACGTGGTCACCAACTTCCGGATGCCCGGCCACGGCATCCCCGGCTTCGAGCGCGCCGCCGCGCAGATCGCCCTCGGCGGGGTGTACAACCTGCGTATCCACCACGACGACGTGCTCCAGCCGGTGCTGCGCCACCTCAAGGTGATGGAGATCGGTGACCTCGGGCCGGAGGGCCTGCTGGCGCAGAACGAGCTGGGCGTGTTCCTGGACGGGTTGGACGGCCAGGCCCGGAAGTTCGAGGAGCGCCAGGCCGCACTGATGGCGCGCCGCCAGGCCCGGAAGAACGCCGGCTGAGGCGCCGCAGCGGGCAGTCGGAGTGGGTGGATTTTCCGTGGTTTGCCCCGGAAGATTCTGAACGTGAGCAAGCTCACACGGTGTCGCTCCGTGATTCCGGGCAACCCCGGAGAGTGATCACCCGATCGGGGGTGCCGATCGCCGTCCGTGACCGGATTTCGACCCGGGACCGGTCCACGGGATCGGTCGGCGCCCCTGGTGGACAAGGGAGGCCGCAGGCACCCACGCCTCTCGCGATCACTGTGCGTGTCCGGTTCGCCGGGTCCGGGGAGGGCTGACGATGGCCCAGCGTGAGGCCTTCCGCAGCCCCGGGGATCACCCCGATGGAGCCCGGGCTGAGTGTCGATTGAGTAACAGGGCTTGAAGTAAGGCAAAATCTCCGCCTCGGGTCGGGCACAAGACCGACCCCCCATGCGTTACGTGCGCTGGAGATACCGCACACACCGCACAACCCGGAGGGGGAGAGCGAAAAATGGCAACCGACTACGACACCCCACGCAAGACCGACGACGAGCTCAACGAGGACAGCATCGAGGAGCTCAAGGCTCGGCGGAACGACAAGGGCGGCAGCTCTGTCGACGTCGACGAGTTCGACGCTGCCGAGGGCATGGAGCTCCCCGGCGCAGACCTCTCGAACGAGGAGCTCGCCGTCCGCGTGCTGCCGAAGCAGGCCGACGAGTTCACCTGCATGAGCTGCTTCCTCGTGCACCACCGCAGCCAGCTCTACAGCGAGAAGAACGGCAACCCGATCTGCCGGGACTGCGGCGCCTGAGCACCGCGGCGGACAGGGCCCGAGGCCCGCGGCTGCGCCCGCGGGACCGGCACACCGCTCCTTCCGGCCCCGGGCAGCGGGGCCGGACGGCAGGTCCGGGAACCGTCCGGTTGGACGGGCCCGGCAGGACGGAGCCGGCCGGCGTACCGGTCAGGACAAAGTCGTAGGGACGGTCCCGCAGCAGCGGAACCGTCCCTCTCCGTTTGTCCGGCCTCTTCCGTCCGGCTCGTGTCCGGGCCCGCCCGGCTCACGGCCGGCCGGGCCCGTCTCAGGTGCGGGCGCCGCGCCGGGCGTCCTCCAGCGCCTCCGCCAGCTTCATCGGCGAGCGGGTCGACAGATAGAGGTACGGCGTCGGGTCGGCCGGGTCGGTCACCTCGATCCGCAGCGCCGTCGGGACGTAGCTGCGCAGCAGCATGAAGGCGCGCGGATCGGCCTTCGGGCCGCGCCAGGCCGCCGCCTCGGCGGGGCTCAGCGCCTGAGCGCTGCCGAGTGCGTCCACCGGGATCCGGGCCGGGCCGGCCACCAGCGAGCCCTGGACCACGCGAATGCGGGCCGAGCCGTAGCTGCTGATCGCGACCGCGCCGGCGGCGATGCCGACCACCAGCCCGATCAGCGCGGCCGGACCGCTGACCCGGATGAGGATCAGCGCGAGTGTGAGACCCATCGCGATCGGGAGCAGCCACCAGGAACGCGGCACCGTGAGGCGTTCGTCGTACATGCCCCCATTGTGGTCGCCCTGACGCCCGGCAGGGGACGCCACCCCCACCGGAGGCCTTCCTACCCCTGGGTAGGGTTGGGCCCCGTGACCGGTACGACTGCCCCCAGCACCCCCACCGCCCGGCCGGCGCCCGCGATGCCGCCGTCCCCGACCACCCCGCCGCCGGACGCCGTCCTGCCGCAGCGCCACCCCCAGGCGCCCGCCCCCGGCACCCGGCTCGGCTCCCACTACGAGCACTGCTTCGGCTGCGGCCCGCAGCACCCCGGCGGCCTGCGGATCGACGCGGTTGCCGGCGAGGGACTCGACGTCACCGCCGAGTTCGCCGTCCGTGACGCCCACCAGGGCGGCCCCGGCCTGGCCCACGGCGGGCTGCTGACCACCGCCATGGACGAGACCCTCGGCACGCTCAACTGGCTGCTGCACGCCCCCGCCGTGACCGGCCGGCTGGAGACCGACTTCCTCAGCCCGGTGCCCGTCGACTCGGTGCTGCACCTGCGCGCCTGGATCACCGGTGTGCACGGCCGCAAGATCTACAGCGCCGCCGAGGCGCGGATCGGCGGTCCGGACGGGCCGGTCGCCGTGCGGGCTCAGGCCCTCTTCATCCAGGTGAAGCTGGAACACTTCACCACGCACGGTCGTCCCGAGGACATCGAGAAGGTCCTCGACGACCCGGATCTGATGAAGCGCGCACGAGCCTTTGAGGTGAACCCTTGAGCGACACCCCCCGCCCGCAGCTGGACGTCCTGATCAAGCGCATCGACCCCGAGCTGCCGCTGCCCGCGTACGCGCAGCCCGGGGACGCCGGTGCCGATCTGCGCACCACCGTCGACGCCGAGCTGGCCCCCGGAGAGCGGGCCGTCCTGCCCACCGGCGTCGCCATCGCCCTGCCGGACGGCTACGCGGCCTTCGTCCACCCCCGGTCGGGGCTGGCAGCTCGTTGCGGCGTTGCCCTCGTGAACGCCCCGGGGACGGTCGATGCCGGGTACCGTGGAGAGATCAAGGTGATCGTCGTCAATCTGGACCCGCACGAGGGGGTCAGCTTCCGTCGAGGGGATCGGATCGCCCAGCTGGTGATCCAGCAGGTCGAGAAGGCCCGGTTCCACGAGGTGGAGGAGCTGCCTGGGTCGGCACGCGCCGAGGGCGGGTTCGGGTCGACCGGCGGCCACGCCGCGGTCTAGCATGCCCGCGGCCTCGCAGGAAGCCGAGCAGGTATTCGCATCGGTCTTGGACCGGGAAGGACAGTGACCGTGTTCCGTCGTCGCCAGAAGAGCGAGGACGCTGTCGAGCAGCTCGCCGACGACGCCATCAGCGCCGACGAGACGGCCGATGACGTCGAAGGTTCCGCCGAGAGCGAGAACGTGACCGAGCTGGACCCGGCCGACAGGGTCGGCCTGCCTCCGGCCCCCCGGCCGGATGGTCCGTGGGACAACTCCGAGCTGGAGAACCCCGAGGAGGGACGAGTCGACCTCGGGGGTCTGCTGGTCCCCGGTGTCGAGGGCATGGAGCTGCGTGTCGAGGTCGCCGGTGACGCGATCGTGGCCGCCACCCTCGTGCTCGGCAACAGCGCCATCCAGCTCCAGGCCTTCGCGGCCCCGAAGTCGGAGGGCATCTGGGGCGAGGTCCGGGAGGAGATCGCCAACGGCATCACCTCGCAGGGCGGCCTCATCGAGGAGGAGGAGGGCCCGCTCGGCTGGCACCTGCGCGCCCAGGTCCCCGTGCAGCTTCCGGACGGCACCCAGGGTGTGCAGCTGGTGCGGTTCGTCGGCTGCGACGGTCCGCGCTGGTTCCTGCGCGGTGTGATCTCGGGCCAGGCCGCGGTGCAGCCGGATATGGCCGGGATCCTGGAGCAGGTCTTCCGGCAGACGGTCGTCGTGCGTGGCGAGTCCCCGATGGCTCCCCGCGACCCGATCGTGCTGAAGCTTCCCGAGGACGCCCAGATGGTCGCCGACGGTGGCGGGGCGGCCGCTGCTGCCGGTGAGGGCGAGAGCCGCTTCGGTGGCGCCTCGCTCGACCCGTTCGCGCGCGGCCCGGAGATCACCGAGGTCCGCTGACCCGGATCCGGCCGGCCCTGATCGGCATGGATCGCCCCTGCCCGGGAGCCCGGGCAGGGGCGATTTGCATGTGGCGGGCAGGTCCCCGTACAGTTCCGGAGTCGCCGCGGGAGACCGGGGCAGCAAAGCGGAAAGCAAATCTGATGAATGAAACTCCGGAAAACGGAGCGGAAAACATCTGATAAGCTGGAAACACGAAAGAACGAAGCCCGGAGGGTCCGCTGGAAGGCGGTCCGA
>NZ_JBIWNZ010000026.1:0-35276 GCF_044767505.1 Kitasatospora sp. NPDC101235
TGCGGCAACCGCTCCTCGGCGAAACCGCGGAACTCCTCCAGGTCTGCGCTACGCACAGGGCGTGCCTCCGTTCGTCTCTGCCCACTCGACGGAGCGCACCCGGTGCCGGGATGTCACGGGGGCGAAAAAAATTCGCAGGTCGCGCGGGGCGGGAAGGTCCGCCGGACGCGGAGGGCGGGAAGGTCCGCTGGGTTTCTGATCATCGGATGACATCCTCCGCTGCCCTCCGTTCCGTCGATTCCTCGACAGAACCGGTGAGCGGCCCCGGGATCCGTGGTGCCGCCCGAGCGAGAGGACACCTGTGCGAGGAACCCGCAGGTACGACAGGCATGGGCCAGGGCCACGGACGGTCCGGCGGTGGCCGGCCGCCGTGCTGGGCGCGGCGCTGGTCGCGACACTGGCCGCCCCGGCCGGCTGGGCCGCTCCCGCCCCGGCGCCCGACGCCGGGGCGGACGGGCCGGCGCCGGGCCGGCCGGTCCAGGTCACCCTGATCACCGGTGACACGGTCACCGCCCGGGTCGGTGCCGACGGCGCGGTGACGCCGGCCGGCGTACGGCCCGGGCCCGGGCGCGAGGACGTGACCTTCCTCCAGCGCTCCGGCGTGCCCGGCTCGCTCAACCTCGTCCCCTCGGACGCGGTCGGGCCGCTGGACTCCGGGCGGCTGGACCCCCGGCTGTTCGACGTCGCCGGGCTGATCGCCCAGGGCTACGACGACGCGCACACCGCCGAACTGCCGCTGATCCTGGGCTCGGAGCACACCGGCGCCCCGGGCCTGGCCGCGGCCGCGCCGCCCGCCGGCGCCACCGCCGTACGGGCGCTGGAGAGCGTGCACGGCGCGGCCCTGCGCGCCCCGAAGGCGCGGGCGGGCGAACTGTGGCAGCTGGTCGCGCGGCCGGGCGCCGGGCTCGCCGCGGGCGGCGTGGACAAGGTCTGGCTGGACGGCAAGGTCTCCGCGGCGCTCGACCACTCGACCGCCCAGATCGGCGCCCCGCAGGCCTGGAGCTCCGGCTGGACCGGCAAGGGCGTCAAGGTCGCGGTGCTCGACAGCGGCATCGACCGGGGCCATCCCGACGTGGCCGGCTCCCTCGGCGAGACCTCCGACTTCACCGGGGCCGCCGGCGCGCCGGTGACCGCCGACCCGGACGGGCACGGTACCCATGTCGCCTCGATCGTCGCCGGCACCGGGGCCGCCTCCGACGGCCGGTTCAAGGGTGTCGCCCCCGACGCCGAGCTGCTGGTCGGCAGGGTGCTGAACGACGAGGGCAACGGCCAGGAGTCCTGGGTGCTCCAGGGCATGGAGTGGGCCGCGGCCCGGGCGCCGATCGTCAACATGAGCCTCACCGGCGCCCCGACCGACGGCACCGACCCGATGGCCCAGGCCGTCAACACGCTCTCCGCCCGCTACGGCACCCTGTTCGTCGCCGCCTCCGGCAACAGCGGCCGCGCCGGCACCGTCGGCACCCCCGGGTCGGCCGACGCCGCGCTGACGGTGGGCTCCGTCGACCGGGACGGCGCGCTCGCCCGCTCTTCCAGCCGGGGACCGCGCGTCGGCGACCAGGCCGTCAAGCCGGACCTCACCGCGCCCGGCGTCGGCATCGTCGCCGCCCGGGCCGCCGGGACCAACGGTCAGGAGCCGGTCGGCGACCGGTACACGGCCATCTCCGGCACCTCCATGGCGGCCCCGCACGTGGCCGGGGCCGCGGCCCTGCTCGCCCAGCAGCACCCGCAGTGGAAGGGCCCGCAGCTCAAGGCCGCGCTCACCTCCTCCGCGGCGCCGGCCGCCGGCCAGGGCGCGTACGAGCAGGGCGCCGGGCGCGTCGACCTCGCCCGGGCCACCGCCCAGGAGGTGTACGCCACCGCCGAGGGCACCGGGATCCACCTGGAGGGCCCGCCCGGCGGCGAGCCGCTCACCCGTACGGTCGAGTACCGCAACGACGGCGGGGCGCCCGTCACGCTGGACCTGGCCGTCGAGACCACCGCGGCGGCCGGCGCGTTCACCGTCTCCCCCGCCCGTCTGACGGTGCCTGCGGGTGCCGGGGCGTCGGCCACCGTGAGCGTCGATCCGGCCCGTGTCCCCTCGGGGGCGTCGCTGACCGGGCGGGTGCGCGCGACCGGGCCCGGCGGGGCCGCCGTCACCACCGCCTACGCGCTCACCCGTGAGGCCGTGCGGCACGACGTCACCGTGACGGCCGTCGACCGCAACGGGGCGCCGCTCGGGCCGAGCACCTGGAACGCCTGGTCGACGATCAGGCTGGTCAACCTGGACACCCGCGACGCCTACCAGCTGCAGTTCACCGGCGGCACCGCCACCGCGCGCGTGCCCGAGGGCCGCTACAACCTCGGCGGAGAGCTGGTCACCCCCGCCTCGGGCACCGCGAGCCGCACCTCGACCCTGTTCCTGCAGCCCGAGCTGGAGCTGCGCGGCGACACCCGGCTCGCCGTCGACGCCCGCGAGGGCCGGCAGCTGACCGTCACCGTCCCCGGCCGCGCCACCACCGGCTGGTCGCTCGCCGCAGGCTACTGCTACCGCACCACCGGGAGCGCCGCCGGGAGCGACTGCACGGACTCGACCGCGGTCCTGGCCCGGCCCGGCAACCTGTACGTCGTCCCCACCGCCCGGCCCACCGCCGGCCGGCTCGACTTCGCCGCGCAGAGCATCCAGCAGGGCCCGGCCACGCAGAACGGCCGGCTGCCGGACCGCTACGACCTGCTGGTGCACACCACCGGCCGGCTGCCCGAGCCGGCCCTGACCGTCGAGGCCGGCGAACTCGCCACGCTCAACACCCGCTACTTCGCCCAGGGCCCGGGCACCGCGGGCGAGTTCAGCAGCTTCGCGTCCGCCGGCGGCCTCGGCCTCTTCAGCATCGGCCAGCCCACCTTCGCGCTGCCGGCCACCCGCACCGAGTACTTCACCGTGAAGGACCAGCTCCGCGAGACGACCTTCGGTCAGGCCGTCGGCCCCGGCGGCGAGATGGCCCCTCCCGCCGCCACCAGCCAGAGCGGCACGGTGCGCTGCGCCGCCGGCGCGACCTGCGCGGAACGCTGGAACGCCGCCGTCATCGGCCCGGGCCTGGCCCCGGGCAAGGACGGCGCCACCATGGCCCGCACCAGCGACGGCTTCCTCACCGTGGCCCCGCAGCTGTTCAGCGACGCCTCCGCCGGCCACATCGGCTCCCCGTGGCCGCTGCGGCTGGACGACACCGTCCGCCTCGAACTGGAACGCGACGGGCAGCGCATCGGCGGCAGCGACCGGGAGCAGGCCCGCTTCGCCGTGCCGGCAGCCGACGCCGCCTACCGGCTGACCGCCAAGGCCGTACGGGCCGAACCCTGGGCGACGCTGTCCGGCACCGTCGAGGCGGTCTGGACCTTCCGCTCGGCCGCCGTCGCCCCCGGGCCCGACGGCCGGGCCCGCAGCACGGCACTGCCGATCGACACCGTCCGCTTCACCGCCCCCGTCGACCCGGACAACCAGGCGCCGCGACGGCAGCACACCCTGCTCGCCGCCGTCGAACGGCAGAGCGGCGCCCCGGCCTCGGCCACCGCGAGCCTGAGCGTGCAGGTCTCCTTCGACGACGGCGCCACCTGGCGGGACGCCCCGGTCACCTCCGGCGACGGCGGCTACCGCGTCACCGTCGACCCGCCGACGGGCGCCGGCGGCTTCGTCTCGCTCAAGGCCACCGCACGAGCCGCCGACGGCGCCACCGTCGAGCAGACCGTGCTGCGCGCCTACCGCCTGACAGCCTGACCGTCCGCCGGTGGCCCGCGGGTGATCCGCGGGCCACCGGCGATGGGACGCGATCCGGCCTGCGGTGTGACCACGTCGGTCGCCCTGGCGGCGGCGCGCAGCGCCCGCCCCGGGCGACGCGATATTCCCTGGACCGCGCGGTGTTCGGGCAGTTGACTGGTCTCCGGCACGACTCCAGGCGACGTGGGGAGATCTGTGGAGGATCCGGAGTTCACCGTTGTGCTGACCGGTCCCTCGGCCGGTGGGCCCGCGGCCCTCAGAGCGGTCCGCGACGCGGGCGGGCCGGGGGCGGAGACGGCGTGCGCTCGTCTCCTCCAGGCCGGGCAGTTCCGGGAGGCCCTCGACCTGTATCCAGTCGGCACGAGTGCGCCGGCCGCCTACGCGGTCCTCCTGGCGGGGTACGACACGGCGACAGCAGCCGCCTGAAGTCCCAGGGCCGGGCTGGACAGGACCGGGACGGCGGTCGTGGTCCGATGCACGGCGTCTGCCATGGATGCCTGGGCGAGGACGATGACGTCCGCGTCGTCCACGGCCTCGACAGCGGCGGCGATCGTGGTCAGATAGCCGGCCTGGTCACCGCTTTCGAACCGGCCCCAGGCACCGTCGACCACCGTGGCCGTCACCGTGACCGACCGGCCGCACCGGGCGGCCTCCTCGTCGATCAGGTCCACGGTCGGGCCCACGGTGCCGGCCAGTGCGGCGATCACGACGATGTGTGCCGTGGTCCGGTCCCCGCCGGGTGCGACGGCGACGGCGGCTGCCGCCATCGGACGGTCGACGCGCAACACGGGCACTCCCAGCGCCGCGGCCCGGCTCTCGGCGACACCACCGATCGTCGAGCAGGTGCACAACACCGCTGCGGCCCCCGCGGCGGTCGCCGAGGCAAGTGCCCGGTCGATGTCCCCCGCAACGGCGTCGGGCCCGTCGGTCCGGGCCCTGGCCAGCAACTCCTCGGACACGATGTGCCGCAGGGGCAGGCCGGGGTGGTCGCGGTCGCGAAGCACGTCGAAGACCGGGACGTGTACGGACGAGGTGTGGAGCAGCGCCAGCATGCGCGCGATGCTAGCGGCCGCGGTCGGGGTCCCGATGCCGGGAGGGCGCCAGGACCCCGCTCCTGCTCGGCCTGGGTGGCTCCGGCGTCCCGGGCGGCGTAGAGGCGGCGGGCGACGTCGCCGGACATCTTCTGGGTGATCACGCGGGGGCGGGGGTCGTCGGTCGATCCGGCCGACGAGGAGAAGCCGAACGTGGCGCTGATGTGGAGCATGAAGCCGTTCTTCTCGGCGTCGCGGCGCACCCGCTTCTTCACCCGCGGCTGCCAGGTGGCGCGGACCTTGGTCTCGATGGCCTTGGCTGCGGCCGGCTTCGGGGTGCCCTGGCCCTTGAGCCAGCGCTGCACGGTGCGCTGGGAGACGCCGAGGTCTGCGGCGAGCCGTTTGGTGGAGCCCTTGGCGCCCTTGAGCAGGAAGCGCATCCGGGCCTGGACGGACTGCGGGATCGGGCGGGTGCGCTCGGCACGCTCCAGGCCCTCGTCGAGCTCGCGGCTCACGCTGTTCCTTCCCGGCCGCCGGGGCGGCGGTCACTGCTGGTGGTCGTGGTGGGCGGCCCGCCGGTCGGTGCCGGCGGGCCGCGTGGGGGAACGGCTACTCGTCGACGGACGCCTGGCCGCCGGGCTTCATGTGCCGTCCGGGGTTGGCGCCGTCGGCGATCAGCTCCAGCACCTCGCCCATCGGCCGTGAGCCTTCGAACTTCACGTGCCCGGGGCTGACGCCCAGGCGCAGCGAGGTGGTGAGGGTGCCGTCGGATTTGGCGAGGATGTCCAGGGCGTCAGGTCCGGGGGCGGCGAAGACGGCGCAGTCGGAGAGGACGGCGATGGCGTGCAGGCCGGTGTCGGCGGCCATGCGGCGCAGCTTGCGGTGCATGTTGACGGTGGCGGTGTCGATGACGAGGGCGCGCATGAGCGGGTCCCAGGTCGGGCGGTCCAGGGCGGGCCAGCGTTCGCCGGGCTTGTAGCCGTGTCCGCGGGGGCGCTCGCGGAACTTGCCGATGGTGCCCTTGGCGGTCTGCTTGATGGCGGTGAGCACCGCGAGCTCGGCCGGGTCTCCGGTCTTGAGGGCGGCCATGGCGTCCAGGAAGGCCGCCGGGTCGTGGTCGGCCAGGTCCAGCTGTTTGACGGCCTTGTGGGTCTTCGGGAGCCGGCCGAGGCGCTGGACGAAGTCCTTCTTCTCGTCGCGGCCCATCGGCGGCAGGCCGAGCTCGGCGAGCGCGGCGTCGGTGAGGACGACCAGGGCGTCGCCGTCCTTGCCGTGCCGGTGCAGGCGCGGCGAGCCGAGCCTGGTCTCCAGCGCCCACTCGACGACGTCGGCGAGGTAGGCCACCAGGGTCCTGCCGGAGGGGGCGATGTCGAGCACCGCGAGCGGGCCGGCCGGGAATCTGGCGGCCGCGGCGGCCTCCCAGTCGGACGGGCCTTCAGCTTTGGCTGCCGTCTTCGCCGGGGCCTTGCGCGCCCTTGACGGCGTGGCGGCGGCCTGGAGCGGCGGGCGTCGCGGCGGCGGGCGCCGGGGCCTCGGCCGGGGCGGGGCCCGGCTCGCCCGGGACCTGGGCGGTGGTGGGGACGAGGCCGGCGGCCTGCGCCCGGCGCAGCCACGCGCTCGGCTCGACGGTGCCGTGCCGTAGCGCCAGCGTCGCCAGGAACCGGATGTAGGCCTCGCGCTTCGGCGGCCGCGGCTCCGTCGCGCCGGCCTCCCAGCGCACGATCGTCTCCCGCCGGGTCGACAGGGCCCTTGCGAGGTCGTCCTGCTTGAGCCCGGCGAGCTTGCGCAGCCGCTCCCGCTCGGTCGGCACCGGCAGGTCGTCCACCGGGCGCGGGCGCTCCAGCAGCGCGTCGATCGCCGCGAACAGGTCATCGCTCACGACCTCACCTCCGTCCGACACTCTAGCCTGAACGTAACTTCTGGATCGCACGTATTGAGTCACATTCACGCGAACGGGCAGCCGGGCCGCCCCGTGGGCAGGAATCCCCACGCTCGTTCGCGCCCGGCCGGCTTCGGGAGACCGGCCCCGAACGGGTGGCCGCTCCGGCATGCCCCCTTCTCCGGAGCGGCGGCAGGCGGCGGGGGTGCCGGCATTCACGTACCGGCACCCCTTGCGGCACGGCGGCGTTCGCCGCGGCGGCCGCGGGGCTCAGCGCCGGTGGGCGCCGGCGAGCCGGGTGTCGGCGAGGGCGGTCGGGGCGGCGCCGAGCCACCAGGTGGGGTCGGCACTGCCGTCGGTGGTGCGGCCGTCGCGGTGGACGTAGTGGCGCACGTCCCGTCCGGGGTCGGCGAACTCCCCGGCGAGGGCCCGCTCCAGCCACTCCGCCCCGAAGCCGAAGACCTCGGCCGCCACTCCCCCGAGGGGGTGGAACTCGTCCTCGTAGACCCGCAGTTCCTTCGGCGCCCGGATGCGCTCGAAGTTCTCCAGCGCCTGGCCGAGGTCGGTCAGCTCGTCGAACTCGCCGATCCCGTACAGCACCGGGCAGGTGATGTCGGCCACCAGGTCGCCCAGCGGCATCCGGTGGGCGAGGTCGCGGTCGAAGGCCTCTTCGTCGGTGTACCCGGCCATGTACATGTAGTTGTTCTTGAAGGTCGGCTGGGCGCGCTCGAAGATCGTCGTGAAGTCGCCGGTGACGGCCTCGAAGGCGGCGAGTGCGGCCAGGCGGTGGTCGGTGGCGGCCGCCCGGGATCCCCAGTAGCCGCTCATCGAGATGCCGAACATGCCGATCCGGTCGGCGTCGACTTCCGGGAGCGCGGCCAGGTGGTCGAGGTAGCGGCCGATCGCGCGCTCGTAGTTGGCGAGGTCGACGGTCAGCCCGCCGGCGCGGCTCTCGCCCTGGCCCGGCCCCTCGATGGACAGCGCGACCATGCCGCGCGAGGTGTAGTAGCGCTCGGCCGCCCAGATGTAGTCCTCCTTGATCATGTCCATTCCGGGGCCGAGGATGACGGCCGGCGCGTTCTCGACCCGGCCGGCCGGCAGGTGCAGCAGGGCGAAGATCCGCGAGCCCTCGAAGTCCAGCTCCACCCGCCGCACCCGGCCCTCGCGCAGCGCGCCCAGGCGCGCCACGCAGTGGTCGGCGCGCTCGCGCATGGCCGCCTTGCGCGGGTCGGCCGCGTCGAAGAGCGAGTACTGCGCCCTGCCCCACATCACCGCCGCCCTCAGGTAGAGGTCGGCGGCGGTCTGCGCGAAACCGCCGCGCTCGTGGTGGGCGGCGCGCTCCTCGGCCTGGCCGGCCACCGTCGCCCAGGCCTTGGGCAGCATCGCGCCGCTCCTGACCAGTGCGAAGACCTTGGCGAAGTCGGTGTGGTCGTGGCCCAGTTGTTCCATGGTTCCGACGGCTTCGGGGTGCAGCGCGTCGAAGCCGCCCTGGGCGAGGGCGGTGTCCAGGGCCCAGCTCTGGCCGGTCGAACGGGTGGTCATGGGGGTCTCCTCTTCGAGCAAGTTGGCTAAGCACTTAATGAATAAGTACTTAGCCATTAAGTACTGAGGCTAGGCTGCTGTCAACCCGCCGACCCGCCGAGGAGGACCGACCATGGCCGAGCCGCCACCCGCCGACGACCGCGCCCGGGCGCTCGACCGCCTGGCCCGCGCCGCCTACCGCCTCAGCGCCGCCGACGCCCGGCTGCGCGGACGCGCCACCCGCACCCCGGGCGCCCTCTCCCTCACCCACGCCCGGGCCCTGCGCACCCTGGCCGAACAGGGCCCCCTCACCATCAGCCAGCTCGCCGCCGGCACCGAGACCACCGGCGCCGCCACCACCCAACTGGTCAACGGCCTGGTCACGGCCGGCTACGTCACCCGCACCCGCCAGCCCGAGGACAAGCGCTCCGTCCTGGTCACCCTCACCGACACCGGCCGGGCCCGGCACGACCAGCGCCGGCAGGCACTGGCCGAGGCCCTGCACACCGACCTGGGCGACTACGACGACGACGCCCTCGACCGGGCCACCGAGGTGCTGCAGCGGCTGTCCGCCGTCTACGACCGGCTTTGAGGACGAGGCGGCCGCCGGGACCCGCCTGACGCACACGCCCCAGCGGGCGCTGCCGGTCGCCCTGACGCCGTCGCCGTGGCCAGGGCGCGGGCGGCGTCAGCGCGGTGCGACGACGACCGGCAGGCTGGTCGGGTGGATCGAGACCGCGACCTTCTCCCCCACTCTCGCCCCCGGCTGGAGCGCCACCGTCCACCGGCTCAGCACCACGGCCACCACGGTCCGCGCCACGAGCATCGAGAAGTGCCGCCCGGGGCAGACGTGCGCACCGGTGCCGAACGGGACGTAGGCGCCCCGGGGCAGTGCTCCCGCGTGCTCGGGGAGCCAGCGGTCGGTCCGGAAGCTCTCCGGGTCCGGGAAGACGCGCGGGTTGTGGTGCTGCAGGTAGGGGCTGACCAGGACGGTCGTGTCCGGCGGGATGGTGTGCCCGCCGAGCACCACGCTGTCCCTGGTGTGGCGGGTCGTCAGCCACGGCGGCCGCAGCCGCAGGACCTCGTTCAGGAAGCGCTGGAGGTACGCGAGGCGGTCCACGTCCGGAAACTCGATACGGCGCCCCGCCAGGACGTCGTCCAGCTCGGCCCGGAGCCGGTCCTGCTCCACCGGGCGCTCGGCCAGGGTGCAGAACGACCAGGCGAGGGTGGTGCCGATGTCCTCGCAGGCCGCGGTGAGCAGGCCGATGACCTCGTCCCGCACCTGTAGGTCCGTCATGCCCTGCCCGGACGAGCTGTCGCGGGCCGAGACCAGCATGGAGAGCACGTCGCCGCGGTCGCCGCTGCCGCGGTAGGCGACGATCAGGTCGTAGAGGGCTCGGCGCAGGTCCCGGATCGCCGCGTCGAAGGCCCGGTTGCGCCTGGTCGGCAGCTTCTCGGGGATCGAGGTGGCCGCCCAGGCCCGCCGGAAGAACCCCTCCATGACGAGCGGCAGCGTGCGCTGCACCACGCGGACCGCCTCGTTCTCGACGTCTGCGCTGAAGAGGGACTTCGCGCTGACCGCGAGCATGAGCGCGGTGATCTCGTCGTCCAGGGCGAGCCGGTCACCGGGCCGCCACCGGGCCGTCATGCGCTCGGTTTCGTCCCGGACGACGTCGAAGTACCGCGTGACGATGTTGATGTGGAAGGCCGGCTGCACGAGCCGGCGCCGGATGCCGTGTTCCTCGCCGGCGAGCAGACCGAGGCTGCGGCCGATCAGCGGCTCCAACTTGTCGTAGAAGGGCCCTTTGACGAAGGCGGCGTTCTTCGTGACGAGGACGTCGTGCAGCAGCTCCGGTGCGACCGGCAGGAAGCCCGGCCGCGGGCCGAGGTAGACCTTCACCAGGTCGCCGCGGTCGTAGAGGGAGCGCAGCCACGGCAGGGGTTGGCGCCGCAGGTACCAGGCGTGGCCGAGCAACGGGAGTCTGCCCGGGGCCACCGCGATGTCGGTCATCTCGTGCTCCTCGCGCGCGCCCACGGCGCGCCGCCGTGTGCCGCCGGGGTTGCGGAGCCCCGGCCGGACGCAGCAGCAGTACAGCAGCCGGTGGGCGGGCGGCCAAGGAGCCGGAGCGGCCGGGCGGGAGCGGTGGGAGCGAACGGGGGTGGTGCACCCGGTCCGGGGGCGCGTACCGCGGCCGCCGCCCTGGCCGGGCACCTGGTCGAGCCTGCGGTGCTCGGAGTTCTCCGGACCTGAACCGGGCCGCTTCGTCCTCCGGGGCCGCCGGGTCGGGTATCGACGGCGGGCGGTTCGGCGGCCCGGCCCGCTCGGGCGGAGGTTTCCCGGGTTGCTGCCGGTGGCGCGGCCGCCGGCCGACCTGACAGGTCAGAACACCTAGGCATCGGCCAGCACGGAGTGGACGGTCGAGCCGTTGCGTTCCTTGCGGATGTGCAGCTGGGTGGGGATGCGGTTGCTGAGGTCTCCGACGTGGCTGACCACGCCCACCGCGCGGTCGCCTGCGCGGAGTTGGTCGAGGACGTCCATGACGTCGGTCAGGCTCTGCTCGTCCAGGCTGCCGAAGCCCTCGTCGACGAACAGCACGCCCAGGGGGCGTCCGCCGGCTTCGCCGGTGACGACGTCGGCCAGGCCGAGTGCCAGAGCCAGGGAGGTGGTGAAGGTCTCTCCTCCCGAGAGGGTGGCGGTCTCGCGTTCCAGCCCGGTCCAGTTGTCGAGGATCCGCAGGGTCAGGCCCGCCTTGGCGCGGCCCTTTCCGGGGTCCTTGTCCTGGCTGTAGACCAGCTGGAAGCGTTCGGAGGTCATGGTCAGCAGCCGGGTGTTGGCCGCGGTGGCGATCTCTTTGAGGCGGCCGGCGAGGACGTACGCCTCCAGTTCCATGCTGAGGGTGTTGGCGGTGCTGCGGCCGCCGGCGACCTCGGCGAGACGGTCGGCCAGGGCGTGGTCGGCACGCAGGCGTTCCAACGTGGCCACGGACGGGGTGAGTTCGTCCGTCAGCCGGCGGAGTTCGGTGGCGCGGGTGTGGGCCTCGTGGGTGGTGTTGGCGGCTGCCTTGACGGCTGCCTCGGCCGCGGCCACTGCCGCCTGCGCCGCGGCGGGGTCGGCGGGGGCCAGCCGGACGGCGTCGACGAGCTCGGGGGTGGTCAGGAGGTCGGCGACGGCGGCGTCGTCCTTGTCCCACTGGTCGAGCTCCGTCTGCCACTGCCGGACGGCGGTGACGGGCTGAAGGGCGTCGGTGGCTTCGTCGAGCGTGCGGAACCCGGCCTCGGCGGCGCTGTTGCGGGCGGTCTCGGTGGCGTCAGTGTGGCGGGTGGCCGCCACCGTGGTCCGCCGGGCGTGTTCGATGACGTCGGCGAGGCGGTCCCTGTGCCGGGTGAGCGTGATGATGCGCTGGTCCAGTTCAATGTAATTCGGCGCAGAAATTCAAAGAAGACGTCAACTTCCGCCAGGTTGGGTCTGGTTCGGATCATGTGTCATCCGGGGCGGACAATGAGGGTGCGGCAGGCGTTCCAGGGACCGACGTGGCGGGCATTCCCGTGAGCCGGCCGACCATCCTGGCGGGGTTCAGGGGGCGGTGAACAGCCCGGGGAAGGCCGGGGCCAACCACGGTCGGCGGCCCCAGGCGAGCACCTTGCCGCGGACGAGGGCGCCGGTGGCGGTGCAGCGGCCCAGCGCGAGGAGGAGGAACGTCACCGGTTCGACGAGGATCGTGCAGTCCGGTCGGCGCGGCGGCTCCTGGCTCACCGCGGCGGCGCCGTCCGTGAAGGTCACCGCGAACCCGTCCAGGCCTCGGACCCGCAGCCGGTAGCAGGCGCTGTGGCCGGCCGCGGTCCGGGCGTCCGTCACCCGTGGCATGGCCGTTCGCAGGAACGGCATCGTCAGTTCGACACGCTGCCGGTCGATCGGGTGCGGCCGGCCGAGGGCGACGGCGATGTCGTAGAGGTGGCCGAGCATGTGGGTCAGCAGGTAGGCGCCGAGGGTGTCCAGGTCCATCCGGCCGAGCGGGGTCAGCACCGGCTCGGTGCCCGCGCGCGGGCCGGCCGCCGCCGCGAACTCCCGTGTCTGCCGGGCGATCTCCTCCGCGAGCACGGCCGGGTCCCGCTCGGGCCGCTCGGCCAGCGAGGCCGCGTTCGCCGCGGCCAGCGACCCCGGGGTGCCGTCCCCGTACGGCCGTTCCTCGCCGACGGCCAGTGCGGCCATCAGCTCGTTGGCCATCGCCAGGTGGGCGGCCGCCTCGGCGACCGTCCACGCGGAGCCGGGAATCCGGGTGTCGCCGCGGCAGCCGGCGAGCAGGGCGACGGCCTCGTCGCCGACCGCGGTGACCGCCTCGAAGAGCGCGGTGCGCGCGGCAGCGGAAGAGTGCTGGGGGGACGTCATGGTGGTGAAGACTGGACGACTCCCGCACCGCTGTCCAGATCCGTGACACGGACGGGCAAAGGCTCGGTACGGGCCCGGAAGCGGGCGTCCGGCGGCACGGTCGGCGCATCCCCGCTCCGGCGGGCAACCCGAACCGCCCCCCACCGCGTCGAGGTGCCGTGAGAGGAAGAACGAGACAGCGGCCCGAGCGGCCGCCACGGCAGACGGGAACGGCACGGGCACCATGGCGGGGACGGCAGGATGACGAACGCGATACCGCCGGACTTCGAGGAGTTCGTCGCCGCCTGCGGGCCGAAGCTCCTGCGGGTGGCCTGGCTGCTGACCGGCGACCCGCACCAGGCCGAGGACCTGCTGCAGACGGCGCTCGCCAAGGTCTGGCCCCAGTGGAGGCGCATCGCCCCCAACCGGCCCGAAGCGTACCTGCGGAAGGTCCTGGTGAACTGCCACATCTCCTGGTGGCGGCGGCGCTGGACCGGGGAGCTGCCGCACGGCGAGCTGCCGGAGCCGCCGACGGGCACCGACCCGTTCGACGGGGTGGTGCTCGGCCAGGTGGTCGCCGAGGCCGTGCGGTCGCTTCCGCCACGTCAGCGGGCCGTGGTGGTGCTCCGCTTCTTCGAGGACCTCAGCGTCGAGGAGACCGCCGAAGTGCTGCGCTGCAGCACGGGCACCGTCAAGAGCCAGACGCACCGGGCGCTCACCGCGCTGCGGGGCCGGCTGCCGGCCCGCGAACTCCTGCTGGACGGGGGACCTCGTGAGTGGAACTGACCTGTTCGGCCCGCACGGACCGACCGACGACGGGCACGACGAGGAGGAGCTGCGGATCCTGCTGCACCAGGCCGTCCCGGCCCTGGCCTCGCCGGACGACCGGATGGATCGCGTCCTCGCCCGCGTCGACCGAGCCAGGCGCCGGCGGCGGGTGGCCGGGCTCGCGGCCGGGCTGACCGCCGGCCTCACCGCCGCCGTGCTGGCCGCCGCGCCCGCGCTCGCGCCCGCACCCGTGCGGGGAGCCGGGCTGGGGCCGGCCGGCTCCGTGTCCGCCCCGGCCCCGGCGGTGTCGGCCCAGCCGTCGCCGCTGCCGTCGTCGCCGTCGCCGTCATCGCCATTGCCGCCGTCGGGAAGACCGACCGGGACGTCGATCTTCTTCCCGCTGTTCCCGGAGATGGTCGTCGACCCCCCGGCGAACTGGCACACCCTGGCCGTCGGGACCACCGACCCTCAGGAGCGGTTCGGCTACCTCGGTACCCAGCCACTTGAGGCGGGACCGTCGTGCACGGCGGATCCCGCCCGATGCCCGCTCTCCGTACGGCTGCTCACCGGCGGCGCCGTCCTCGCCTTCCGGGTGGTGGACGACCAGGGGCTGGCCGCCAAGCTCGGCACGCCCCCGCCCGGGCTCACGGACACGGAGCTCGACAAGGACTGCGCAGCGCTCGGCGGCAGCCGCAAACTGACCGGCCTGCGCAGCATCGACCGCAGCACCCGGGCAGCCCTGGTCGAGATGACGGCCTGCCTGCGGCAGCCGTCCGAGCCGACGCTGCGGCAGGTGCAGCAGGTCTTCGACTCCATCCGGTCCACCCCGGCGGGCAGCCGGTCGTCGGGCGCCGTGAGCCCGGCGGCGACACCGTAGGGGCCGAGTCGCCTGCGACTCGGGTGGTCCGGCCGTGTTCGCGGGCCCGCCGGCAGTTCGGCAGCGGCTCGGCAGCAGGCTGTCCGCCCATGGCTGCGCCGCGGTCCGTCCCCCTCGACGGACCGCGGCGCAGCGGCTCACCGGATGTCAGGGCGCCCCGGTCATACGGGCTGCCAGAGCGCCGGGACGACCGGCGGCTCCCAGCCGACCTGGGCGGTGTGGCCCTGGAGGCAGCGGTAGCTGACTCCGTTGTAGGTCACGACGTCGCCCGCCTGGTAGGTGGTGCCGGGCGTCCAGGTGCCGCCGTTGTTCGTGCAGGTCGGGTCGCCGCGCGGAATCCAAATCCCGATGCGCGCACCGGTCGTCACGTCGTCCACAACCTGCACGTCCACTTGGTTTTGTTCGAAGTACCGACGCAAGGCCCTCACCGACGCCATGCCGACCCGCTGCGAAGAGATCACGCGGGACGTGTGTACGAACTTCGAGGCCGAGTCAGAGGAGTTCAACGGCGAGCACGATCACGTTCGTCGTCCGGCCGGTCGCGGGGCCGGGCGGGAGGGCCGGTACCGGCGGGCAGCGGCGCCGGGTCAGCTGGGAGAGCCGGTCCAGATGACGTTCTTGCGCTGGCGCCCGGTGCCGTAGGTGAAGTCGACGGAGAACTGGTCGGCCGCGCTGTTCGGCAGGGCGTACGCGTACACGCCGGTGGCCTCCTGGCCCGGAGCCAGCGAGCCGGTGAGGAGCTTCAGCCGTTCGCTTCCGTCGATCAGTGAGAAGACGAGGTTGCCCTTGGCGTCCCTGACGATGGGCAGCCCCGACCCGTAGAGCGAGAGCTCCTGGGATCCGGTGTTGACGACGGTGATCCTCACCTGGATGATCTTGGCGTCCTTGGGGGGCTCGAACACGGTCCGGAGCGGGGAGTACGGC
Source organism: Kitasatospora sp. NPDC101235 (assembly GCF_044767505.1). Taxonomy (NCBI): domain Bacteria; kingdom Bacillati; phylum Actinomycetota; class Actinomycetes; order Kitasatosporales; family Streptomycetaceae; genus Kitasatospora; species Kitasatospora sp. NPDC101235. The sequence goes on from NZ_JBIWNZ010000026.1 coordinate 15,112, forward strand.
TCCGGCGCGGCCGTCGCGACCTTCAGCCCGTCCTCGTACGTGTAGGACTGGCCGAACGGCAGGCGCCGGGCCCTCTCGTCCGCGGCCGCCTTCTCCTGCTCGGCCTCGATCCTCTTCCGCTCGGCCTCGATCCGCTCCCTCTCCTTCGCCGCCCGCTCCTCGGCGGCCTTGGTCGCGGCCTCGAAGCGGGCGCGCGCGGCGTCCGCCTCCGCCCGCCGCTCCTCGTTGACCGCATGCACCCGTGCCACGACGAGCACCCCGGCGCCGACCGAGACCAGCAGGCCGGTGACGCCCAGGATCACGCCCGCCAGGGCCATCGCTCGGTTGGTCGCCAGGCCCTTGCGCACGTAGCCCAGGCCGATGGCGCCGAAGACCACGGCGAGCAGGGCCGGCAGCCAGGACAGCCAGAACAGGATGACGGCCAGGCTGAGGACGACAGCGACGATTCCGAGGACCATGGCCGCGATGCCCAGGCCGTTTCGGGGCTGCGGCGCCGGTATCGGATACGGCGGCCAGTACGGCACACCGGGGGCGGGCGCCCCGGCGGGGGCGGGGCCGGGGGCAGTTGCGGAGGCGGTGGCAGGGGCGGGGACCGCGGCCTCGCCCTGCCCCGGATCCAGCGGCGCCCACGGGTTGGTGCCGGCCGGCTCCTCGGCGGACTGCGGGCTGCCGTCGGGCGGGACGGGAACGGTCATACGAGATCCTTCGAGAACGTCGAGACGATGAGGCCCCTGGGGCGAGGTCCCTGCCGGGTCCTCGCGGTCCCTTTCCGGCTCTCCGGCGGCAGTGGCCCGGCCTGCGCGAAACGGCCACCACTGCGGGCCGGACCCGCGCGTCAACCCCCTGGGACGGGACACCGACAGGGTCGGCGAGTGATCAACATACAGGTGCCCGGCGCCGGCCCCGACGCCGCGGTCCTGAGGCTGCTCCGGTCGTCAGTCGCCCGGACGCTCCGGACTGAACAGGTGCGCCTGCCGCACCCCGGCCTTGCGCAGTTCGTCCGCCACGATGCGCAGGGCGGTGCGGGCCAGGTGCGGGAAGATCAGCCCCTTGCAGTCCATCCACACGCAGGGGACCGAGGCGTCGACGGCGGCGTAGTCGGGGCTGTAGGGCGGGAGGGCTTCCTCCCAGACGTCCTCGGCCTCCTCCGGTGAGAGTTCGCGGCCGTCCTCGAAGACGTGCATGAGCCCGGGTTCGGCGGCGGTGAGCGCCGCGACCGCACGAGCCGGGTCGTCCGACCTGACGGCGATCCTGAAGACCTGGCAGGGCGTCGCGCCGGGGCTGGTCCTCTCGATGGGCAGCGTCTGCGGATCCACCGTGATGCCGCCCGGTTCGCTCTCCGAGACAGCCGCCCGCCGCATCCAGAACGCGGCCTCGTCGGTCTCCCCGCACGCCGCGACCACGTGCCACAGCAGCTGCGGCCCCGCGCCGCGGACCGCTTGCTCGAACAGGCCGCGGGCACGCTCCCACTCCCCGTCGTCCGCGGCCCGGCGCCCGCGCCTGAACGCGGCTTCGACGGCGGGCGGAAGGGGCGGCAGGGATGGCTCCGTAGTATCCACGGGCCCATGGCTGCCACGGTCCTCCGACAGTCCGGTGGCCTCCCGGTGCGCACCGGCGGTGTGGGGAGGGCCCGTTGCGGGGACGGCTACGGCACGCCACCCGCCCCCGGGCCGCCGAGTTCTCCCCCGAGGACACGGCCGGCTGGTACCGGCCCCACGACCTCCTCCCCCACGGCATCGAACAGGTCGTCAGCCGGCGCAGCAGCCTGGACGAGACGGTCGGGCGGATCCTCGCCGACACTGCTCTCACCCCGCCCGGCTGGACACCCCGCTCCCGAGGCAAAGGAGTTGGCCGCCGGTTCGCGGCGGCCGCGGCCCGCCCGGCGGCTTCACCCAGGGCAGAACGCCGTGCTCTTCCCCCGGGGCCCCTGGTCCCTAGGCTGAAGGGGTGAGCACTCATGCGCAGAACGAAGCCCGCGTCATCCCCCTGCGTCCGCAGGCCTCGCCGCCCGCATCCGATGGGGCGTCCCGTACCCCGCAGCAACCGACGGGGGCCCACAGGCACCCGCGCGGAGGGAGCCGCTGTGGCGCGACGTCGTCGGCGATGTGCTGCGGCACGAACGGCTCGCCCAGGAGCGCACGCTGAAGGACGTCGCGCAGGCGGCCCGGATCTCGATGCCGTACCTGTCGGAGCTGGAGCGCGGGCGCAAGGAGGCCTCCTCCGAGGTACTCGCGGCGGCCGCCCGGGCGCTGGGGCTCGGCCTCGGGGACCTGCTCTCGCTCGCCCAGGACGAGCTGGCCCGGTACGCCCCGAGCCGGGTGGGCCAGGGGCGGGTGGGCCAGGGCCGGGGTCTGGTGGGCCGGGGACGCACGTCGCCCACGGGGCGGTACGACGGCCTCTGCCTCGCCGCCTGACCGGACCGGACCGGACCGGTGGCCGGGTACGGCGGCGGTGCGCCCCGCCGCCGTACCGGCCGCGCGCCGGTCAGGCGAACCCGAGCCGCCGGCTCAGCACCTCGTCGGCGATCCCGTAGGCGACGGCCTCCTCGGCGGTGAGCACCTTGTCCCGGTCCATGTCCGCGCGCAGCGTCGCCGCGTCGTGGTGCGTGTGCCGGGAGAGGACCTCCTCCACCTGCGAGCGGATGCGGACCATCTCCTTGGCCGCGAGGCTGAGGTCGGAGACCGTCCCCTGTCGGCCGCCGCTGGCCGGCTGGCCGAGCAGCACCCGTGCGTGCTGGAGCACGAACCGTCGCCCGGGGTCTCCGCCGGCCAGCAGCACCGCCGCCGTCGACGCCGCCTGGCCGACGCAGAAGGTGGAGATCGGTGCCTGCACGAAGGTCATCGTGTCGTAGATCGCCATCAGTGAAGTGAACGATCCGCCGGGCGAGTTGAGGTAGATCGAGATCTCGCGTTCCGGGTTCTCCGCCTCCAGGTGCAGGAGTTGGGCGATGACCACGTTGGCGACCGAGTCGTCGATCTCGGTGCCGAGGAAGATGATCCGCTCGTTCAGCAGCCGGCTGAAGACGTCGTAGGACCGCTCGCCCTGCGCGGTCCGCTCGATGACGTAGGGAACCGTGTACGAGCCCATGTCACAGTCCGATCCGTCGGCGGGAGGCGGCCGGGCGGATGTCGGCGACCGACTCCACCACCCGGTCCACGATCCCGTACTGCCTGGCCTGTTCGGCGGTGAACCAGCGGTCCCGGTCGCCGTCGCGCGCGATGGTCTCCTCGCTCTGCCCGGTGTGTTCGGCGGTGATCCGCTCGATGGCCTTCTTGGTGAACTGGAGGTTCTCCGCCTGGATCTCGATGTCCGCGGCGGTGCCGCCGATGCCCGCCGAGGGCTGGTGCATCATGATCCGCGCGTTCGGCAGGGCGAACCGCTTGCCGGACGCCCCCACGGTGAGCAGGAACTGGCCCATGCTGGCGGCGAAACCCATCGCCAGCGTCGAGACGTCGTTCGGGATGAGCCGCATGGTGTCGTAGATGGCGAGCCCCGCGGTGACCGAGCCGCCGGGGCTGTTGATGTACAGGCTGATGTCGGTGCGCGGGTCCTCCGCCGACAGCAGGAGCAGCTGCGCGCACACCCGGTTGGCCGACACGTCGTCGACCTGCGTGCCGAGCAGGACGATCCGCTGGGCGAGCAGCTGTGCCGCGAGGTGGTCGTCGAAGGCGCTGGGCTGCGTGTCGCCCTCCGCGGCGCGGGGCGGGGGCGTGGTGAGTGGAGTCATCTGCTCTCCTCGTCGGGGCGGTGTGCCGTCGACTCCACTCTTGGCCCGGGGCGGCCCCCGGATGCGGTTTCTCTGCCCGCCGCAGATTCGCCGCCGGCAGAGGCGGCGTTCCGGACCGGGCCGGGTGGCGGCCGGGACGGGCCCGGCCGGTCCGACGGAGATCGGACCGGCCGGGCGCTACCTGCCGTTCGGGGCAGGTAGCGGGTGGTCACCACGGTGGGGTGCTCCCGTGGTGCGGTGGCTACCGGCCCCAGGCGGAGAACTCGGCGGTGGCGTTGTTGCCGCTGCCGCCGGCCGGCCTGGAGGAGATCGGCCGGGGCGAGGACGACACGGGCGACGAGGGCGGCTGGAACGAGGACGACCTGGAGGAGGCCCTCTGGCTGCTGGACGACCGTCTGCCGCAGTGGGTCGACGGCGCCCTCGCCCACGGCCGCGACCTGCTCCTGCTGCGCGACGGCGGCCGCTAGTGCTGTGACCGGGAAGGTTCACCGTGATCGGAAGGCGGCGCGTGGGACGAGCGCACGCGAAACGGCTGGTATTACTGGGGCATGAAGGAAGAGACCGCACGCTCCGCGATCGACACGTTCATCTCCGCGTTCAACGCCTCGGACGACAGCTATGTGACTGCCCTGCTCCCGCAGGCCCTGACCTCGGACGTGGTCTTCTGGGGGCCGTTGGGTCGCAGCGAAGGAATCGGGGCGGTCGAGCGGTTCGTGCTGGACATCCGACGCCACCCGGCGGGGACCGGCACGATGGTGCGCTGCTCAGCGGTGGACATGCCTGACGAATGGGCCCGGTACCAGTGGGTCTTCACCACGCCTGATGGAGGCCCCCGCCTGACGGGAACGGATGTCGTCCATCTGCGACGGAGCCTCATCGACCAGATCATCGTCTTCGCGGGGGAGATCGAGCCGTTCGCCTCCTGAGTCATCCTTCTGCCGCTGTCCTTTTCGCCCTGAACCTCGCACCGGACCTGGCGGCGTTCTCGGCGTTCACGGCCTACGGGCTGCCCGAGGTGGCAATGACCTCGCTTGCGGAAATGGCCGCTGCCACGGGCAGGCCCGCCCCTGCCGAAGGAGCGGTGCGAGAGGCCGTAGCCGCGGCGCTCGGGGCAGTTTGACGACCCGGTACGCCGGGGCTCGCCTCTCTGTGGCCAAGGTTCCGGCGAACTCCTCAGCCCGGGAGGGCCGGGAGGCGGTCCAGCGCGATACCGAAGCGGGTGCGGTAGGCGGCGAGGGCCTCGTCGTCGGTGAGGGTCCGCTCGGTGCGCTCGCCGGCCGGGGTGGTGGTGATCAGGCGGTTGCCGCTGATGGTCACCCGGCCGCCGTCCTCGGTGAGCACCGAGCAGGCCGTCGAGCGGGTGAAGTGGGAGTCCGGCGAGGTGGCCTGCCACCAGCAGGTCGGGGCGAAGTCGGCGAGCCGGTACGGGCGCAGGCCCAGGCGGTACTGCGGTGCGCCGTCCATCAGGACGTCCAGGTCGCCGTGCTCGCCGACCGGGACGAGGGTGAACGCGCCCTCGGTGTCGGCCTGCTCGCCTCGCTCGTCCAGGCGCAGCGGGCTGCGGCTGAAGCGGCCGAAGCCGACGTCGACCACCCACGGCTCGTCGAGGTCCACCCGCAGCGCGAGGTGGTCGAACGGCGGGCCGAGTCGCTGGCCGTCGTGGACGCGGGCGGCCAGCAGGCTCACCCGGTAGCCGAGTGAGGTGAGCAACTCGGCGAAGGCGCCGTTGAGTTCGTAGCAGAATCCGCCTCGGCGGCGGGTCACGACCTTCGCCAGCAGGGCGCCTGGGTCGAGGTCGACGCGTTCGCCGAGGTGGATGCTCAGGTTCTCGAACGGGACGGCGCGCAGGTGCGCGAGCTGGAGCCGGGCGAGGGCCTCCGGGGAGGGCGCGCCGGGGTCGGGGAGGGCGATGCGGTCGAGGTAGGCGGTCCGCTGGGCGGCGGTGAGTCCGGGGTAGGGCTGCTCGGGGCGTGGCGCGTGATCCATCCGGCCATTCCATCCGGGCGCGGGCCGGGGGGCCATCGGCTTTTGGTCCTACGTCCCGGGCCGACCATTCCGGGGGCGGCCGTTCCGGGGGCGGCCGCGCCGTCCTCGGACGATGCCCCCGCGCTGCCCTTCCGGCCCTCGCGGGAGCTGCGCCGAGGCCCTAGTCTCGGGGCCTCGGGCCGGGCAGCCACGTGGAAGGGCCGGGGAACGTGCGAAAGACCTTGACACACTCGATGCCGCCGGTACCCGAGGCCGCGCCGAGCAGGCGCAGCCGGGGCGCGGCCCCGGCGTCCTCCCCCGGGAGGGCGCCGCTCCCCGCCGAACTCGCCGCCCTCCAGCGGACGGTGGGCAACGCGGCCGTGACGCGCCGGCTTCAGCGCCAGGAGGCTCCCGGGGCCAGGGAGCAGGCGCGGCGCGACGCCGCCGACCCCACCGCGCACGGCGAGTGGGGCACGTTCCGCGACGACATGGCCCGGGCGGGCTTCTCCGAGGACGTCACGGAGATCGCCTGGCAGCTCGTCCTCGGCGGCATCGCCGAGCAGGGACAGCTCAACGACGAGGCCACGGCACGGTTCACCGAACGCCAGGAACAGCGCGACCACCGCGCATCGAACAGCTGGTACCAGGAGCTGGTGAAGGTCGTCGGCGACTACCTGGAGATCGACACGCCGACGCTGGCCCTGTGGTCGGGCGGCCGGGAGGTCAGCGACTACGCCCTCGCCAAGGGCCACACCCCGCTGGAGTCCACCGCCTTCGGCGGCGTGGTCGACAAGCTGACGCTGACCCCGGACTGGAAGCTCAAGACACCGATGTGGAACGTCCTGTCCAAGGCCTTCGTGAGCCGCGCCCGCGGCCCCGTCCACATCTTCCTGCGGGCGTACGACCCCGACAGCGTCCTCATCGCGCAGGAGGTGCCGCAGCTGCGCGTGGTCATGGCGCTCGACCCCGCGGTGCGGCTGGTCTGGCACCCCGTGTACGCGGCGGCCGACGGGAGGCTGACGGAGATCGCCCAGGGCCTCGACCTGGCCCCCGACGCGCCCTGCGCCACCCGGGACGAGTGCGTGCGGATCCTCTACGACTACCTGCGCCTCGTCCACGACTCGGCCAACACCCACTCCGAGCGCGCCCACGCGGAGATGAGCGCCCGCCTCGCCACCAACGGCAACCCGCGGTAAGGCCCGTGGGCGGGTCGGGGACGGGTCGGTAGGGTGGACCGGATTCGGTACGGGAGTGGGGAGAGTGATGACCGACTCGAAGGAACACCGCGGCTGGATAGGCCGGTTGCTCGGCGGCCGCCGTGCGCGCGCCGGGCAGGACGCGCCCGTGCGGCCCGTCGACGAGGACCCCAGGGCGTGGACGCGCCCCGGGGAGCTGGTGGACCTCTCCTCCCTGCCCCCGCGGCTGGCCGAGGACCTGGTCGAGGTCGCGGCGGCGATCGACGCGGCCGACCAGGCGCGCTTCCGCGGCGACCGGGCCGAGGCCCACCGGCTGCTGCGCGGCGCGGTCACCACGGAGATCGCGCCCTACCGCCAGCTCGCCGAGGAGCGGCTCGGGGTGATGGTCAGCGAGGACGGCGATGTCGAGGAGGCCGTGGCACTGTGGCTGCGCGCGGCCCAGGGCCCGGACCTCGAACTGCGCCGCTCCGTCGCGGTCTACCTGGGCTCCATCCCGTTCGCCGACGGCGCGTTCCTGGTGAACGCCGATCCGGCGACCGTACTGACCCTGCTCCCCGAGGCCTGGGGGTTCGGGCGGGTGGGCGCCGCGGTGTACGAGGCCTCGTCCCACCGCCACCGGGAGGCCGGCCCCGCGGTGCGCCGCCAACTGCTGGCGCTCGACGCCCTCCGGTACGGGGACGGCAAGCTGGCCGCGCGGATCGAGGCCATCCCGGTGGCGGACGAGCGCTTCCCGCGCCGGCGCGCCGAGTGGGCCAGCGGCGCCCAACTGGGCGGCTGCCGCTGGAGCGTGGCCGGCCACGAGAAGGGGGTGGCGGCGCTCGCCGCGGTCCCGGTGCCGGTGGGCGGCCGCGAGGTCGTGGTCACCGGCGGGGACGACGGCACCGTGCGCCTGTGGGACCTGGCCACCGGCGAGGCGGTCGGCGAGCCGATGGCCGACCACGTCGGTCCGGTGCGCGCCGTGGCCGCGGCCGAGCTGGCCGGCCGGGCGGTGGCGGTGTCGGCCGGGACCGACGAGGCCGTACGGGTCTGGGACCTGACGACGCGCCGGCTGCTGTACTCGCCGCTGGTCGGGCACTTCAACTGGGTGACCGCCGTGGACACGGCGGTGGTGCGCGGCCGTCCGGTGGCCGTCACCTGTGGCGATGACCTCAGCGTGCGGATCTGGGACCTGGCCACCGGCCAGCCGGTCGGCAAGCCGATGCGCGACCCAGCCGCCCCCGCCGACCACCGGACGGGCCGGCTGACGGCGCTGGTCACGACGGTGGTGCTGCGCCGGCCCGTGGCGGTGACCGGCGACTTCCAGGGGACCGTACGGGTGTGGGACCTCGCGAAGGGGCGTCAGCTGCTGGCGCCGCTGAAGACCGGGGGCGGCGCGGTGCAGGCGCTGGCCGTGGTGGACGTCGGCGGCCACCCGGCCGTGGCCGTCGGCGCCTGGGACGGAACGACCACCCTGTGGGACCTGGCGACGGCCCGCCCGGTGGGCGAGCGCCTCGTCGCCGCGCGCGAGTGGCCGCAGGAGGTGGCGGCGGTGGCCACCGGGGCCGGGGCGGCGGTCGCCGTCAGCGACGACTCCGGCATGGTGCGGCTGTGGGACCCGGTCGGCGGGCGGCAGTTCGCCCAGGCCTTCGCCGGTCCCCGCGGCGGGACCCGGGCACTGGCCTCGACCGTGGCGCCGGACGGGCGGCCGGTGGTGCTCGTCGGCACCGACGACGGTCGGGTGCACCGCTGGGACCCGTCCGTCGGCGGCGGCTCCGTGGGCAACCCGCGGCCCGGGCACGGCGACGAGGTGACCGCCGCGGCGACGGTCGAGCTCGACGGCAGGGCGGTGGTGGTCAGCACCGCCGAGGACGGCTCGGTGCGCCTGTGGGACCTGGCCACCGGCGCCGAGGTGGACACGCCCTTCGCCGAACCCGGGGAGCCCGTGAAGGCGATGGCGACAGCGGTGGTCGAGGGCCGGCCCGTGGTGGTCACCGTCGAGCCGTACGACAAGGCGGTCCGGCTGTGGGATCCGGCCACCGGAGAGCCGGTGGGTTCGCCGCTGGTCCACGACGGCGAGGTGGGCGCCGTGGCGACGACGGTGCTGGACGGCCGGCCGGTCGCCGTCACCGGGAGCACCGACGGGCTCGTCCGGGTCTGGGACCTCGCCACCGGGGAGGTCCTCCACGGGCCGCTGGCCGGGCACGGGTCCGATGTGACCGCGGTGGCCACGACGGTGCTGGACGGCCGGCCGGTCGCCGTCACCGCGGACGAGGTGACGCTGCGGGTGTGGGAACTCGCCACCGGCGCCGCGCTCGGCGAGCCGATCGACCTCCCGGGTGCCTCGCCGCGCGGCGGGGACGACGAGGAGGACTGGGGCGAGGCGTCGGACGCGGACGGGGCGGACGACGAGGAGGACTGGGACGACGAGGAAGAGGACGACGAGGACGACGAGTCGGACGACGGGCCGGTCGTCGAGGCGCTGGCCACCGCGGTGGTCGACGGCCGCCCGGTCGTGGCGGCGGGCAGCGACGACGGCCTGGTGCACGTCTGGGACCTGGCCACCCGCGCCCTGGTCGGCCCGCCCCTGCGCGCATCCGGCGACGACACCGCCGTGCTGACCACCGCCCGGGTCGCGGGGCGCCCGGTCCTCGTCACCGGCGGCGACGACGGCACCGTACGGACCTGGGACCTGGCCACCCTCGCCCCGGTCGGCCCCGACCTGGTGCTGCCGCTGCCGGTCGGCGCGCTGGCCACGGCCGCGGCGGACCTGGTGGTCGGGTTCGGCTGGGAGGTCGGGGTGTTCCGGCTCGTGGAGTCCGCCGAGTCCGCCGAGTCCGCCAGCGCCGCCGAGTGAGCCCGAGGGTCCGGCCCGCCGGGCCGGACCCTCGGGTGGGGCGGGGACCGTCAGACGAGGCGGTTCACGGTGGACACGGTCGGACACCGGCCGGGGCGTCAGGCCGGCAGGTGGGAGGCCACCAGGGCGGCGAACTCCTCGGGGGTGAGGATGCGGATGCCGAGTTCCTCGGCCTTGGCGCGCTTGGAGCCGGCCTTCTCGCCCGCGACCAGCAGGGTGGTGCGCTTGGAGACCGAGGAGGAGGCCTTGCCTCCGGCGCGTTCGATCAGTTCGTTCATCTGGTTGCGGGAGAGGTCGGCGAGGGCGCCGGTCATGCTGCCGGTGACGACGACGGCCTCGCCGGCGAGCGGGCCGCCGTCCCCGCCGGTGTCGCCGATGCCGCTCTCCCCCGCCGCCGTGGCGGTGGCGGCCGGGGCCGTGACGGCGGTGCCCACGCCGAGGGCGGCGAGGCGGTCCAGCAGCGGGGCGAGGTCGGCGAGTTCGGCGGCGACGACGCGGGCCTTCTCGGTGCCGATGCCGTCGACGCCGGCCAGGGTCTCGGCGTCGGCGGCCCGGATCGCCGCCATGCTGCCGAAGTGCGCGGCGATCCGGCGGGACATGGTCCGTCCGGTGCCCCGGATGCCGAGGGCGCAGAAGACCCGGTTGAGCGGCTGGGTGCGGGCGGCGGCGATCGCGGCGAGCAGGTTGTCGGCGCTGGTCTCCCCCATCCGCTCCAGGGTGAGCAGTTGCTCGCGGGTGAGGGTGAACAGGTCGGCCAGGTCGGCGACCAGGCCGGCTTCGACGAGCTGGACGGCGCGGGTGCCGCCGAGGCCCTCGATGTCGAGCTGGTCGCGGCCGGCCGCGTAGAGGACGGAGGCGACGGCCTGGCAGTTGCGGCCGCGTATGCAGCGCCAGCGCTGTTCGGTGGTGTCGATGGCGTCGCCGCAGCGCGGGCACGCCTCGGGGAAGGCGATCGGCTGCTCGGCCCCGGTGCGGGCGTCGAGCACCGGGGCCTCCACCCGGGGGATCACGTCGCCGGCCCGGTAGACGAAGACCTGGTCGCCGATCATCAGCCCGCGCCGTTCGATGTCGGCGGGGTTGTGCAGGGTCGCGAAGGTGACGGTGACGCCGTCGATCACCACCGGTTCCAGCACCGCGCGCGGCGCGATGATCCCGGTGCGGCCGACGTTCCACTCGACCCCGAGCAGCCGGGTGACCTTGTGCTGGGCGGCCAGTTTGCGGGCCACCGCCCAGCGCGGCGCGCGCGAGCCGGAGCCGGCCTCGGCCCGGTCGGCGGCCAGGTCGGCCTTGACCACCACGCCGTCGATCCCGAACGGCAGCTCGGCGCGCAGCGCGGCGATCTCCTCGATGCGCTGCTGGACCTCCGCGGTGCCCGCGCAGTGCTGCGGGCGGGCGGCGGTGGTGGCGGCGGTGTTGGCGCCGAGGGCGGCGAGGTGTTCCAGGAGGGTGCTGTGGGCGGGGTCCTCGGGGCCGATGGCGTCGTAGGCGAAGAAGGTCAGCTCGATCCGGTAGGGGCGGTCCTTGGCCCGCAGGGTGCCGGCGGCGCCGTTGCGCGGGTTGGCGAAGGGGGTGGCGCCGTGGTCGGCGCGCACCCGGTTGGCGTGCTCGAACTGGTCCTGGGTGAGCAGGACTTCGCCGCGCAGTTCGATGTCGGCGGGCTCGGTCAGTTCGGCGGGCAGGCCGAGGATGGCGTCGGCGGCGTGGGTGATGTCCTCGCCGGCGAGGCCGTCACCGCGGGTGATCACCTGCTGCAGGCGCCCGGCGCGGTAGCGGGCGGCGATGGCGAGGCCGTCGAGCTTGGGCTCCACGCACCAGGCGGCGACGGGCCGGCCCAGGCGCCGTTCCAGCCCGGCGGCCCAGGACTCCAGTTCCTCGGCGGAGAACACGTTGTCCAGCGAGAGCATCGGCACGCTGTGCGGGACGTCGCCGGTCACGGCACCGCCGGCCACCTTTCCGGTCGGCGAGTCGGGCAGCGCCTGGCCGGGGTGGGCGCTCTCGTAGGCGGCGATGGCCCGCAGCAGGGCGTCGTACTCGTCGTCCCCGAGCGGGGTGGAGCCGTCGGCGTAGTACGCGGCGGCGGCCTGGACGGCGGTGGCGACGGCGTCGGCGTACGCGGACGGGGAGGACAGCGGAGCGGCGGTGTCGATCATGCGGGAATCATGGCGGCTGGCACTGACAAAGCCGTGCGGGGACGTCAGACCAGCCGGGCCGTGGTGGGGGTGCCGGTGCCGCCCAGGCGGGCGTCGCGGCGGGCGTGGCCGGGGACGGCGTGGACGCGCGGGGTGGAGACGTAGCCGATGACCGGGAACGGGGACTGGAGGATGGCGTGGCTGTGGTGCCGCTCGGCCTCGTCGAAGTCGACGAGGCCGGGAGGGCGGCGGGGACGGCGGGGACGGCGGGGACGGTGACGGGGAGGTTCTCGACGGTGTTGAGGTCGCTGCGTTGACATCCTCGCCCTCCTAACAGAGAGCGATTCCCGTCTGACCCGCCGTTGTCAGGCGGGGCTCCGGGTGGGTTCCTGCTTCACCGCGCTGTGCCGGAACACGTTCCGGTCTTACCTGCGCTCCACAGGCTGACGCCGCCAGTCCAGCGGCCTTGGCGACGTTGACCGCCGCGTTGATGTCCCGATCGAGGACCGTCCCGCACGCCCCGCACGTCCAGACGCGCACGCCGAGGGCCTTGAGGCCGTCCTTGACGCCGCAGTTCGAGCAGACCTGCGAGGTCGGTTCGAAGCCTGGACGCCGCAGGGCGCCCGCTGGAGCAGGTGCGCACCCTCTACCGCGGCGACCGGTTCAGCTTCGCCCTCGCCCTCGCGCCCCGGACGCCGACCGGCCGGGGCGCGAGGGCAGCTGACGTCGGCACCGGCGATCGCCGGTGCCGACGGGTCTCGACGGCCCGTCAGCAGGTGCCGACGCGGCCGGACTGCGAGGCCCAGACCGGCGTCCAGGTGCTGCTGTTGTCGTGCGGGCGGTACACGACGATGTTGGCGTCGTTCTGCATGCGCACCCAGTTGGCGCTGGGGTTGCAGCCGAGGGCGGTGCCGGTGGCCCACTTGGCCCTCTTGAAGGTGTCGTAGACGACGAAGTTGCCGTCGTACTGCATGATCGCCTTGCCCGCGCCGCCGCCGACGGTGGCGGTGTTCCACAGCGCGGTGCCGTAGCGGTCGTACTCCACGAGGTTGCCGTCGGTCTGGTAGGTCAGCCGGTAGGCGCCGTTGGCGGAGACGAGCGAGTCGCCGGGCAGCAGGCAGCTGCCCCAGTTCATGTGGTCCCAGCCGCTCGGGTTGCGCGAGCAGTTCCACTCGCTGTTGACGTCGGCGGAGGCGCTGGTGGCGGTCGTCAGCCCGGTGAGCGAGGCCAGTGCCAGTGCGGCGCCGGCGAAGCCGAGGGCGCGCTTGGTCGTTCCGGTGTTCCTCATCGTTCCCCTCTTTCTGCTGCGGCGCGGTTCCCGGCCGGCCGCGGCACGGTGTCGCTGACGGCCGCACGGGGCCTTGGGGGCCCGCACGGCCGTCGTGCCGGTGGAGGCAGGGGCAGCTCGGCCCCCGCGCTCATGCCAACGGGCGGTGCGCGGCGGCCGGTTCACCGGGGCTCCCGCAGCCGGCGGCCGTACCCGGGCCCGGGCGCAGGTCACCGGGCCTGACCTTGTAGTTTGGTGTCACCGGCTGCAAGGAGTCGGTGACACCTGGTGGGGAAGGGGAGCCCGACCGGGCAGGGAGGGGACGGAACCCGGCAGGGAAGGGCGGACAGTGGCCACGAGCACGGAGAGCGTGTTCCACAGCGAGGGCGTACCCGTGAAGGAACGGTTCGACTGCTGGCGGGAGTTGGTCAGCCGCACCCGGGACAGCGAGGTGACCAGCGTCCACTGCGACGACTTCCGGGCGGAGATGCGGCGCCTGGAACTGGGCCCGGTGACCCTCCTGCGGAGCTCCTTCCTGCCGACCCGCTTCCATCGCACCGCACGCCGGGTGCGGCGCTCGGACCCGGAGGTGTTCCACCTCACCCTGCTGCTCGACGGCGGTTTCACCCTGACCCGCGACGCCGGGCGCACCGAGACCTTCGGGCCCGGCAACCTGCACATGCTCGACAGCTCCCACCCGTTCGACCTGCGGGCCTTCGGTTCCCGCGCCGCCCGGTCCCCCGGGGACCTGCGGATCGAAGCCGTCGGTGTCGACTTCCCCACCGCCCTGCTGCCGCTGCCGCCGCACCGGCTGGAGGACCTGCTGGGCCGCGGCTTCTCCTCCCGGGAGGGCACCTGCGCGCTGCTCTCGGACTTCCTCCTCAACCTCGACCGGCAGGCCGCCGTCCTGGGCCCCGTCGAGACCCCCCGCCTGGGCGGCGTCGTGGTCGACCTGGTGGCCGCCTGGCTCGCCCGGGAACTGGACGCCGAGGCCGCCGTGCCCGACGACACCCGGCAGCGGGCCCTGGTCGAGAACGTCCGGGCCTTCATCGGACGCAACCTGCACGACCCCGACCTGACGCCCGCCGCGATCGCCGCCGCCCACCACATCTCCGTCAGCTACCTGCACCGCCTGTTCACCCGGCAGTCCGACGGCGAGACCGTCGCCGCCTTCATCCGCCGCCGCCGGCTGGAGCGGGCCGGCCGCGACCTGGCCGACCCCGCGCTGCGCGACCTGCCCGTCCACGCCGTCGCCACCCGCTGCGGCCTGCCCCGCGCCGCCGAGTTCAGCCGCGCCTTCAAGGCCGCGTACGGCCTCTCCCCCCGCGAACACCGCCGCCGGGCCCTGGCCGGGGCCTGACCGTACGGACAGGGGCGGACGCGAAAACCCCGCATCGCGAGCACCTGATGCGCACGAGCGGGCGGGAAAGGCGGATCAGTGGACGTACTGCCAAGAACTGTCCACTCAGTGCCAACACGGCGGGGGTGACACCCTGGCATCCTCCTCAAGGAACACCGCGCAGCGGAACCCTGAGTTCCGCTTCCATGCCGACGGCCCGGCACGCCACGGGGGAGCGTGCCGGGCCGTCGGGTTCCGACGCGCCGGTGAAGCGGATCCCGGCGCGGCCTGTCAGCGGGCGGACTCGTGGGCGAAGACGGCCTGGCCGATCGCCTTCTGCAGCGGGCTCAGGTGCTGGTCGACGAGGGTCTGGTAGTCGGTGGCACGGCCGTCGGACCACTGGCCGAGGCCCGCGACCATGGCCCGGCCGGCGCCGGAGAACATCTGCACCATGCCACTGTCCGCCGGCAGGGTGACCAGGCCCGCGGAGGGCGGCGGGGCCTGGGCGCCGACCTGGTAGTCATCGAAGGCCATGCTCAGCGTGGTCACCAGGTGAACGGTGTCCACGGGGTCCGCCATGGTGAAGACGGCGAGGTTGTACTGGTTCTTGGCGCTGTCCGTGTACAGGGCGATCTGCTCGCCCAGGCAGCCCTTCGACGCGCGGATCAGCCCGATCAGCCGCGGGCCGACCGAGTCCGGTTCGACGCAGGACGGCATGACCTTCGATCCGACCCTCGTGTAGACCTCCCCGCCGGCCGCCGTCACCTGGGCGGGGAACAGCTGGTCGAGCGGCAGCAGGGAACCGTCCGGGGCGGCGGAGGCCCGGGACCCGGTGGCGGAAGCGGAAGCGGAAGCGGTGACGGAAGCCGAAGCGGACGGGGCCGCAGCAGCCGGGGCCCCGCCCTCGTCGCCGGAGGGGCGCAGCAGGGTGAAGGCGCCCGCGGTCAGTGCGGCGGCGGTGAGGGCGAGCGCGAGGTTGCGCGGCCAGACCCGCTTGGGGCCGGGCGGGGTGCCGGCGGGTCGGTGGAGGTTCTCCTCCTTGATGCCGGCCGCGCGGACGAAGTCCTCGTCCAGGGTGACGTTCCAGCGGGAGTCGTCGTCGGGCCGCTGGTCAGGATCGGTGTGGGGCATACCGACGTATGGTAGTGATCTTGGTTGCGGCGCTTGACGACGGTTCGGTCAAAGTACGGTCACGGTGTCGGGGGCGGTGACGGCTTGTCGTTCGCGGCCTCCCTGGTCCAGGCGCCGGCGCCGAGGCGCCCCGTGGTGCCGAGGTCGAGTTCCGGGGTGACCATGACGGGGGCCGCGTCGGCGGTGGCGCGCACCCGCACGTACGGGGCGTTCAGCGGGTCTCCGGCCTCGGTGGTGTTGCGCCACACCAGGGTGGCGCGGGCGCCCTCCCCCGGGCGCAGGGCGATCTTCTGCGGCGGATCGTCGGCGCCGGTGCCGGTGGCGATCTCGGCGCCGCCGCGCAGGATGCGCACGCCGTCGAGGGGCCGGTGGTCGAGGTCGAGCGGCTGCACCTGCGGGTAGCCGTCGAGGGTGACGATGGCGGTGCCGCAGTTGCGCAGGTGCAGGCCGACCGCGCGCAGGCCCATGGCGGCGCTGCCCTCGTCGGCGTACAGCCGCAGGCCGGAGGGCGGGCAGGGGCCGCCGGCGTTGGGCGCCTCGGCGGTGGGCACGCTGCGGACCTTGAGGAGCTCCGGCTTCGACTTCGACGTGCGGGTGTCGGCCGGGCCGGGCGTGCTCAGGTCGATCCTGCCCTTCTCGGTGGCGCCGGGGGCGAGCCCGGTGACGGTCCGGGTGAGGTTGTCCAGCGCGGCCCCCTCCGGCGAGCGGAGGCCGAACACCACGGTGACGTCGTACGGTTCGCTGTTCGCGTTGGTCACCTCGTACTCGGCGCAGCCGGGGCCGGCGGCAGTGATCCGCACCCCTCCCTGGGCGAGCTTGGTCGACTGCGGCGCGCCGCCGGGCGCGGTCGGCGGCGGGGTGCCGCACGACCCGGGGGTGCCGGAGGCTTCCGGGCCGCCGCCGGAGGCCGTGGTCGTCGCGGTGCCGCAGCCCGCGAGCAGGAGCGCGGCGGCCATGGCGGGCGCGGCGGCGTGACGGCCCGTCAGCGGACGGCGGAGCGTGGAGGGCAGGCGCATCGAGCGAGTCGATCACGCCCGCCGCCGGACGGCCGTGAGCTACGCCACTTCGTATGCAACAGACCTGCCACGATCCGAAGATCGGCTCTGGGCTCACCTTGGCCGACCCCCTACTGGTCGGGGGCCCGATTGTGGATCACCATCATGTGCGGCAGACACCACGCCACGAGAGAGGACCGAGATGCCCCCGACGTTCAGGAAGCCCCGCCTCAAGGCCGGGATCGTCGCCGCCGTCACGACCGCGGCGGCGCTGGTCGCCGCCGCGCCCAGCGCCCACGCGGCGGGCAACTGCACCCACTACGGGCAGGCGGGGTACGGGCAGGTGTTCACCGACTACAACTACGCGGGCGACTGCTGGGAGTTCCAGATCGGGGTCTGGACGGTCTTCCCCCGCTTGGTCAACCACAAGGTCTCCTCGCTCAGAAGCTGGGCCGTGCACTCCGGACAGGTCGTGCACCTGGAGGGCGACGGCCTGACCTTCACCGCGGGCGCGGGCGAATGGTGGCCAAACCTGCCGGATTGGTTCAACGACCGTGCCAACGCCGCCTACTGACGATCCCGCGCGGTCGGTGAACGGAGGGCCCACTCCCCCACGTCACGGCCCACCCGCCGCTGGGGTCGGGCGCCGTCCGTACCTGCGATCCGGTGGCCACGTCCCAGAGGATCTGCTGAGCCCCCACACTCATGCGGACATCTGCTGACTTGAGGTGTGCTGCTCACGGACCGCTGTTGCCACCGCCGCGCTTCGACGTAGTCCTCCTGGGTGCCGGGCCAGGCCGAGGGGTCGAGCAGCCACGCGGGGGTGGTGTCGTCCCGGGCGAGCCCGGCGTCGGCGGCTTCGCGCAGTAGGCTCTTCGAGAGCTTGCCTCCGTCGCTGCCGAGGATCTGGGGGGTGAAGATCCGGACTGGCAGGGGGGCCGACCGGCAGGCCGAGGGCGGCGTGCGCGCCGTCGACGAGCTGGCACCCGAAGGCCCAGTCGCCGCCCTTGACCATGACGTGGAGCGTGCGGTCGTCGGGCCGGTAGGAACGTTCCTTGACGACGTTCCGGTAGAGCGTGGCGAGGTCGAGGTAGCCGCCGCCCAGCGGCGTGATGTCGGCCTCGTAGCGGCCGTGTTCGAAGCAGTGCGCCTCGAACAGGCCGCCGGCCTCGTCCAGCTCCAGCAGCCGCGTCCGGTCGGCGTACTTCTCGGCCCAGCCGCACGCCGGGCAGGGCAGCCGGATGTGCGCGCTTCCACTGTTCGGCGACAGCCAGGTGCCGATCGCGTCCAGGAGTTCCAGCGTGCGCAGGAACTCGGCCCGGAAAGCCGGGGTGTCCTGCTGGTGGGTGTAGGTGCTGACCATGTACGGCACGTTCGTCCGGGCCCGGCAGGCGTCGAACAGCGGCAGGTAGTGCCGGGCGACGAGCGACGAGATCTCGTCGGCGCTCAGGGCGTGGACATAGGCCCGCTGGTAGCGCCGACCGTCGGCCCTGATGGTCTCCGCCGGGGAGTTGTCGAGCGCGCAGAAGTCCACGCCGGTGTCGAGGCCGAACTCGTCGCGGGCCCGCTCCGCCAGCAGGAAGGCGAGGCTCTGGACGAGGTGGGTTCCGAGGTGCGGGTGCCCATTGATCTGCGTACCCACGGAGAAGCCGATGCTCTCGATGTCGGAGTCCACGATGCGGGGCCGCAGGACGTCCACGGCGTCCTCAACGGCTTTGGCGAGCACCGTGTTCGGGGACCTCAACGTCGATACGGTCATGGTGCGCCTCCCTCGGGTCGGGGTGGTGCGGTGGGTGGGGTGGTGAGAGAGCGCCGGTCGGCGGCGGGGGTGCGTGACAGACCGTAGGAACCCCGGTACGGCGTGCTCAACGAACTTGCGCCTTATTGCGGTTCATCACTCCAAAGAGGCAACGGCGGCGGCAATCAGCGCCCTGGCCTTCGCCCCGTACACGGCCATGTCGGACAGGCCCATGAAGGCCCGGATGTAGTCTGCGATCTCTCTGGGCTGGAGCACGTTGACCTTCGCCGTCAGGGTCTCCACCGCCACCCGCTGATCGTCGAACAGGTAGAAGGCTTCAAGGGGCCAGATGGCACGCTGGCCGCCGGCCGGGATGATCCCGATGGAGACGGACGGCAGCGACATCAAGGTGAGCAGGCCTCTCACCAGCCTTGACCCGGCGGAAGAACGCCGTGAACGCCTTGTCCAACCGCCGGAGCGTCGCCTGCTGGGAGCTGAACGACCAGCGGCCTTGACGCTCGGGGTCGAATGCCCGGATCTCCTTGAGCTGCGCCGACTGCTCGCCGTACCTGACGGTCGTCTTCGAGACGTGCCGGTAGGCGTCGCGGCGCTCCTGCAACGCCCCGTTGTACAGCGAACAGTGATCCCGCAGCATCTCCGCAAGCGCCTGCGCCTGGCCCACAGTGGGCCGCATGAGGAACTTGTACGCACGGATCACCCGGCCCACCCCCTTTCGGTTTCCGTCATCAACATGCCACACGCCACTGACACTGTGCACGGTCACTCCGGCGCTCCGCGCCTCCGCTCCAAGGATGCGTTTCCCTCCCCGGCTGAAGCCGGGGATACCCACGCAAGATCAGGGATGGTGTTCTCCATGCTCGCCGCCCTGGACGTGGCGGACGGCGACCGGGTGCTGGAGATCGGCACCGGCACGGGGTGGAACGCCGCTCTGCTCTCCCACCGTGTCGGGGCCGAGAACGTCGTCTCGGTCGAGGTGGACGGGGACAGCGCGGCCGCCGCGCGGTTCCGGCTCACACGCGCCGGGTACGAGCCCCGGCTCGTGGTGGGCGACGGGTCGAAGGGGTTCGCCGACGGCCCGCCGTTCGACCGGGTGATCGCCACCTGTTCGGTCCGCCGGATTCCGTACGCCTGGATCGAGCAGTCCCGGCCCGGCGCCGTGATCATCGCCCCGTGGGCGCCCGAGTACGGCGGGGAGGCCGTCGCCCGGCTCACGGTCGGCGACGACAGCACTGCGAGCGGCCGGTTCGTCGGGTCGTCCGCCTTCATGCGGCTCCGCCAGCAGCGGACCGCACGGCCCGGCAGCCTGGAGTACCTGTCCGGGCCGTGGCCGGCCGACGGGACGAAGTCGTCGGCGTCCCTCTCTCCGGACGAGATCAGCGGGTGGCTGGCCATATTCGCCATCGGCGTGCAGGTGTCCGACGCGTTCCCGCTGACCGAGCGGTACGCCGACGGCACGTACACGCTGTGGCTCCACGACACGGCCGTCACGTCCTGGGCCACCGCCGACTGGGAACCCGACCGGACCGCCTACGAGGTGGTGCAGTCCGGCCCCCGCAGCCTCTGGGGCGAGGTGGAGACGGCCCGGCGCTGGTGGCGCCGCCAGGGACGCCCCGGCTTCGACCGGTTCGGGCTCACCGTCACGTCCGACGGGCAGACGGTGTGGGTGGACAGCCCGGACAACCCCGTACCGGCGCCGCACTGATCGGAGTGGGGAGTGGGGCGGGGCGGCGTGCCACAAACCCCCGGGCGGGCCCCCCCCCGGGGGGGGGGGTTGGGGGGGGCACTACAAAACAACCACAACCCCAACCCCCCCCCCCCCCCCGC
>NZ_JBIWNZ010000026.1:35286-120337 GCF_044767505.1 Kitasatospora sp. NPDC101235
GGGGGGCCCCCCCGCCCCGGCCGCGGGGCGGGGGGGGGGGGGGGCCCCCCCCCCCCCCCCCCCCCCGCCCCCCCCCCGGGGGGGGGGGGGGGGCGGCGGCCCCCCCCCCCCACTCCGCAAGGGGCGCTCCACCGCGTTGTGTCGGAGTAGGCGTCGAGCAGTACAACCCAACCTCTCGCACTCCACCGTCGCCCCGTACGCTGATCTGCCTGCCGGGAAGGGAAGTTGGAAGGGTCAACGCCATGGCGGACGACCAACTGCGTCCCGCCATCGGCTGCGGGATCTGCCGGGGGCGAAGCGTCTGTCTGCCGACAGAGTGACTCGGTCGGCGTCCAGCGAGTCAGTTCGGCTGCTCGCCGAGGGCAGTGCGGAGCCAGTCGAGTGAGTCGGTCGCCAGAATGGTGTCCCATGGATTGACATATCGTCAACAACCCGGGCCGCCGTTGCGTGCCGCCCGGGACGGCCGGGCCGCAGGCGGCGCCCGGGGCCTGCGGGGCCTGCCGCCGCCTGCCCGGCGGCCGCGCGATTGGGTGGCGACCGCTATTGATCCCGCACTGTTCACCGGGGCCTGCTGGAGTGGACGGGCTCCCCCACTCCCGTCGCACTCTCCGCCCCACAGAGCAGGTGACCGACGTGATCGACCGCCACCTCCGCCCACCCCGCCCGGCCCGGCCCGCGCTGTACCTGCGCTGCTACCCCGCCGACCCGGCGGGGCTGGAGTACCAGCGCGCGGTGCTGGAGCGCCTGGCCCGGCAGCGCGGCCTGCCGGTGCCGGGCGCGTTCCTGGACGACGGGGTGCGCTCCGGCGACCGGCGCCCCGCGCTGGAGCGGCTGCTGGAGCGGGCCGGGCAGGGCTGGGTGAACGTGGTGCTGGTGCCCGGGCCGTTCGTCTTCTCGCTCGACGACCGCAGCGCCCGGGCGACCGTGCGCCGGCTGGAGACGCTGGGCTGCACGGTGCTCGAACTGCCCGGCCGGGGCGCCCTGCCGCACCGGCTGCCGGTCCCCGCCCGTACCGCACGTACCGCCTGAACGCCCAGCCCCGCCCGTCCCGGGTCCTGGTACGCAGGCGGCGACCCGGCGGCTACCGCCGGGAGCCGTCACGGCATGATGGGGCCATGGCCTTCGCACCCCTCCTCGGCGAGCGCCGCGCACCCGAACCAACCGGACGGCCGTGAGTCGGCCCGTCGAGCCGGGATCGCCCGGCGCCGGATTCGAGTTCGTGGGACGTCGGCCGGAACTGGACCGTCTGACCAGGGCGATGCTCCGCCCGCCCGCCGTGGTACTGGTCGAGGGCGAGGCCGGCCTCGGCAAGTCCCGCCTGGTGGCCGAGGCCGCGGCCGGCGCGGCCGCGGCGGGCCGCCGGGTGCTGACCGGCTTCTGCCACCCGCTGCGCGAGCCGCTGGCCTTCGGCCCGGTGGTGGACGCGCTGCGCGGCGTCGGCCCGTTCCTGCCGCCCGCCGACCGCATCCCGGCCAGCGCCGGGGCGCTGCGCCCGCTGCTGCCCGACCTCGCCGACCGGCTCCCGCCGCTGCCCGCGGGCGTCGGCGAGGGGCCGCCGGGGCTGCGGCTGCTCGTCCAGGCGGTGCGCGCCCTGCTGTGCGCGCTCGGCGAGACGGTGCTGGTCGTCGAGGACCTGCACTGGGTGGACGACGCCACCCGCGAGCTGCTCCTGCTGCTGGCCCGGGACGTGCCGGCGGGGCTGGCCCTGGTGCTCACCTACCGGGCCGAGGACCTGCCGCCGGACACCCCCGTCCTCGGCGCCGCCTACCGGCGCCCGGCCGGCGTGGGCGGCGCGCTGATCCGGCTGTCCCCGCTCGCCGAGGCCGAGGTCCACGAGCTGGCCCGGGCCGCGCTCGGCCCGCGCGCGACCGCGGCGCTCACCCGGGTGCTGTTCGACCGCAGCGAGGGCCTGCCGCTGGTCGCCGAGGAGGACCTGATCACGCTGGGCGAGCGGCGCGGCGCCGGCGCGCTGACCAACGCCGCGGACCTGGCCGCCGACCTGGAGCAGTCCGAGGTGCCGCGCGGCCTGCGCGACGCGGTCACCGAGCGGCTCGCGGTGCTGTCCCCGGACGCCGCCGCGATCGCCTCCGCCGCCGCGGTGCTCGGCGTGCCGGCCGGGGAGGACCTGCTCGCCGCCGTGGCCGGCCTCGACCCGCAGGCCGCCGCGGACGGCCTGACCGAGGCGCTGCGGGCGGCGGTGCTCAACGAGAAGCCGCTGGCCCGCTACGGGTTCCGGCACGTCCTGGCGCAGCAGGTGGCCTACCGCCGGCTGCCCGGGCCGCGGCGCACCGCCCTGCACCGGCGGGCGGTGGTGGCGCTGGACGCGCGCGAGCCGCGGCCGCTGGTGCAGATCGCCCACCACACCCTGGCGCTCGGCGACCGGGCGGCCTGGCAGGAGGTGGCCGAGGCCGCTGCCGGCCAGGCGGTCGCGCTCGGGGACAGCGGCAGCGCCGGCGCCCTGCTGCGCCGGCTGCTGGACGAGCCCGACCTCGACCCGCGGCGGCGCGGGCGGGCCGCGCTCGCGCTGGCCCGGATCGCCGCCGACGGCGTGGACTCGGTGGCCAGTGCCGCGGTGCTGACCGCGATCATCGCCGACCCGCGGCTGCCGGTGCCCGACCGCGGCGAGATCCGCCTGTCGCTGGGTTTCCTGATGGCCGTGCACGGCGGGGACCGGGCCGGTTTCGCGCGGATCGAGGAGTCCCTCGACGAGTTGGAGCAGCGTCCGGACCGGGCGGCCCGGGCGATGGTGGCGCTGGCCATGAACGAGCGCGACGGCGCCGGCGAGCGCGCCTGGCAGTGGCTGGAGCGGGCCGAGCGGACTCTGGCCGCGAGCCCGGACGAGGAGGTGGCCGCCGCGGTGCGGGCCACCCGGCTGACCTTCCTCGCGCGCGAGGGCGACCCGGCGGTGTGGGCGCAGCTGGACGGGCTGCCGCGGACCTCGGAGCGGCCGGAGATCGTCCGGCAGACCACCCGCGCGCTGTACAACGTGGGCGAGATCGCCGTCGAGCTGGGCCACGACCGGCGGGCCGCGCAGTTGCTGGAGGAGAGTCGGCGTCTGGCCCGGCAGGCGGCCATCCCCTATCTGGAGTGCTACAGCCGGATCGCCCTGGTGCGGCTGGACGGTCTGGCCGGGCAGTGGGACGGGTTGGAGGAGCGGCTGGCCGCGTTGGGCGCCGAGTTCCCCGACCTCGCGATGGCCGGGGTCGAGCAGGCCCTGCTGCTGGGGCGGCTGGCCGCCGCGCGCGGGCGGCTCGCGGTGGCGCGCGCCCACTTCGCCGAGGCGGGCCCGTACGGGGAGCGGGAGTCGCAGGTGACCGGGGCGCTGCGGGCGGCGGCGGGGCTGGCGGCGCTGCAGCTGGCGGAGGGGGACGTCGCGCGGGCGGCGGGCACGCTCGCGCCGGCGCTGGCCGCACTGCGCGCGGCCGACGCCTGGCCGCGGGCCGCCGAGCTGTTGCCGGTGGCGGTCGAGGTGTTGCTGGCGGCGGGCGACCGGGCGGGCGCGGCGGAGCTGGCCGGGCAGGCGGGGGCGCACCTGGAGGGACGGGACGCGCCGGCTCCCGGTGCGGCGCTGGCCTTCGCCCGCGGTCTGCTGCTGGCCGACGGGGACCCGGCGGGTGCGTGCGCGGAGTTCGTCCGTTCCGGTGGGCTCTGGCAGCGGATCGGCCGCCCGTACGAGGCGGCGCGGGCCGAGGAGCGGGCCGGCACCGTGTCGGCGGGGTGCGACCGGGCGGCGGCCGCGGAGCGGATCGCCGCCGCCGAGCAGGCCTACCTGGCGCTGGGCGCGGCCTCGGACGCGGCCCGCTGTCAGCGGCTGCGGCGCGAGCTGGGTCTGGGCCGGGCGGCCTCGCCGGGGCGGCGCGGCTACGGTGAGCGGCTGTCCCCGCGCGAGCGGCAGGTCGCGGCCCTGGCCGCCCAGGGTGCGGCGAACCAGGACATCGCCCGGGCGCTGTTCCTGTCGACCCGTACGGTCGAGCACCACGTGGCGAGTGCGCTGCGCAAGCTCGGCGTGGGCCGGGCGGGGCTGGGCGAGGCGCTGGCCGCCGAGGACGACGCCCCGCAGGGCGCCTCCTGAAGGATTGGGGTCCCGCCCGCTCCCTCAGAGGGCGGGACCCGGTCCGGGGGTCAGCCGTGCTGGTGGTGCCCGGCGCGCTCGACGAGCCGGGAGAGCCGGGCCAGGCGGGCCAGGCCCGGCCGGCGGACGCCGCTGCTGCGGCGGGCGGGCAGGACCAGCCCGGGGTCGGGGGCGGTGAAGTGCTCGTCGGCGTAGAGCCGGAGACGTTCGCGGCGGGTCATGGGCGACCTCCGGGGGGATGAGGGCCGTCGGTTCGGGCGGGCTCCAGGAAACCGGCCGGGACGGGGCGGGATCAATGCGTACCGCTACCCAATCCCGTACCGAATCCTGGGTACCCGCTGTGGCCCCGGCCTCGGACGGGCCGTCAACCCTGCCCGGCCGCGGCGGCCGTCTCCCCGGGACCGGCGGCAACGCGGTCCGGTGCGGCAGGGCGAGGTGACGGGGCCGGCGGCCGCGGATGGGGCCGCCGCGATGCTTCGGATCTTCCGGTGCCGTGTCGGACCTCTTTCCTTACACTGACTCACTGGGGCTGTGAGGCGGGATCGAGTGCCGCCGGGGGAGGAGTGTCCACAGGTGTCGGATCTCATGCCGGGGTTGCCGCCGGGATACCGGGCGCGCCCGGCCACTGCCGACGACCTCGGCGATATCCATCGTTTGGTCGCGGCCTGCGAGCGGGAGCTCTACGGACAGGTGCATACCGATCTCGGCCGCGTCGCCGCCGACTTGGCCAGACCGGGTCTGGCCCCGGAGCTGGATACCCGACTGATCCACGACCGGGCGGGGCAGCTGGCCGCTCGGGCCTGGGTGAACCGGCGCTCGGAGGTGGACGTCCACCCCGAGCACCGCGGACGCGGCCTGGGTGGTGCCCTCCTGGACTGGGCAGAGGCCCGCGGCCGGCAGGCGGACAGCACGCGAATCGTCCAGACCGTCCCGGACAACGACAGAGATGCCGTCGCACTGCTGCGCTCGCGCGGATACGAGCCGATGGTGACCGAATGGCTGCTGGAGTTCCTCATGCCGGAGGAACCGACCGTGCCCGAGCCTCCCGCGGGCGTCACGGTCCGGCCGTTCAGGCCTGGCGACGAGCACGATGCACACCAGGTCGTCGAGGATGCCTTCGACGAATGGCAGCAGCGGCGCAAGGCCTACCAGGAGTGGGCCCGGCACACCGTCGAACGCCCCACCTTCGCCCCCGCGATGTCGGCGCTGGCGTTCGCCGATGGCCAACTGGTCGGCGTTGCGCTCTCGTTGGATCTCCCGGACACCGGCGAGGGCTACATCGAGCAGGTCGCGGTCCGCCGCGATCACCGCAACCGGGGCATCGCCCGTCTCCTGCTGCGCACCGCGTTCCGCAGCTTCCATCAGCAGGGACGGCAGGCGTGCACCCTCGGGACGCACTCGGAAACCGGCGCACTCGACTTGTACCTGAGCGTGGGTATGGGAGTCCGGCACAGCTCCACGGTCTTCCGGAAGGATCTGTCGGCGGAGTGATGATCAGCCACAGGACCGCCGTGCGTGGGACTGCGGAAATCCGCGCAGCCGGCTTCGGATACCGACGCACCGGTCGCGCGCCCGTCCTGCCCTGAGCCGTCCGCCGGGGTGGTGGCCGGGCGGACGGCTGCGGGGCGGGGAGGAGCCCTGAGACCGGGTCAGTAGCGCAGGACGGCGGCGATCCGGCCGCTGTCGGCAAGGGTGTCGTCGGGGACGAAGCCGACCTGGGCGCCGGTGTCCAGGGTGCGCTCGATCACCTCGTCGACGATGTCCTCGCGGGCCCCGGCCTGGCCGGCCTCGGCGGGCACGAGGTGCTCGCCGTCGTCGCGGACGGTGGCGCGGTAGTTCTCCTCGACCACCAGGCGGGCGATCCGGCCCTGGCCGACTGCCTGCCAGACCTCGTCCAGGCCGGCCGCGAACTGCTGGGCGCCGCGGGCCTTGTCGAGCTGGGCGAGGCTCTCCTCGACCTCGCGCTGGGCCTGGGCGCGCACGGCGGGCTCGACCACCTTGCGGACGGTCTCGGCGTCGGCCTGGGCCAGACCGCCGTGCGGGAGCTGCGCGGTGGACTCCTTGGCGATCGGGCCGACGGCGTCCAGCAGGGCGAGCGCGGCGGCCTCGCCGACCGCGTACAGCGGGCGGGGGGTGGCGGCCAGCAGCTTGCCGGCCTCGGTGTCGGCCTGGCGCAGGAAGGTCTTGGTCGCCTCGTCGCGGAAGGTGCTGGGCGTGTCGCCGATCTGTTCCTGCCGCTCGGGGTCGGGGTTGTCGTAGACGCGCACCAGCGGGAAGCCGCGGTCCTTGTCCTCGGCGACCCGCTCCTCGGTGCCGCCCCACAGCACCACCTTGTCGGCGGCGACCGCGAGCACCCAGTACGGGCGCTCGGCGGCGTGCGCGGCGACCAGGTTGCGGGTCAGGAAGGTGTCGGACAGGACCACCCGGGCGGGGGCGGTGCGCCCGAGTGACCAGACCTGGTGTTCGCCGGGTGCGGCGAAGATCGCCAGGCCGTCCTCGGCGTGCACCAGGTCGACCTCCGTGAGGGCCCGCTCGAGCTGCTCCAGTACGTCGAGCCGGTCGGCGCGGGAGACCTTCGGGTCGGCCTGGACGCGTTCCTTGGCCTCGGCCAGCAGGTTGCGCAGCCGGACCGGGTCCTGGGTGTTGTCCGGCTCCCGGCGGTGCGTGGGCATCAGGATCGACACCGCCGGATAGGGCCGTGGCCGGCGCAGCTCGGCGAGGACGGCGGGGCTGAGGTCGGGGCGCATGGAGACCCTTTCCGAAGGCGGTCGGCCTTCTTTCGTGGACGCGCGAAGCCTGGCACTGCTGCCAAATGTCGCCAATGTACCTATTTGCGGCTTCTTCGGCGCGCGAGCACGGCCCCGGGACAGGGGTCTGCGGTGCGGGCGGCAGCCCGCCGGCGCCGTCCGGAGTCGGGCGGCGGCGTCGGCGGGACGCGACGGTCAGGGCCGTCGGGACGGTCAGAACTGGACGTCGGTGCAGGAGTAGAAGGCGTTGCCGGTGTCGGCGATCTCCCAGACGGCGACGATCACCTGGTGGCCGGTGCGGCCGGTGGGCAGGGTCGCGGTGTGGGTGGTGGTGGCGGCGGGCTGGCGGCCGTTGTAGGGGACGGTCAGGAACGGGGTCAGGTCCAGGGCGGCCCGGGTGATCGGCTGGCTCGCGTTGTAGCCGGGCTTGGTCAGGTAGTACTTGAAGTTCGTGGTGGAGTGCCGGGCCTCGATCTCCCAGGTGAAGGTGAGCTGCTGACCGGCCGTCACCCTGGTGGTCGGCCAGGCTCCGTTCCGGGGGTTGTCCAGCGGGGCCCAGCGGGCGTCGCCGCCGGCGCAGATGGTGCCGTCCGCCGGGCCGCGGCTCGGGAAGCCCTTGGGGCCCTCGACGCTCTGCGGCTCCCACTGGATGTCGCCGCAGTCCCACGGGACGGCGTTGGCGCCGCAGAGCGCGGAACGGCTCGGCGGCAGGTTGATGAAGCCGTGCGACTGGGCCGGCAGGGCCGCCGCGATCGGCAGGACGATCGCGGCCGCGGCGGCGGCGATCAGATGGCGCTTGCGCATGGTGCTCCTCCGTGGGGGTGGATGGAGTGTGCGCCCGGCGCGGGGCGTGCGCGTGCGCGTGGGGGTGCGCACGGCGGTCCGCCGGAGACATGGCATGCCCGCGCCAGACCGGTTGCCCGACACCGTAGGATCTGCCTTCCCCTCGCGTCAATGGTCTGAACCATTTGCGCCAAAGCCCTGCGAACACTGGGCGATGCCCGACACCGCACGCCCCGGACCCGCGCCCGACCCACAGGGAAAGATTGCTTGCATGAGCGCTATATAAGCCCTGGCCGATATTTCAGTTCATGGCTTATCCTGTACTCAGCCACATCCGGAAGGAGGCCAGGCCCCATGACCGCCACGGACCCCGCGCTCACCGCCCTTGCCAACGGCTGGGGCGCTCTCTCCCTCCTGCACGGCCGGATCGAGTCCCACATCGAACGCGCCCTGCAGGCCAAGCACGACCTGAGCGTGCGCGAGTACTCACTGCTCGACGTGCTCAGCCGCCAGCACGACGGCGTGGGCGGGCACCTGCAGATGAAGCAGGTGGCCGACGCGGTGGTGCTCAGCCAGAGCGCCACCACCCGTCTGGTCACCCGACTGGAGGACCGCGGGCTGCTGTCGCGCTACCTGTGCCCGACCGACCGCCGCGGCATCTACACCAACGTGAGCGAGGACGGCCTGAAGCTCCTGGAGGAGGCCAGGCCGACCAACGACGCCGCGCTGCGCGAGGCGCTCGACGAGGCCGCCCGCAACCCCGAGCTGACCTCGCTGGTCCGCGCGGTCGAGGCCGTGGACGCCGCCTCGCCCGCCCGCTGACCCCGGCCGGCCCCGCACCGCCACTCCCCCGGGCCCGGCCCGTCCGATCCGCACACGCGGCTCGGACGGGCCGGGCCCGGCCGCGTTTCACGACACCGCACGCCGCCCCCGAATCCCCACCCCGGCCTGCGACGCCGCGCACACCCGGGGCCGTGACGCCACGCACCCGCCCAACCCCATAGCGCATGCCCCATATCTGCGCTTGCACTTATCACGCGCCTGCAACTATTGTTTAAGCACGCAAGGCGCTCCCTCAAGCAATCACAGAAGGGTTCGGGCCCATGCCTCTCGCTCTCATCGCCCTGGCCATCGGCGCATTCGGGATCGGGACCACCGAGTTCGTGATCATGGGCCTCCTGCCCCAGATCGCCGGCGACTACGGCGTCTCCATCCCCGACGCGGGCCTGCTGGTCACCGGCTACGCCCTCGGCGTGGTCATCGGCGCCCCGCTGATGACCGCCCTCGGCACCCGGATCAGCCGCAAGACCATGCTCATGCTGCTCATGGGCCTGTTCGTGGCCGGAAACCTGCTCTCCGCG
This sequence comes from Kitasatospora sp. NPDC101235, assembly GCF_044767505.1. Classification (NCBI taxonomy): domain Bacteria; kingdom Bacillati; phylum Actinomycetota; class Actinomycetes; order Kitasatosporales; family Streptomycetaceae; genus Kitasatospora; species Kitasatospora sp. NPDC101235. Next base: position 44,250 of record NZ_JBIWNZ010000026.1, read on the forward strand.
TTCGCCCCGTCCTTCCCCGTGATGCTGGCCGGTCGCATCGTGACCTCGCTCGCCCACGGCGCCTTCTTCGGCATCGGCTCCGTCGTCGCCGCCGACCTCGTCGCCCCGCAGAAGAAGGCCGGCGCCATCGCCACCATGTTCACCGGGCTGACCATCGCCAACATCGTCGGCGTACCGCTGGGCACCTTCATCGGCCAGGCCGTCGGCTGGCGCACCACCTTCGCCGCCGTCGCCGCACTCGGCGTGGTCGGCCTGCTCGGCATCGCCAAGCTCGTGCCCGCCATGCCCCGCCCCGAGGGCGCCCACCTGCGCCAGGAGCTGACCGCCTTCCGCAACCCGCAGGTGCTGCTCGCGATGGCGATGACCGTGCTCGGCTTCGGCGGCGTCTTCGCCGCGATCACCTACATCGCCCCGATGATGACCAACGTCGCCGGCTACGCCGACGGCTCCGTCACCTGGCTGCTGGTGCTGTTCGGCGTCGGCATGTTCCTCGGCAACCTGCTGGGCGGGCGCTACGCCGACCGCAAGCTGATGCCGATGCTCTACACCACCCTCGGCGGACTCGCCGTGGTGCTGGCGCTGTTCACCCTCACCGCCCACAACAAGATCCTCGCCGCCGTCACCGTCCTGCTCGTCGGAGCCCTCGGCTTCGCCACCGTCCCCCCGCTCCAGAAGCGGGTCCTGGACCAGGCCCACGGCGCCCCCACCCTGGCCTCCGCCGTCAACATCGGCGCCTTCAACCTCGGCAACGCGCTGGCCGCCTGGCTCGGCGGGATCGTCATCGCCGCCGGCCTCGGCTACACCGCCCCGAACTGGGTCGGCGCCGTCCTCGCCGGCGCGGCCCTGCTGCTGGCCTTCTGGTCCGCCGCCCTGGAGCGCCGCGGCTCCGCAACCGCGGCCGCCACCCCCGCCCCCGTTCCCGTCCATCACTGACACCCCCGTCCAGGAGAACCACCGTGAGCACCACCACCGCCGTCGCCCCGCTGACCACCGCCGACGCCGAGACCCTCGTCGACGCCGCCCGTACCGCCGCCGAGGCCGCGGGCGTGACGGTCAGCATCACCGTCCTGGACGCGGGCGGCCACCTGCTCGCCTTCCGCCGCGACGACCGCGCCGTGCTGATCTCCGGCGAGACCAGCACCCGCAAGGCCTACACCGCCCTCCAGCTGAACGCCCCGACCGCCGACCTGGTCGACCTGGTCAAGCCCGACGGCCCGTTCCACTCCCTGCCCACCGCGCTGGACCGCCCGCTGCTGTTCATCGCCGGCGGCATCCCGGTCCACCGCGACGGCCGGCTGATCGGCGCCATCGGCGTCGGCGGCGGCGCCCCCGAGCAGGATCACTCCTTCGCCACCGCCGCACTGCGCCGGCTCGGCTGAGGGCCCCACACACTCCGCCCGCGCCCCGATGCCGCCCCTCCCCGCAGTCCGGCGGGGAGGGGCGGCATCGGGGCGCTGCCCGGTGGGCGCCGCGGTTCCTGAACCGGGTGCTGCCCCGCACCAGCACCGGCACCGAGGGCGAGGGCGCTCAGGGCCGCGGGTGGCGCAGGGCGACGGCGGCGCGGACGGCGTTGGCCTGGTGGGCGGCCTGGTGGGCGACGGGCAGCCAGACGGGGTCGAAGCGCTGCTGGTACTGGGCGCACCAGTCCCGCAGGAGGTGGTCGAGGCGGGCGGCCTGGCGGGCGGCGGGGGCGCCGGCCACCCGGACGGCGCGGCGCAGCAGGGCGGCGGCGCGCACCGGGACGCGGTGGGCCCAAAGGTCGATGCCGGCGAGACGGGCGCTCGACGGGTTTGCCGAGGGCGGTGGCGGGGCGGGCGAAGGGGTGGGCGAGGTCGGCGGGGTCGCTGGTGGCCTGGACGACGGTGCCGCCGACGTCGGTGCTGTGCAGGGAGAACCGGATGGTGGGGCTGCGGCCGGCGCACCCCCCCGCCACCCGTACGCCACAGCCGAAGTGTCGGGCCGCACGGCGTGGGCAGACGCGCGGTGTGAACCCGATCGAGCGGGGCCTGCGCGCCGTGGACGGCTTCCAGCAGCGCCACCGGGCCCCCGGCCTGGTGGTCGGCGTCGTGCGCAAGTACGGGGACGACCGGGGCGGGCTGTTGTCCGCCCTGATCACCTACTACGGCTTCGTCGCCCTGATCCCGCTGCTGCTCCTGCTCAGCACCGTTCTCGGCTTCGCCCTGCACGGCCACCCCGGGGCGCAGCGCGCGGTGCTGGACTCGGCGCTCGCCGACTTCCCGATCATCGGTGACCAGCTGCGCCAGAACGTCCACTCCCTGCAGGGCAGCGGCCTGGCCCTGGTGATCGGCGCGCTCGGGCTGTTGTACGGGGCGCTGGGCATCGCGCAGGTCCTGCAGCACGCCATGGCGGAGGTCTGGAACGTGCCGGGGGTGAAGCGGCCCGGCTACTGGCCGCGGCTGGCGCGCAGCGTGCTGCTGTTCGCGGTGCTGGGCAGCGGGCTGGTGCTGGGCACCGCCGCCGCCTCGCTGGTCGGTGCCACGCTGGCCGGGCCGGCCGCCCGGATCGGGGGTCTGGTCGTCTCGGCGCTGGCGAACGCCGCCCTGTGCCTGGCCTGCTTCCGGGTGCTCACCCCGCGCGAGGTCCCGCTGCGGGCGCTGTGGCCGGGCTGCGCGCTCGCCGGGCCGCTGTTCACCGTCCTCCAGGCGACCGGCTCGTTGCTGGTCGCCCACGAGCTGCGCCACGCGAGCCAGGTCTACGGGTTCTTCGCGACGGTGATCGGGCTGCTGTTCTGGCTCTACCTGGCCGCGCAGGTCACCGTGTACGCGGCCGAGGTCGACGTCGTGCTCGCCCGGCGGCTGTGGCCGCGCAGTCTGCTGCAGCCGCCGCTGACGGACGCCGACCAGGCGGTGCTGTCCTCGGTCGCCCGGCAGGAGGAGCGCCGGCCCGAGCAGCGGGTCGACGTCTCGTTCCACGACGGGCCGTCCCCGCCCGGGGAGCCCGAGGAGCCCGAGGGCCCGGACGGGGACGGCGGGGACGGCGGGGACGGCGGGGAGAACGGCGGGGACGGTGGCAGCGGCGGCCGGTGACGGCCCCGGGCACGCCCCGTGCGGGGGTCGGGGATCATGGAGCGGTGCGCTCCGGCGCCCTGGTGCCCTGACGTCCCGTCAACGAGAAAGCGGTGCCCTCCTCGTGATCCCCGCCGTGCCCGACCCGACCGTGCTGCACCCCTTCCCCGAGCAGCCGCGGGTGGTCCTCCTCAAGCCGCTGGTCGCCTCGCCGCTGATCGAGGTGGGCGAGTACTCGTACTACGACGACCCGGACGACCCGACGGCGTTCGAGACCCGCAACGTGCTGTACCACTACGGGCCGGAGAAGCTCGTCATCGGCAGGTTCTGCGCCTTCGCCGCAGGGGTGCGGTTCGTGATGAACGGCGCCAACCACCGGATGGACGGGCCCTCCACCTTCCCCTTCCCGATCATGGGCGGCGCCTGGGCCGAGCACGTCGACCTGATCACCGGCCTGCCCGGGCGCGGCGACACCGTGATCGGCCACGACGTGTGGCTCGGCTACCGCACCACCGTCATGCCCGGGGTGCGCATCGGCCACGGTGCGATCGTCGCCGCCGGATCCGTCGTCACCTCCGACGTCCCCGACTACGCCATCGTCGGCGGCAACCCGGCCAAGGTGATCCGGCTGCGCCACGACGAGGCCGACATCGCCCGTCTGCTGGACCTCGCCTGGTGGGACTGGCCCGTCGAGCACCTCACCCGCCACCTGCGCACCGTCATGTCCGGCACCGTCGACGAGCTCGTGGCCGCCGCCCCCGGAGCCTGAGGGGCGGCGGACGGGGGTGGCCCGTCCGCCGACCGCCGCCCTCAGGCCGTGGTGCGGTGGAGCCTGCGGGCGGCGGTGCGGATGGCGAGGGTGTACGGGGCGTCGAGGGCGCGGGTGCGGGCGTCGAGGTCGTGGAAGGGCACCAGGGCCTTGTGGGTGTCGTCGGTCGTCTGGGTCCAGGCCGTCCAGGCGTTGTGGACGTCCTCGTCGGTGACCTGTTCGCCCTTGGCCTGGAGCAGCACGGCGTAGATGCGGAAGAGGTCGTCGGAGCCCGCGGGGGGTCTGGCCTCGGAGGGCAGGCAGGCGCGGATCAGGTCGGCGATGGGATCGAGGTGGCTCATACGGCCAGTGTGCCGGTGGCCAGTGTGCCGGTCAGCAGGATCAGGTGGGCCACCGCGAATATCATCGGCACGAGCCGTTCCGTGGTGCCGAGTTCGGTGTAGTGCCGGTGGTGCCGGCGGCCGGGCGCCGCGTTGTTCCTGAGGACGTCCCACTCCTCGGTGTAGATCCGCGCGGGTAGCTTCTCCTCCAGGCTGTTGATGACCTGGAACTTGGCGCCGTTGAGGTCCCGGTAGCTGCGCAGTTGCATCCACCAGGCCCCGGAGAGGGTGATGCCGGCCAGTGCGACGGCCGTCGGCACCCACCACGGGGATTCGGAGAGCTTGGGTATGCCGAAGCCGATCAGGGTGACCAGCGCGGTCTGCACGGACAGGAAGAAGGTGTTGGCGCTGCCCCGGCGGGCCGAGATCCGGTCGGCCATCTCCACGGCGAGCTTGTACAGCTCCAGCAGCTCGTACTGACGGTTCGGCTCCGGCGGTGTGGTCATCGCAAAGCCCCCTCGGGCCGATGGTGTGCCGGTTTCGCCCGCTGCCCGGGCTCTCCCCGATGGGTCCATCCTTCCCGCCGAGACGGGCCGTCAGTGCTGCGCGCCGGCCGCGGCCGTCACGGCGCCCGCCACGGCGGCGCTGCCGGCCGACAGGGCGCGCAGGGCCGCGCCGGCCTGCGACTCGCCCTCCCCGTACTGGTGGTCGCGGGCGGTGCGCAGGGCGGCGCCGAGGTGGAGCGCGGCCTCCTCCGGGTGGCCGGTGGCGGCCAGCGCGCGGCCGTAGAGGGTCTGGAGGACCACCCGGCGGGTGACCGGGAAGGGGGGTTCGGCGACGGCCAGGCCGTGGGCGGCGTGGTGGGCGGCCTCCTCGGGGGCGCCGGCGGCCAGGCACTCGTGGGCCAGGTGCTGGCGGGCGAGGGCCACCAGGTCGGCGCGGTCGGCCCGTTCGGCCAGGGACAGGGCCCGTACCAGCAGGCCGCGGGCCCGGGCGCGGCCGGCATGGTCGCCGTGGCGGGTGAGGGCGACGGCGAGGTTGACCAGGGCGACGGCCTGGGCGGTGCCGTCGCCGGCCCGGGCGGCGAGGTCGGGGGCGCGCTCCAGGTGGACGAGGGCCTGTTCGGGGCGGCCCTCCTCCAGCAGGACCCAGCCCAACAGGGCCCGGGCGCGGGACTGGGCGCCGGGGTCGCGGTCGGCCTCGGCGGCGGCCAGGCCGTGTTCGAGCAGCGGCGCCCAGCCGTCCCGGACCTGCCAGACGATCAGCGGCCACTGGAGCAGCACCAGGCGCCAGGCGCGGTCGTGCAGTCCGGCGGCGACCGCCGCCTCGACCGCGCCGCGCAGGGTGTCGCGTTCGGCGGCGTACCAGGCGAGCGCGCTCGCCCGGTCGGGGAAGGGGCGGACGTCGGCGGGGCGGCGGGTGCCGGGCGGCAGGGTGCAGCACGGTTCGCTGCCCGGTTCGGCGGCGGCGCAGGCGGTGAGGAGGGTGTTGAGCAGGTGGTCGAGCAGGCGGGGCAGCACCTGGGTGTCGGTGTCGCCGGGCAGGCTGCGGGCGTAGAGGCGGACCAGGTCGTGCAGGGTGTAGGCGTCCCGGCCGATCTGGACGATGAGGTGGGCGGTGGCCAGTCGGGTGAGCGCGTCGGCGGCCTCGTCGGGGCGGCAGCCGGCCAGGGCGGCGGCGGTACGGCTGTCGAGGGTGGCGCCGGTGTGGGCGCCGAGGCGGCGGAACATCCGGTGGACGGGTTCGCTCAGGTGCTGGACGGTCAGGGCGAGGGCGGCGGCGACGCTGGTGTCCTCGACGTCGAGGAGGTCCAGGCGGTCCTGTTCGTCGGCGAGTTCGTCGGCGAGGGCGGCCAGCGCGCGGGCGGGGCCGGTGGCGAGGCGGGCGGCGGCCAGCCGCAGGGCCAGCGGCAGGCCGTCGCACAGTCGGGCCAGGCGGGCGGCGGCCTCGGGTTCGGCGGCGACCAGGTCGGGTCCGAGGGTGGCGGCGAGCAGGCTGACGGACTGCGGGGAGGAGAGTTCGGCGAGCGGGACGGGGCGGGCGGCGTCGGAGGCGACCAGGCCGCCGAGCCGGTCGCGGCTGGTGACCAGGGTGACGCAGTCGTCGCCGTCGGGCAGCAGCGGGCGGACCTGCTCGGAACGGCGGGCGTTGTCCAGGACGATCAGCATCCGGCGGGTGGCCGTCAGTTCGCGGTAGCGGGCGGCCATCGCCTCGGGGGTGGCGGGCATCTGTTCGGCGGGCAGGCCGAGGGCGAGCAGCAGTTCGCGCAGGACGGCGGCGGTGGAGCGTTCGGGCAGCGGGCTGTGGCCGCACAGGTCGACGAAGATCCGGCCGTCGGGGAAGTCCTGGTGGCGGCAGTGGGCCCAGTACAGGGCGAGGGTGGTCTTGCCGATGCCGGCGCCGCCGGTGAGCACGGCGACGGCGCCGGGGGTGGCGGTGGCCCGGTCGAGCGCGGCCAGTTCGTCCTCCCGGCCGGCGAAGCCGCGCGGGCGACGGGGGAAGGGCCAGGGGGTGTGCTGCTGCCCGGGGCCGGCGGCGGGTGCGGGTGCGGACCGTACGGGTGCGGGCGGCGCGGGTGCGGGAGCGGGTGCGGGCCGCTGGTCGGGGACGGAGGCCAGACCGCCGACGGTGGGGACCCGCGCGGGCGGGACGCGGTCAGGCGGCTCCTGGTCACCGGGAAGCCGCGCGGGCGGCACCCGGTCGGACCGGCGCTGCGGGGCGTCGGCGCGCAGCAGGCGGTCGTGGGCCTCGGTGAGTTCCGGCCCGGGGTCGATGCCGAGTTCCTCGGCCAGGGCCCGGCGGGTGCGGTGGAACCAGTCCAGGGCCTCCGAGCGGCGCCCCGCCCGGCCGAGGGCGTGCATGAGTTCGGCGACCAGCGGTTCCCGCAGCGGGTGGGCGGTGGCCTCGGCGTGCAGCAGGTTCGCGGCCGTGCCGTGGTCGCCGAGCCGGCCGTGGGCGCGGGCCAGTTCCCCTGCGGCGGCCAGCCGCTGTTCTTCCAGGCTCTGGGCGGCGCACTGCAGTGGCAGGCCGGCGATGGTGCCGGCGAGGGCGGGGCCGCGCCACAGGGCGAGTGCCTCGCGCAGGGCGGCGGCGGCCTCGCCGGCGTCGTCCAGGCAGCGGGCGTGGGCCACCAGGTGTTCGAACCGGACGGTGTCCACCGCCAGGTCGGGTACGCGCAGCAGGTAGGCGCCGTTGTCGGTGACGAGTTCGATGCCGGCGGCGGGGGCGTCGTGGGCGGTGAGCAGGGCGCGCAGCCCGGAGACGTGGTTGTGGATGACGGTGCGCGAGTGCCGGGGCGGCTGCTCGTCCCAGAGGGTCTCGGTGAGCCGCTCGACGGTGACCGGTGCTCCGGGGTTCAGCAGCAGCATGGCCAGCAGGCTGCGGCGTTTGGCCGATCCGGCCGGAAGTTCACGGCCGTCCGCGGCCACCACGGCCACCGAGCCCAGCAGTCGGAACTCCACGCACCCCCCTCAGGTGTATATGACAAGCATATGACAGCAGGCGATCTGTCGATCAAGGAACGTCGCCCGGCCCCGCCTCGTCCGAGGACTGCCGGGTGCCGGCGTCGCCACAGGTGTGGAAACCCCCGGCTGGCGACGAAAGGGTTGCTTCCCGCGCCGACGCTCTCGTGCCGGAGGGCCGTGGAAGCGGACGGTCGGGGAGGTCCCGGTGCGGCCGCCGCGGCGCGGGGGCGGTGGCCGTAAGATCCCGACAGCATCAGGCCCCGCCAGACCCTGCCCACACGTATCCGCAGCTCACGCGCGGGCCGTGTGATCGCCGGGGCACCCGGTGGCCACCACAATGGTGCGGACAGTTCTTCGGAAGTACAGAGAAAGCGAAACCTCACCATGGATCTCGGCGTGCGCTGGAAGCTGCACGGTGACGGGCGCACGCCCGCACCGGGGGCGGTGGTCCGTCCCGACGAACGGCTCTCCTGGCCCCGCACGGTAGGGCTCGGCGCCCAGCACGTGGTGGCGATGTTCGGGGCGAGCTTCGTGGCGCCCGTGCTGATGGGGCTCGACCCGAACCTCGCGATCATGATGTCCGGCGTGGCGACCGTGATCTTCCTGCTGGCCACCAAGGGCCGGGTGCCCAGCTACCTGGGCTGCTCGCTGTCCTTCGTGGGCGTGGCCGCGGTGATCCGGGCGCAGGGCGGCACCAGCGCGACGGTGACCGGCGCGGTGTTCGTGGTGGGCGTGGTGCTGTTCCTGGTGGGTGTGGCGGTCCAGCGGTTCGGGGCGCGCATCATCCACGCCACGATGCCGCCGATCGTCACCGGCGCGGTGGTCATGCTGATCGGCTTCAACCTCGCCCCGGTGACCGCCTCGGTGTACTGGCCGCAGGACCAGTGGACGGCGCTGCTGGTGATGCTGTTCACCGGTCTGGCCGTGGTGTGCCTGCGCGGCTTCTGGTCGCGGGTGGCGATCTTCCTGGGGCTGCTGTTCGGCTACGGGATCTCCTGGCTGTTCGACCAGGTCTTCGGGAAGATCCACTCGGTGGACGCGGGCGGGCACCTGACCGACCACTGGCGCCTGGACCTGTCGGGCGTCGGCAAGGCGGACTGGATCGGCCTGCCGACCTTCCACGGCCCGTCCTTCCAGTGGTCGGCGATCCTGGTCGCGCTGCCCGTGGTGATCGCGCTGGTCGCGGAGAACGCCGGGCACGTCAAGGCGGTCGGCGAGATGACCGGCACGAACCTGGACGACAAGCTGGGCACCGCGATCTCGGCGGACGGCGTCGGCTCCATGCTCTCCACCGCGGTCGGCGGCCCGCCGAACACCACGTACTCGGAGAACATCGGCGTCATGGCCGCCACCCGGGTCTACTCGACGGCCGCCTACTGGTGCGCCGCCGGCTTCGCGCTGCTGTTCGGCCTGTGCCCGAAGTTCGGCGCGATCGTGGCCGCGATCCCCGGCGGGGTGCTCGGCGGCATCACCGTCATCCTGTACGGCATGATCGGCCTGCTCGGTGCGCAGATCTGGACCAAGGCCCAGGTGGACCTGCGCAACCCGCTGAACCTGGTGCCGGCCGCGGCGGGCATCATCATCGGCATCGGCAACGTGACGCTGAAGTTCACCGACACCTTCAGCCTCAGCGGCATCGCGCTCGGCACGCTGGTCGTCATCACCGGCTACCACGCGCTGCGGGCACTGGCCCCCGCGCACCTCAAGACGCAGGAGCCGCTGCTGGACGAGGGCACCTCCTCGTACGACGAGGGCTCCGAGGAACCGCGCAACCCGTAACGGACGGGGCCGGGTTCGGGTTCAGGCCGGGAGGGCGGCCGGCGGAAGTGTCCGAAAAGGATCTTCCGCCGGCCGTTCCGTCTGGCCGGACGGGCCGGTCGGTGGTCGAATCACTGCTCGCTCGTATCGGCCACTCATCCACCCGGGAGAGGCATGTCCCTTCTGACCCACCGCCGCAAGGCCGCCGCCGCGGCCGTCGCCCTCGGCACGTTCGCGATCACCTGCGCCGGGGTGACGCCCAGCAGCGCGGCCGGCCAGGTCCTGTGGACCCCGAGCACCGGCACGGGCCCGTCCTCGTTCAAGGCGGTCCAGTGCGCGGCCGGCAACTTCGGCGTCGTCCAGGACCCCGTGAAGGGCAGCGTGTGGCGGGCCTTCCAGGCGGCCGGGGAGGAGCGCTGCGAGACGCTCAGCCCGGACCTGAAGGAGGGCGACACGTTCTACCTGGGCTGGTCGTCCAAGGTGGACGTCAAGGACACCAACAGCCGGTACGTCTTCCAGCTGAAGTGCTCCCCGAGCACCGACACGGCCAACCACCCGATCGAGATCGACATCGTCAACGGGCGCGTTCGCCTCCAGGAGTGGGACACCGCCCACGTGGCGCACTCCCTGTGGACCGCGCAGACGGCCAACAACACATGGCACTCCTACGCGCTGAAGATCCGCCTGGGCCGGACGGACGGCACGATCGACTTCTGGTTCGACGGCGTGAAGCAGACGTTCACCACCGGCTCGGGCACCTTCAAGGGAACCACCTGGGACGGCGACCGGAACTACCTGAAGTGGGGCTCGTACCACCCGTCCACGGGGGACGCGACGAACACCTTCACCAGCCCGGTCATGGCCACGACCCTGGAGGCGGCCACCGCCGGCTCGTAAGGGACCGGGGACGAAACCGCAGGCCCGGACCGCGAACGGTCCGGGCCTGCGGTTTCAGATGTCGCCGAACTCGCCGCTGCGGACAGCGGCGACGAACGACTCCCAGGCCTCAGCCGGGAAGATCAGGGCCGGGCCGTGGGGGTCCTTGGAATCACGAACGGGCATCAGACCCAGGAAGCCGGAGGCCACCTCAACGCACTGCCCACCGTTGCCGCTGTAACTGCTCTTGCTCCAGGAAGCACCCGTCAGGTCAACGTTCTCGCTCATACTGAAGAGTCCCTTCGCGCCTTACTGATCATTTTGAGCGATGCCGCCTGCGACAGCGCTTCCACCTGGAGCAAATCGTATTCCCTTGCCCAGGCGGACACGATTGCCCGGTCGTTCTCCAGGTATCCACGCTGATGCGTCTCGGTGTACCCGAGCGAGGTGCCGTCGCCGAGGTCGAGAAGCGACATGGACCGCATGAACGGACGAAGCGCCCCCAGATCAAAGGGAGCGACCTGGACCACATAGTTGGGCCGCTGGGCCAACTTCTCCACATGCGCCAGCTGTTGGGACATGACAGCCCCGCCACCGCCAACCACGGTCCGAAGACAGCTCTCGTCGAGGATCACATGGATCAGCGGAGCTGGATCCCGGTTGATTCGTTCCTGTCGGTTCAAGAGGAGTCGGACGCGTTCGGCTCCCTGCTCAGCCGTGACACTTCCTCGCGCGACAGAACCCGCCTCCAAGGCCTCAGCGTAACCGCGAGTCTGCACCAGGCCAGGGATGATGCCCAGCTCAAAGAGTCGAATGCCCCTGGCCTCCCGCTCCTTGGCTGCGTACTCCGGGTAGCCCGGCAGGAAGGAAGACCCTCGGAGGCTCCAATACGTCAGTTCTAGTGTTCCACCGGTACCAAGGACCTTGTCAGCGACACGGACCCACTCAAGTGTGGGATTGCGCGCCCCTCTTTCGAGGTTCGAAATCTGACTATCACTCAGGCTAGTAAGCTCGCCGAGCTGGGTCTGCGTCAAGCCCGAAGCCTTACGCAACCTGCGCAGTTGAGCCCCAAAAGCCTTGAGAGGCGAAGCCGACGGATCCAGCTGAGTCTCACGCATCGTCAGACCTCCACTGCCGCGCGAATTCCACGCGGGGAAAATGTCAAGTGGGAAAGCCTTCCGATCGTAGCGGGCGAGGCGCCACCATGGCTACACCTGGTGATCCGCCGGAAGCACAGTGCAACCTACGGAGACCCGCCCATCTCGCACCGCACTCCATTCACACGCAATCCCCTTGAGGTCCTTCGCCATGCTCACTGCCCGGCGTCCCCGTACGTTCGTCGCACGTCTCGACTCGCGCGCCGAATCCACGCCCCTGGCCCGCTATTTGCTCCGGGCGTACCTCTCCGGGCTGCCCGCCGGCGACCGCTACGCCGACACCGCCGAACTCCTCCTCGGCGAACTCTTCGCCAACGCTGTCCAGCACTGCGACGCTCCCGCCGACCGCCACATCGAGGTCCGTTTCACCCTCGTCAACTCCCGTCTGCGCCTCGAAGTCCACGACGCCGGCACCGCCCGCCCCGCCCTCCGTACCGCCGCCCCCGACGACGAGCACGGACGCGGCCTGTTCCTCGTCAACGAGCTCGCCGAACGCTGGGGCTGCGCCTCCCGCCCCTGCGGCATCGGCAAGTTCGTCTGGGCCCTCATCGCTCCCGCCACCACCGCATGAAAGCCCGGCTCCCCATGAACCTCGCCACCCTCGCCCGCCACACCCTCTCCCGTGGCGCCACCCCCGCCGCCACCTACGCGCTCATCGCGCGCCTCGGGCACCAGCCTCTCCTCTGTGCCCGCGCGGTCTGCCTGGCTCTCGACATCCCCCGCGCCGAAACCACCCGCCGCCTGGGCGACTGCTACGACGCCCTCCTCGCCGACCCCCGCCCCGACTCCGAGACCGACACCGGCGAACTCCTCGAAGCCCTCGGCGTCTTCGACATCCCCAAAACCCTCAACCCCACCGAACTCGCCGTCGTCGACCTCTTCCAGACCGCCATCGACGCCATCGGCGGCATCCGCCCCGGCCACCAGCACGGCCTGAGCCGCTGGTTCACCACCGGCAACCTCACCGCCGCCTACCTCTCCCTCGCCGCCGCCCAACCCCTCCCCCGCACCGGCGACCCCGCCCGCTACTGGACCGCTCTCGTCGCCGCCGGCGAACTCCTCACCACCACACCCAACCCCGACACCCGCCTCAAGTACGCCCTCACCCACTGCCGCACCCAAGCAGCCAGCCACCCCTGAACCCCCGCACAGAAAGTCGACCCCGCCGACTTCCTGCGCAACGCGGTACGCCTCCCCCATCGCAGGCCTACGAGCAGCGCCCGGATGGCCACCAGTAGCCAACCGAGACCGCCAACCCCCGCAGGAGCTCCGCGCCCTCCACAGGGCGCCCCGCTCCAAGCTGCGCGAGGTCATGGCGGACGACCGGTTCCGCCGCGTCGAGGACGCCTGGGGCGCCTGGGAGCGCGGAGACGTGTCGGCCCTCACGTGCCGTGAGGGCCGACACCCTTGCCCGGAAGGTCAGTTGTCGTTGTTGACCTTGGTGTAGGCCGCGCTGTAGCCCGTGGGGCAGTAGAGGGTGTCGCTGCCGTTGCCCATGTGCCAGGAGCCCATGACTGTCGCCTGGCTGCCCTTGACGTTGTCGTTGTTGCAGACCAGCACCAGCTGCCAGTGGTTCTTCGTCGCGGTGGTCTGGCAGCTCACCGACCCCCAGTTCGTCCCCTGGGTGGTGCTGCAGTACGACGTCGCCGACGCTCCCGGCGCCGCCATCACACCGGCAGCCACCAACAGTGCCGCACCGGTCCCCAGAGCCGCAATCCGACGCATGGTCTTCTCCTTTGTCCCGTCTCGAAGAACGTGTGCGGTCAGCATGCCGAAGTTGTGATCGGTTGTATCCACCGGCGACACAAATGGCCGAGACGGGTCCGTTCGGGCAGTGCGATGATCTCTCGCTGAGTACGGGTCAGAAAGTGTGGCTGGTCGATCCGGCGCCGGCGGCCCGCGTCCTGGCGGAAATCGCCGCGCTCCTGCCCGCCGGATCCCGACCGCGGCAGCCGGGCGGACGCGCAGGCGCCCGGCCGGGGAGGAACTCCCGGCCGGGCGCCCGTCGGTCAGGGGCCGGCGGTCAGGGGCGCGGCTGTCACGGGCCCGTGATCGTCCAGTACACGGCGGCGTTGTTGCCGCTGCCCCCGCTCTGCGCGAACCTGTACATCGGGTCGGAGCCCGCGGAGTCGTAGCCGTTGCTGCCGACGTACGGGTTGTTCCAGTGGAGCTGGACGCGCTTGCCGTTGAGCCCGGGGTTCCCGCAGTTCTGCGCGTCGTAGATGACGTGGCCCTCGGTCCCCGTCATGAAGCCGTTGCTCTCGGACTGCCAGCGTCCGGTGTTCCCGTCGCGGATGATGGCGTCCGGAGCCGACGTCCAGATGCCGTGGTCCAGCCAGGTGTTCTGCAGGCGCAGTTCGCAGCCCGTCCAGTTGACGACCGAGACCTGCGTGCTGCGTGCCGCGCTCAGCAGCTGCGTCTGCTCCTGCGTGGGCTGCTGCTCAGAGGTGGCCGCGCCGGCCGGGGCGGCCGTCGCGAACAGCGCGGCGGCGACGCCGGCTGCGGCCAGGGCCGATCGGACCAGGGACTTCCGCTGTGCCATCGGGTGTTCCTCTCTCTCGGACCGCATCGGTGCGATCGCCTGCCCGAAGCCTCGGCAGCGCCCGTTGACAGGCCGTCGACAAACGGTCGACAGCGTGTTGACAGGCGATGGACAAGCCGCCGGTCCGGCGGGTGCGCTGCCCTGACCAGGGGTGATGTGGCCGGTAAAATGCCCCCGGGGGATCGTTTGCGGGTGGAGGGGGACGGCCGGTGGGTGGTTTACGGTTCGCGGTGCTGGGGCCGCTGCGGGGATGGCGGGACGGCGGCGAGCTCGCGCTCGGGTCGCCGCAGCAGCGGAGCCTGCTGCTCGCACTGCTGCTGAGGGCCAACCACCCCGTGTCGACCGGTCAGCTCGTCGACGACCTGTGGGGCGAGGAGCCGCCCGCCAAGCCCGCCGCCGTGATCCGGACGTACGTCCACCGCCTGCGCCGCATCCTCGGGCCCGCCGCGCCGACCACGCTCAGCGGGGGCTACCTGCTCGCTCTGGACCCCGGGGGGCTGGACATCCACCGCTGCGAGGAGCTCGTCGGCGAGGCGAAGGAGCTCCGCGCCGGCGGCGAGCACGCCCGCGCCGCCGCCACGCTCCGCTCGGTGCTGGCCCTGTGGCAGGGCGAGCCGATGGCCGGACTGCCCGGCCCCTACGCCGAGCGGCAGCGCGGCGAGTGGGCCGAACGCCGGGTGACCGTCCTGGAGTCGTGCCTGGAGGCCGAGGTCGAGGCCGGACCGTCCGGCGAGGCCGTCGCCGAACTGACCGCGGTCGTGGCCGAACACCCGCTCAGGGAACGGTTCTCCGAACTGCTGATGCTCGCCCTCTACGGGACCGGCCGGCAGGCCGAGGCCCTGGGCGTGTACCGCACGGCGGACCGGCGGCTGCGGGAGCAGCTCGGCGTCTCCGCCGGGCCCGGTCTGCGCGAGTTGCAGCGCCGGATCCTGGTGGCCGACGCCGCCCTCGTGGCGCCCGCGCGGCCCCGGCCCGCCACCGCGGCCCGTCCGCCCCAGAAGGACCGTCCGCCGTACCGGGCAGCGGTACGGCCGACCCAGGTCCCGGCCGACCTCGCCGACTTCACCGGCCGCGAGGCGCAGACCGAGGAACTGCGGACCGTCCTGCTCACCCCCCGCACCATGCCCGTGGCGACCGTGTCGGGCCTGGGCGGCGTGGGCAAGACCGCCCTGGCCGTCCATGTCGCGCACAAGCTGGCCGCCGACTTCCCCGACGGCCAGCTCTACCTCGACCTGCACGGGGCCGACGGCCGCCCGACCCGGCCCGAGGAGGCGGTGGGGGCCTTCCTCCGCTCCCTCGGCGTGCCGGCGGACGGGCTGGCCCCCGGACTCGCCGAACGCTCCGCCCAGTTCCGCTCGTTGCTCTCCGGCCGACGCGTGCTGGTGGTCCTCGACAACGCCCGGGACGCCGAACAGATCAGGCCGCTGCTGCCCGGCCGGCCCGGCTGCGCCGTGCTCGTCACCAGCCGGGCCAGGCTCGGGTCGCTGCCCAACGCGCATGTCGTCGAACTGACCGCCTTCGCCCCGCAGGAGGCCCTCGGCCTGCTCGGCCAGGTGATCGGCGGGCAGCGGCTGCGGGCCGAGGCGGACACGGCCGCGCAACTCGTGCGGCTCTGCGGCCATCTCCCGCTGGCCGTGCGCATCCTGGCCGCCCGCCTCGCCTGCCGGCCCGGCTGGAGCATGGACCTGCTGCTCGACAAGCTGTCCGGCAACAGCCGCCGGCTGGACGTGCTGCGCGCCGGGGACCTCGCCGTCGAGTCGGCGTTCCGCTTCGGCTACGACCAGCTGACGCCCGAACAGGCCCGGGCCTTCCGCCTGTTGGCGGTTCCGGAGGTGCCCGATCTGTCGCCGGGCGCGGTGGCGGCGGTGCTCGGCCTGCCCGAGCAGGAGGCCGAGGAACTGGCCGAGTCACTGGTCGACTGCTCGATGCTGGAGACGGCGCCACCGGACCGCTACCGGCACCACGACCTGCTGCGCGCCTTCGCCCAGCAGCTCACCCCGGCCACGGCGGGAGGCCCGGAGGCGCAGGCGGGCCCGGAGGCGCAGGCGGACCGCCCCGCTGCCGTCCTCACCCGCCTGGCGGCCCGTCACCATGCCGAGACCGTCGCGGCCCTCGGCCCGTCCGCCGCCCGCGCCGCCCTGCCCGGTGCCGACGCCGGTTCCCCCACGGTGGCACCCCACGGTCGCGTCGACTACCACGGCATCGGCGCGCTGGTCGGCCAGTACGCCGGGCTCCCCGAGCCGCCCCGGCTCGATCTGGTGGCCGAACTGCTCCTCGGCTGCAGCCTGTTGTGCGAGACCGGCCAGGCCACCCGGCCGCTCGGGCACGCGGCCAAGGTCCTGCTCCAGGCCGCCGTCCGGAAGGGCGACCGGACGGCCGAGGTCAGGGCCCGGCTGGTGCTCGGACGGCTGCTGACCGAGGTCGGCTCCGAACCCGCGGCCCTCGCCGAGCTGCTCAAGGCCCGCGAGCTGTGCACCGCCCACGACCTGCCGGGGCCGCTGCTCGCCCTGGCCCACGCCTCGCTGGCCGCCCTGTTCGTCCAGGTCGGCTGGCCGGGCGACGCGGTCGGCGGCTTCACGGCGGCGATCTCGGTCTGGGAGCGGCTCGGCGACCAGCGCTCGGTGGCGGCCGAACTGCTCAGCCTGGCGGGCGCGTTCACCGAGCTCGGCCGGTTCGACGCGGCGGTCCGCGTCGTCGACCAGTCCCTGCTGATCTGCCACCGGCTCGCCGACCACGAGCTCCAGGCGCTCGCCCTGGATTCGATGGGGACGATCGCCCACGACCGCGGCGAGTTCGAGCAGGCCCTGCGCCACCACCGCAACGCCCTCACCCTGCTGCGGCCGGACGACCGGCGCCGCACGGGCCGTACGCTGCTGCGGCTCTCCGAGTCGCTGCGCGCCGTCGGCCGCAGCGAGGAGGCGGTGGCGGCGGCCGACCGGGCGGTCGAGGTGCTGACGCTCGACGGCGACCGCCGGGGGCGGGGGCTGGCCCTGGCGGCGCTCGGTGACGCGCTCGCCGACCGCGACGGCGACGGGGACGCGGCCCGGGCATGCCGGTCGGAGGCCTACGACATCCTGGCCTCCGTCGGATCCCCCGAGGCCAACCGGCTGCACGCCCTGATCGGCCCCGGCCGGCCCGCCGTGCGGCCCCGCCGGCAGTGGCCGTCCTGGCTGCCGGTGTGACGCGCGGGGAGGGGCCCGTTCAGCGGCCGGTCCGGCGGCTCAGGACAGCGTCCACACCTGGTTCTCCGCGTTCGAGCAGGCCGCCACTCGGGCTCCCCAGCCGATTCCCTCGGACGTCAGGCACCCGTTGGTGGAGGCGTTGACGAGCTGGTAGCCGCCCGAGCGCCGCCCGTCCGCGGCGCCGTGCCCGTATTCGCGACGGTTCGCCACAGCCCGGCGCACCGGCCGCCCTTCGGGCCGCTGACGGCGTCGGCGAGGCCGCCGTTGACCGGGGCCGGAGTGTTGCCGGAGGGTTCGGGGTTTGCCCCTCCCCCAGGGGCAGGGGGCACAGTGGCGGTCGTGCAGGAGAACGTGATCACCATCGGCGAACTCGCCGCCCGGACCAGGCTCAGCCTCAAGGCGCTGCGGCTCTACGGCGAGCGGGGGCTGCTGCCGCCCGCCCTGGTCGACCCGCGCACCGGGGTGCGCCGCTACGGCCCGGCGCAGGTCGAACGGGCCCGGCGCATCGCGCTGCTGCGCGCCGCCGGGCTGCCGCTGGCGCGGATCGCGGCGGTGCTGGACGCGGACGGCGGCGAGGGCGCGGGCGAGCGGGAGCTGCTGGCGTACTGGCGAGAGCGGGAGGCCGAGCACGCGGCCCGCCGGGAGGCGGTGGGCTATGCCCGAGAGGTCCTGATCGGAAGGAGCACCACCATGTTCGAGATCGCCGAGCGCGACGTGCCCGAGCAGCACGTCCTGTTCGTCCGGCGGCACGTGGACGCCGCCGCACTGCCCGGCTTCCTCCCCGAGGCCAGCACGCTGCTGCTCGGCCGGCTGCGGGAGGTGGGCGCATGCCTGTCCGCACCGCTGTTCGCGGTCTACCACGGTCTGGTGGGCGAGGACTGCGACGCCCTGGTCGAGGTCTGCGCCCCCACTCCGAACGCCGTCGGACCGCACGGGCCGTTCGGGGTGCGCATCGAGCCCGCGCACCGCGAGGCGTACACCGCCCTGACCCGGCAGCGCACCGCCGCGATGGCCGCCGCCCACGACGCGGTGGGCGCCTGGGTCACCGCCCGCGGGTACGGGCGGGGCGGGCCGAACCGGGAGGTGTACTACCCGAACTGGGCGACGGCCGGGCCGGAGGAGCACGTCGCGGACGTCGCCGTGCCGCTGGCCGCGGGCCCGCGGTAACTGCCCGTCGCCGTAGGGATTTCTGGACTTGTGGGTCCATTGTCGGCTGCCTACGGTGCTGCTCGTTCCCTCCCGAATTCGTTCCCGGGTTCACTCCCGGACGAGCCCGCACAGGAAGGTGTCGGCCCATGCACGCGATCCGGATCGAGGAGCACGGCGGCCCCGGGGTCATGCGCTGGACCGAGCTGCCGGACCCGGTCCCCGGCCCCGGCGAGGCGCTGGTGCGCCTGGGCGCGGCCGGCGTGAACTACATGGACGTCGGCGCCCGGGCCGAGGGCGGCCCGGGCTGGGCGGCGCCGCCGGCCTGAACGCCGAGCGGGAGGCCGCGGCGCTGCTGGCCGGGGTCCAGGGCGGGGTGCTGATCCTCATGACCACCGGCTCCACCGACCACCTGGAGGCGGCGCTGGAATCGGGCCTCGCGCGGCTGGGGCTGACACCGAGCTCACGGGGAACCGGCTGAGGGCCCGCCGCGGCCCGCCGCAGGTGACGCAGCGGGGTCGGGCCCGTACGGACGGGCACGGCCCCGGTGTGGAATGGGCCACATTCCAGGGGCTGTCGAGGGCTCCGGGTGAGAAGGGTCACGCACGGCACGCGGTCACGGCGGCCGACGGCGAGGGCCCCCGGCAGGACTGGGCGAGCGCCGATCCGGCACGGGCGAAGGGCCTGTCCGCTTCGGGACCTTGGTCGTGAATCCCCTCAACCTTCGACCCGGTGGCGGCCCCACGAGGCTGGGGCAACCGTGGACGGTCGCCCGTTGTGACCGGGCGGCGGCGCCGTCCGACGTGGGCGGTGTCTTTCCCTGCCGTCTACCCGGCGCACGGTGCGCAGTGCGCGCCGTACGCTCCGGAGGACCCCAAGCACATGTCCCAGACCATCGACAACGCCCCGTATACCGCGTTCCACCGCAGGCTGGCCCTCGCCTGTTCGGGTGGACCGCTGCTCGACGGCTACATCCTGAGCATCGTCGGCGTCGCCCTGATCGGGATGCGCCCGGACCTCGGGCTGTCCACCGCGGAAGTCAGCCTGATCGGCGCCGCCGCGCTGGTCGGAATGTTCGTCGGCGGCGCGCTCTTCGGCGTGCTGACCGACAAGATCGGCCGGGAGGTGATGTACACCGCCGACCTGCTCGTGATGGTCGCCTGCTCGGTGCTCTCCTTCTGGGTCGACGCGGTGTGGGCGATCACCGTGCTGCGCTTCGTGCTCGGCATGGCCGTGGCCGCCGACTACCCCATCGCCACCTCGCTGCTCGCCGAGTGGCTGCCCACCAAGCACCGCGGCCGGCTGCTCGGCAAGCAGATCATCGCCTGGTACGCAGGCTCCGTGCTCGCCTACGTGGTGGGCTACCTGTTCCTGGAGCTGGCCGGGCCGGGCAGCTGGCGCTGGATGCTGGCGAGTTCCACGGTGCTGTGCGTGGTGTTCCTGGTGATCCGCCGCGGTTCCCCGGAGTCCCCGCGCTGGCTGGCCGCCAACGGGCGGGTCGGCGACGCGGTGCGCGTGGTCGAGAAGCACCTCGGGGTCCGGGTGGACGGGCGCGAGCTGATGCCCGACCCGGCCGAGCGCGGCCGCCCCGGCGGACTGCGCCTGCTGATGACCCAGCCCTACCGGCGCCGCACCCTGTTCTGCGGCCTGTTCTTCCTCTTCCAGGTCGGCCCGCTGTTCGCGATGCTCACCTTCGGCCCGCAGATCCTCTCCTCCTTCGGCATGCCCGGCGGCAACATGATGGAGACCCTGGGCACCGGGCTGATCAGCCTCGTCTTCCTGCTCGGCTGCTACCCGGCGCTGCGCCTGATCGACACCCGCGGCCGGCGCCCCGTCATCATCTGGTCCTTCGCCCTGATGACCGTCCCGCTCGCCCTGCTCGGCGTGTGGCCCACCGCCCCCGCCGCCGTCGCCCTGCTCGCGCTGTGCGCGTACGCCTTCCTGTGCGGCGGGCCCAACGTGCTCGACTGGACCTACCCGAACGAGCTGTTCCCCACCGAGATCCGGGCCACCGCCGTGGGCGTGGCCACCTCGGTCAGCCGGATCGGCGCGGCCGTGGGCACCTACCTGCTGCCGCTGTCGCTGACCGGGCTCGGCACCGGCCCCACCATGCTGATCGCCGCCGGGGCCACGGGGCTGGGCCTGCTGGTGAGCGTGCTGTGGGCCGAGGAGACCCGCGGCACCGCGCTCGGCGCCTCCCCCGCCGCCGGCGCCGCCGCCCCGCGCCCCGCCCGCGGCACCGCCGTCCCGACCCAGCGCGTCCCGCAGACGGCGCGCTGACGGCCGGCTGAGGCCGCTCCTCCGCGCCGCCGACGGCGCCGTCCGGTTCCTCCGGGCGGCGCCGTCCGGCGTCACGGGGCTCCCGCTCCCGCTGCCCGCAGGCGTTCCAGCGTGCCGTGGTAGGCCGGCCACAGGGGGTACGGGCCGCACCAGGGGTGGGGCGGGAGGGGGTCGTCACGCTCGACGCCGGCGGGCAACCGGCCGGCGACGGGGGCGAACAGGCGTCCGCGGTGATGGGCGAGGTGCGTCCAGAAGCCGACGGCGAGCGGTGCGGCGGCCGGGGCCAACGGGTTTTCCGCCCGCCCCCGGGCCCCACCCCGTCAGGCCAGGTCGCCGCGTTCGCGCAGCAGGGGCAGGAGGTGGTCGCGGACGGCGGGGGCGAGGCGGAGGGTGTCGTCGCGGCCGTCGGTCCAGCGCAGGTCGGCGAGTTCGGCGGCGGGGACGGGCTCACGGTCCAGGGCGGCGGTGAAGACGGTCATCAGCATGGGCACGCCTTCGAGGGCGGCGGTGGCGCGGATGTCGGTGAGGTGGCGGGGGTCGACCGGGGCCGCGCCGAGTTCCTCGCGCAGTTCGCGGGCCAGTGCCTGGAGGGTGTCCTCGCCCGGGTCAGGCTTGCCGCCGGGGAGGTAGAAGACGTCGGGGGCGGCCTGCTTGCTGACGACCAGGAGCCGGCCGTCCTGGATGATCGCGGCGGCGGCGACGGCGAGGGGGGTGGTCGGGGTGGCCGGTGTGCTGGTGGCTGCGGAGTCGATCACGGAAGGGATTGTCGCAGGTGGGAGGGCGCGTCGGCGGAACACCCTTGCAAGTCCCTGCACGCGCAACTATTGTTCATGAATGTAAATGCATCTGCAAAAGTTGCATGCTCGCCCCTTTGTCCTGGCGCCAGCCGCCCCCACCGGGAGTCCGACATGAGCACCTCTCTCTTCGCCCCGCTCACCCTGCGAGCCCTGACCGTCTCCAACCGGATCTGGATGCCGGCGATGTGCCAGTACAGCGCCGCCCCGGACGGGGACGCGGCCGGCGTCCCGACCGACTGGCACTTCACCCACCTCGCGGCCCGCGCCGCCGGCGGCACCGGGCTGATCATCACGGAGGCCACCGCGGTCAGCCCCGAGGGGCGCATCAGCCCGTACGACCTCGGCATCTGGAACGACGAGCAGGCCGCGGCCTTCCGCCGGATCACCTCCTTCCTGAAGAGCCAGGGCACCGTCCCGGCCATCCAGCTCGCCCACGCCGGGCGCAAGGCCTCCACCGAGCGCACCTGGGTCGACCGCGGACGCCCCGTCGCCCCGGGTGAGGAGCACGGCTGGACCCCGGTCGGCCCCAGCGCCGAGGCCTTCTCCCCCGCCCACACCACGCCGGACGAGCTGACCGAGGAGCAGATCGGCGACATCGTGCGGCAGTTCGCCGACGCCGCCCGGCGCGCGCTCGACGCCGGCTTCCAGGTCGCCGAGGTCCACGGCGCCCACGGCTACCTGGTCCACGAGTTCCTCTCCCCCGCGGCCAACCACCGCACCGACGGCTACGGCGGCTCCTTCGAGGGCCGCATCCGCTTCGCCCTGGAGGTCGTCGACGCCGTCCGCTCGGTGTGGCCCGAGGACCTGCCGGTCTTCTTCCGCGTCTCCGCGACCGACTGGCTCACCGAGAACGCGCAGGACGGCCGTGAGGGGTGGACCTCGCAGGACACCGTCCGCCTCGCCAAGGAGCTCCGGGCGCACGGCGTCGACCTGCTCGACGTCTCCACCGGCGGCATCGTCCCCGACGCCCGCATCGAGGCCGCGCCCGGCTTCCAGGTGCCCTTCGCCGAGGCCGTGCGCCGCGAGACCGACCTGCCGGTGGCGGCCGTCGGCCTGATCACCGACCCCGCCCAGGCCCAGGCCATCCTCACCGACGGCCACGCCGACGCCGTCCTGATCGGCCGCGAACTGCTGCGCAACCCCTACTGGGCCCGCCACGCCGCCGCCGAACTCGGTGGCGAGGTCACCACCCCCGCCCCGTACCACCGCGCCTGACGCCTGCGGGCAGCCGGGGCGGGAAGCCGGCCGGGCCGGTGGAACCGGTCGCGGCCGTGGCTGCGGGCGGCCGGCAGCCGGCCCCCGTCCGGGTGGACCCGGGCCACCTTGTCGGTCGCCTCGGTCATCCGGCGGTGGGCGCGCCCGCGACGCGGCGCTCGCCGCCGTTGCGCTCCTGCCAGAGGCGGTACACCTCGACGGCGTCCTCGCGCTCCTCGTGGCGCATCGGCAGCCGGCGCTCCTGCCAGGGCTTGGCGAACTCGCCGTAGAAGGTGTCCAGTTCGAAGTACTTGCGGTCGTCCACGTAGTGGGGCTCGTAGGCGTCGCGGGTGGTGAGGAAGACGACCTCGTCCGGGGAGCAGTAGTACAGCGAGCCCAGGCACATCGGGCAGGGGTGGGCGAGCACGTAGATGGTGGTGCCGGTCAGGTGCTCGGTGCCCAGCTTGGTGCAGGCCTCGCGGATGGCGAGGATCTCCGCGTGGGCGGTGGGGTCGCTGGTCTGGGCGACCCTGTTGGGGCTCTCGGCGAGGATCTCGCCGTCCTTGACGATGACGGTCGCGAACGGGCGGCCGCCCTCGGCGACGTTCCGGCGGGCGAGGTCGATGGTGCGCTGGGCGAAGTCCATGGGGGCCTCCGGGGTGGGAGAGGGGGGAAGGGGCGGGCCGGGCGTTCCCGGCCGGCCCGCCCCTGGTGGTGCCCGGTGGGTGACGCGGGTGGCGGTGCCGGGTCAGAAGGGCTTGGTCGGCAGGTACTTGCCGTCGAGGGTGATGACGGCGCGCTCGCCGCCCTCGGGGTCGGCGACCTTCTTCACGTCGAGCCTGAAGTTGATCGCGGAGATGATGCCGTCGCCGAACTCCTCGTGGACCAGGGCCTTGAGGGTCGTGCCGTAGACCTGGAGCATCTCGTAGAAGCGGTACATGGTCGGGTCGGTCGGGATGCGGTTGGGCATCGAGCCGCGGACCGGGATGGTCTGCAGCAGCATCGCCGCGTCCTCGTCCAGGCCCAGCAGCTCGGCGACGGCCTCGGCGGACTCCTGCGGCAGCGGGTGCTGGCCGAGGACGGCGGCGGTGGTGAAGGCCACCGACAGGCCGGAGGCCTCGGCGATCTGCTTCCAGGAGAGGTTCTTGCGGATCTTGGCCTCGACGGCGGCGTCGGCCAGCGCCTCGCGGGCGCTCTGGTTGAACTGGGCGTGCACCATGACGGTTGCGTCCTTTCGGGGTGGAGAGGGGGCACGTCACCCGGGACGGGGGTGGCGTGCGGGAGGTACGGAGGCGGGGGTCAGGCGGCGAGCGCGGGGGTGGCGGCGGTCAGGTCCTCGACGCGGCCGGTGGGGATGTCGTAGACCCAGCCGTGCAGGGCGGCCCTCCCCTCCGCGAGGGCCCTGGCGACCGAGGGGTGGGTGGCCAGGTTCGCCAGCTGCGCGAGCACGTTCTGCCGCACCAGGGCAGGAACGTCACCGGCGGCGGTGCGGGCCTGGGAGGCGTCCGCGTGCCGCAGCCAGGCGGCGACCGCCGGGGCGCCGCTGAGGTCGTGGCCCTGGGCGAGGGCGGTCATCGCGCCGCACGCGGAGTGACCGCAGACGACGATGTCCTTGACGCCCAGCGCGGCGACGGCGTACTCGATGCTCGCCGCGACCCCGTCGGCCTCGGGGGTGTAGGCGGGGACCAGGTTGCCGGCGGTGCGGATGACGAAGAGGTCGCCCGGCTCGGTGCCGGTGATCAGCTCGGGCACGACGCGGGCGTCGGAGCAGCTGATGAACAGCGTGTGCGGGGTGTGGTGCGTGGCCAGATGGGCGAAGAGCTCCGCCTTGGCCGGGAAGACGTCCCTCTGGAAGCGGGCGACGCCCTCGGTGAGGTCCTGCACGGGTCACTCCTCTCGGTGGTGATCGGCCCCGTGGGCTGGTGAGATCCACCATGCATGACCTGCTCCTATAGTGTCCAAGAGGCACCAGGCATAGAAGCCATTGGTCGTATCTATAGTTGTTTCCATGGCCGCTCCCGAACTGCGTCACCTGCGCTACCTGCTCGCCGTGGCCGAACACGGCAACTTCACCCGCGCCGCCGAGGAGCTGCACATCTCGCAGCCCACGCTCTCCCAGCAGATCAAGCAGCTGGAGAGGACCCTGGGCGTACAGCTGCTGGACCGCACCGGCCGCACGGTACGGCTCACCGACGCCGGCGCCGTCTACACCGACCACGCCCGCCGCGCGCTGCGCGACCTGGCCGCCGCCGAACGCGCCGTCCACGACGTCCACGACCTCTCCCGCGGCCACCTGCGCCTGGGCGTCACCCCCACCTTCACCGCCTACCTGGTCGGCCCGCTCACCGCCGAGCTCCACACCCGCCACCCCGGCGTCGGCCTCACCCTGACGGAGGCGACCCAGGACCGCATCGAGGCGGCCCTGCTCGCCGACGACCTCGACCTCGGCATCGCCTTCAGCGGCACCCACCTGCCCGGCATCGCCGCCACCGCGCTGTTCACCGAGGCCCTCAGCCTCGTCACCGGCACCCCTCGCACCGGGGCGGCGCCCGGCCCGCTACCGGTCCACGCCCTCAAGGACGAACAACTCGCCCTGCTCAGCGAAGACTTCGCCACCCGCGGCCACATCGACGAATACCTCGCCCGACACCGGGCCGCCCCGCGCATCACGGTCGAGGCCAACTCCGTCCAGGCCCTCACCGAGATCGTCCGGCGCACCAACCTGGCCACCGTCCTGCCCGACGCCGTCACCCACGACCACCCCCACCTCACCCCCGTCCCCCTCGACCCGCCCCTGCCCACCCGCACCGTCACCCTCCTGCACCGCGAGGGCGCCTACCGCAGCGCCGCCGCCCGCGCCTTCACCCGCCTCACCCACGACCTCGTCCACGCACGCGGCTACGCGCCCGCTCCCTAGGTGTTCTGTCGCGTCAGGTGCCATGACCACAGGAAATCTTTCGGCACGAGCAGGGCGAGGTGATGCCACTTCAGGGGGTTCCGGCCGAAAATTTTCCTGTGAAGGCGGGGCGGCGTGACGGCTTGAGGTGGAGTGCACTCCAAGTCCTACGGTTTCTGCCGTGGTCGCCGCCGCCGGTGGCCGGCGAGCGCGGCCTCCTGCCGGTGATGACCGCAGAAGGCCGACGAGGTATCAGTCCTCCGGCCGCCGCCGCAGCCACCGGTAGATCAGGGCGGCCGCGGCGGCGCCGACGGCCAGGACGGCGACGTCGAGCGCTTCGAGCGCGGCCGCGGCCTGCCCGTGGTGCTGGTACACGCCGGACAGCAGGGCTCTGGCGGCCAGGGCCGCCACCGCCCCGCCGCTCGCGGCGATGAGGGCCTCGATCTGGCCGGTGTGCCGGGGCATCCGCTCAGAACCCGGTGAGGGTCGTCTTGCCGATCGCCCTGCCGGACTCCTGGAGGCGGTGGGCCGCCCGGAGGTTGGCGGCGTTGACGGGGCCGAGGTCGCGGGTGGCGGTGGTGGCGAGGACGCCCGCGTCCACCAGGCGCGCGACCCGGTCGAGGATGCGGTGCTGCACCGCCTGGTCGGCGGTGGCGTGCAGGGAGCGGGTGAACATGAACTCCCAGTGGAAGGAGATGCTCTTGCCCTTGAGGACGCCGATGTCCAGGGAGTCGAAGTCGTCGATGGCGACGATGCCGCCGAAGGGGTTCAGGGCCTCGGCGTAGGCGGTGAGGTTGCGGTCGGTGGCGACGGTGCTGAAGACGTGGTCGAGGCCGCCGGGGGCGACCTGCGCCAGCTGCGGGCCCAGTGGCCGGGTGTGGTCGATCACGTGGTCGGCGCCCATGCGTCGGGCGAAGTCGGCCGACTCCGGGCGGGAGGCGGTGCCGATCACGGTCAGGCCGGTGAGGGCGCGGGCGAGTT
The DNA here is from genome assembly GCF_044767505.1 of Kitasatospora sp. NPDC101235. Taxonomy (NCBI): domain Bacteria; kingdom Bacillati; phylum Actinomycetota; class Actinomycetes; order Kitasatosporales; family Streptomycetaceae; genus Kitasatospora; species Kitasatospora sp. NPDC101235. Next base: position 70,638 of record NZ_JBIWNZ010000026.1, read on the forward strand.
GGGTGACGAGGGAGCCGACGCCGCCCGCGGCGGCGGTCACCAGCAGGGTGCCGCCCTGCTCCGGGCCGCCGGTGCCCAGGCCGAGGCGCTCGAAGAGGCCTTCCCAGGCGGTGAGCGCGGTCAGTGGGAGCGCGGCGGCTCCGGCGAAGGAGGGGGTGGCCGGCTTGCGGCCGGCCAGGCGCTCGTCCACCGCGTGGTAGCGGGAGTTGGCGCCGGGCCGCTCCAGGGCGCCGGCGTAGTACACCTCGTCGCCGACCTCGAACAGCTCCACCTGCGGGCCGACCGCGACCACGGTGCCGGCCGCGTCCGCTCCGGGGTCGGCAACGGTCGGCGGCTTCGGCGGTGCTGCCGAGTCCGTCCCGCTGGCGCACCTGCGCACCTGGGTGGAGCGCAACATCGACCGCTTCCCCGAGCCCGTCTGAACCGCCTACCCCTCGGGTGAGCCCGGCAGGTCGAGAGTCACCCGCAGGCCGCCGACCGGGTCGGGCGCGAGGTGGAGTTCGCCGTGGTGGGCTTCGGTGACGGCGGCGACGATCGCCAGGCCCAGGCCGTGGCCGCGGCGGGCCGGGTCGGTTTCGGCGGTGCGCCCGCGCCCGCGCAGGAACGGTTCGGTGAAGGTGGCCACGGCCTGCGCCGTCAGCTGCGGGCCGGTGTTGGCGACGGTCAGGCGCACCCGCCCGGGCCGCTGCGGGTCGGCCCCGGTGGCGACGGTGACCCGCCCGCCGGAGGCCAGGTTGTGCCGCAGCGCGTTGTGCAGCAGGTTGACGGCCGCCTGGCGCAGCAGGACGGGGTTGCCGGTGGTCGGGGCGGGGCGCAGGTCGGCGGTGAGGGTGATGCCGAGGGCCTCGGCCTCGTCGCGGACGGCGGCCTGCGCCTCCCCCGTGGCGGCGGCGAGGTCGGTGGGGGCGAGGTCGGGCGGGGCGTGGCCGAGGTCGGCGAGCTGGAGCAGGGCCTCGCTGATCTCGATGCCGCGCTGGTTGGTGTCCTGGAGGCGGGTGACGAGCTTTCCCCAGTCCTGGCCGGCCGGGTCGGCGGCGGCGACCTGGAGCATGGTGCGGGTGATCGCCAGCGGGGTGCGCAGCTCGTGGGAGGCGTTGGCGGCGAAGCGCTGCTGGGCCTCGAAGGAGCGCTGGAGGCGCGCCAGCATCTCGTCGAAGGCGTCGGAGAGGTCGGTGAACTCGTCGCGCGGCCCGGTGAGGGCGATGCGGTGCTCCAGCGCCCCGCTCGCGGCGGTGTGGGCGGCGCGGGTGATGTCCTGCAGCGGGCGCAGCACCCGGCCGGCGATCAGCCAGCCGCCGGCCAGGCCGACGGCGGTCAGCAGGGCCAGGGCGTAGCCGCTGGCGGTGAGCAGGGAGTGCAGGATCTCCTGGCGGGAGGGGGCGTCGGAGCGGTAGCGCGGGTTGGAGGAGGTGAGGGGGTAGTTGGGGACGTAACGCATGCCGACGTAGACCACGGCGAGGGAGAGGGTGCCGGCGGTGACGGCGAAGAGGGTGTAGCTGAGGGTCAGGCGCATCCGGGCGGTCAGGCGGCGCGGGCGGTTTCCCGTACGGCGCTTGCCGGGCGGGCGCTCGGCACGCGGGGGCTTGTTCACCGCGGGGTGCCTTCCCCGCCGGGGCCGGTGAGGCGGTAGCCCACCCCCGGCACGGTCTGGATCACCCACGGGTCGCCGAGGCGTTTGCGCAGGCCGGAGATGGTGATGCGGACCGCGTTGGTGAAGGGGTCGGCGTTCTCGTCCCAGGCGCGTTCCAGCAGGTCCTCGGCGCTGATGACGCCGCCGCGCGCCGCCATCAGGACCTCCAGGACGGCGAACTGCTTGCGGGACAGGCCCACGTAGCGGCCGTCCCGGTAGACCTCGCGGCGGAAGGGGTCCAGGCGCAGCCCGGCGTACTCCAGGACGGGCGGGGCGGCCTGGGCCGGGCGGCGGGCCAGCGAGCGCAGCCGTACGACGAGTTCGGCGAGGTCGAAGGGCTTGGTGAGGTAGTCGTCGGCGCCGAGTTCGAAGCCGGCGACCTTCTCGTTCAGCCGGGCGGCGGCGGTGAGCATCAGCACCCGGCAGCCGAGGCTGCGCTGGACGATGCTGCGGCAGACGTCGTCGCCGTGGGTGCCGGGGATGTCGCGGTCGAGGACGACGACGTCGTAGCTGTGGACGGCCAGGCGCTCCAGTGCCGCGTCACCGTCGGTGACGATGTCGCAGGCGATCGCCTCCAGCCGCAGGCCCGCCTGGACCGCCTCCGCGAGGTAGATCTCGTCCTCCACCACCAGGACCCGCACGTGCCGTTCTCCCGTCGTCGCCGTTCGCACTCTATTGGACCGGATGGGGCCTATCGAAAACGTATCGGCCTGCGCAGACGCCCTCGCAACACCGCGCCTTCTCCAATGGTCCGCAACGGACGAGCACACCGGGAGGCAGGAATGGACCCGACGCAGACGCGGACGGAAGCGGACACGGCAACGACGACGGTGCGGGGCAAGCGGTGGCTGGCCGCGGGCGGCGCCTCGGCGGCGGCGGTGCTGGCCCTGGCCGGGGCGTACGCCGCCGACCCGCCGGGCACCGAGGCCGCGTTGCGTTCCCTGGCCGCCACCGTCACCGCCCAGCCCCCCGTGGCCGGGGGTGAGGCGGACGGGGAGGTACCCGACGGCCGGACGCTGAGCCCCTCCGACACAGCGGCCCCGGCCGTGAGCAACCTGGACAAGCCGCTGCGCGAGGCCCTGCAACGGGCGGCCGAGGACGCCCGGGCCCAGGGCATCGAGATGACCGTCACCTCCGGCTGGCGCAGCAAGGCCTACCAGCAGCGGCTGCTGGACCGGGCGGTGAGCAAGTACGGGAGCGTGGAGCAGGCCCGCAGGTTCGTCAACACGCCGGAGAAGTCCGCGCACGTCACCGGCAAGGCGGTGGACGTCGGCCCGACCAACGCCGACTACTGGCTGATCCAGCACGGCGCGAAGTACGGGCTGTGCCAGGTGTACAACAACGAGATCTGGCACTTCGAACTGCTCACCCCGCCGGGCGGGACCTGCCCGGCTCCGCTGCCGGACGCCGCAGGGTGAGGGGGCGCGCCGTGACCTCTTCCGCGCTTCCCGAAACGCCCGCGGAGGCCGGCCCGCCGGACCGGCGGCGACGGGCCGTACCGAGGTGGCGGACCATACCGAAGTGGCTGACCGCACCGGGGTGCCGGGCCGCACCCACGTGGCGGGCCGTGCCCCGGTGGCGGCGCGGGCGCGTGCCCGCCGCGCTCGGCCTGCTCACCGCGCTCGCCCTCGGCGGCCACCGGCTGGTGCCGGACCTGGGTGTGGGCCTGGGCAGCCTGTGGGAGAGCGCCCTGCCGTGGAGCGGCCTGGTGGCGGTGGCGGCGCTGCTGTGCGCGGCGCTGCGCCGGGCACCGGTGGCGGCCTGCGCGGGCGGGGTGCTGGCCGTGGTGTGGGCGGTGGTGTTCGGGCCGCTGCTGCTGTCCGGCGGGGCACCGGCGGGTGGGGCCGGCGGGCCGGGTCTGACGGTGGTCACCCACAACGTGTACGCCGCCAACCCGGACCCGGCCGGCACCGCCCGCGCGCTGCTCGCCGCCGGCCCGGACCTGGTCGCGCTGGAGGAGGTCACCGACGCGGCCCTGCCCGCCTACCGGAGCGTGCTGGACCAGGCGCTGCCCCACCACGCCCGCACCGGCACCGTCGCCCTGTGGAGCCGCTACCCGGTGACGGAGTCCCGGCGGCTGGTCATCGACCCCGGCTGGAACCGCTCCCTGCGGGCCGAGGTCCGCGCCCCGGGCGGGCCGGTGGCGGTGTACGTCGCCCACCTCGCTTCGGTGCGGACCACTGTCACCGGCTTCGCCACCGCCCACCGCGACCGCGACATCACCGCCCTCGCCGGGGCCCTGGACGCCGAACCGCTGCGCCGGGTCGTGCTGCTGGGTGACCTCAACACCGCCGCCGACGACCGCGCCCTCGCCCCGCTGACCAGCCGTCTCACCCCGGCCCGCGGCGGCTTCGGCTTCAGCTGGCCCGCCGCGCTGCCCCTGGTGCGCATCGACCACGTCCTCACCCGCGGCCTTGCCGCCACCGACACCTGGACCCTGCCCGCCACCCCCAGCGACCACCGCCCGGTGGCGGCGAGGCTGTCGGCGTGACGGGTCGTCATGTCCCGCAACCTAACAGCCCGCACTGACAACGAAAGAAAGTGCAGGCCAGAACAGCCGCACCGCCGCTGCGCGGCTCCAAGCCCCCCATTCCTCCCCCGGCTGAAGCCGGGGGCATCCTGGGAGAGATCTGGTGACCACCGTACGTGGGGGTCGTTCACGGGCCGGTGCGGGAAATATCCCGATCCTGTTCCAGAAGGCGGAGAAGGACGGCCGGGCCGGCTCCCCGAGGGGGACCGGCCCGGTGGCGCAGGTGCTGAGGTGGTGTCAGGCGAGGAGGTCGGACTGGAGGGTGACGACCTGTCGGAACGGGGTGGTCGGGACGCCTGAGGGGTTGGTCATGGTGATGACGGCGAGGATGTCGGAGGCGGAGACGTAGGCGAAGCGGGCGGTGGGGTCGCCCTTGGGGCCGGCCGTGGTGGATTCCATGACGGTGCGGATGGTGCCGTCGACGGTGTCCCAGTCGGAGTGGGGGGTGGTCCTGGTGTCGGGTGCGGCCTTGGGGTTGGCCTTGCCGCGCAGGGCGGTGAAGGCGTCCCAGGACTCCCGGAAGGAGCCGAAGCGCAGCAGCCGGATCTGGGTGCGGGTGCCGTCGGAGGCGGTCCACTCCCGGACGGTGGCCGCACGGCAGGCGTCCTCCAGGAGCAGGGAGCGCATCTTGGCCGCGTCCTGCTGTTCCTCGGCGATCGCGTCGCAGGGCGCCCACTGGCCGAACTCGGAGACGGGGGCGAGCGAGGTGGCGGAGGCCGAGGGCGTCGGGGAGGCCGAGGGCGTCGGGGAGGCCGTCGGCGATCCCGAGGGGGTGGGGCCGAGGGTGGGGGCCGGGAAGACGGGCGGGGTCAGGGAGCCACCGGCCTCCTTGGGGGCGGGCAGCAGCAGGTAGCGCAGGTCCGCGTGGTGCGGGGACCTGCCCTTGCCGTCCGGGGCCTCCTTGCCGGCGGGCAGCGGCGGCAGCGTCAGCGGCGCGAAGGTGTAACGGCCGTCGCTCGCGGTGGCCAGCCCGGGCAGGTCGGTGCGCTCGGGCGCGGTGACGGCCAGCGCGGTGCCGGTGCCGGCGAGGGCGAACACCAGGGCGGCGCAGCTCCAGCGCACCGCGGCCTTGCGGCGGCGGGTGCGGCGGGCCTCCTGCTCCGCGAGGACGGCGGGGTCCTCGGGAACGACGGGAACGGCCGGGTCCTCGGGAACGGCTACGGCCTCGGGAGCGGGCGGCGGCGGGGTGGCGTGGTCGGTCATACGGACGCTCCCGGGCGGGCGAGGCGGTCGAGCTGGAAGGTGAAGAGGGCGACGATCTTGTCCTTGGGCAGCGGTGCCACGCCCTCGGCGTTCATGATCACCAGGAGGTCGCCCTCGGCGGCCGAGCACTCCAGGTAGTCGATCGCCGCGGACGGCGGCGCGGGCATCAGGTAGCAGTGCGCCTCGGGGTGGCCCGGGATGGCCGGGCCGATCCGGAACAGGCCGGTGTCGCCGGTGAAGACCGCGGTGTACTCGTTGATCCGCTGCACTTCCTGCTGGTTGAACTGGCGCAGCTTCAGGCCGATCACCAGGTCGTCCCCGGCGGCGCGGTAGGTGCGCACGCCGGTGGCCTTGACGTGCATGCTCTCCCAGTAGGAGCGCATCTTGTCGCGCTTCTCCTTGGGGAGCTGCTGGAGGTCGGCGTCCAGCTCGGCGGACAGCTGCTCGCCGTTCAGCTCGGTGTCGTTGCCGTAGCCGCCGTCGTCCGGGCCCGGCTCGTAGCCGGCCGGGACGGGCAGCAGCAGGTCGCGCAGGGAGCCGAAGTGGCTGCCGTTGGACTTGGCGCCGTACGGCGTGGCGGTCGCGGTGGGCGTGGGAGCGGTGGACGGGGCGGCGGCGGTGGCCGGCGCGGGGTCGTCGTACCGGGTCTTGATGATGCCGACGCCGATGGCCACGCCGACCAGCGCGGCCGCGGCCGTCGCGGCGCCCGCGCGCAGCAGCCGGCGGGAGGCGGGGCTCGGCCCGGCGGGCGCGGCAGGTGCGGTGGGATCGGTGGGTGCGGCGGGCAGGGCTTCGGGTGTCGGCTCGGGCGCGCCCGGGGCGGCGGTGGTCACGGTGTTGTCGTTCATACGAGCCGCTCCCACTGCCGCTTGGTGAGGTCCTTGAGGGTGTCGGGGTTCACCGGCTGGGTGCCGAAGACCTCGATCGTCATCTGCACCGTGCCGCGCTTGGCGATGGCCTCGCCGTAGTAGTACTGCTCGGTGCTCTCGGCCCAGTGGTCGGGCTCGGTGTCCACCCTGTAGCCGCCGTTGGCGCCCTCGGCGAACTGCTGCTGCCAGTCGAAGGACTTCGCCTCGTCGGCGTGCTCCGCGGTGTACTGGACCAGCTGGACGCGGTAGCGGACGCCGTCCTTCTGCCAGTTGACCTCGGCCGCGCGCCGGAAGCCGTGCGAGGCGAGGTTCTTGAACGTGGCGGCCTCCTTGCCGCTCTCCTCGGCGAGTTCGCCGATCGAGATCCAGCTCGGCTTGTCCGCGAAGTCCGCCCAGGGGGTGCTGCCCTCGGGGGCGCTGATCAGCAGCTTGGTCAGGTCGCCGTCGATGGCCGGCGGCTTGGGCTGTTCGGCGGCGAGGGCGGCCGGGTCGACCGTGTCGGCCGGGTAGGACGGGTGGGCGACCTGGAGCGGCGGCAGCGGCGTGGGCGGGCGCTGGGCCTGCACGGCGTAGCCGACGCCGCCGCCGGCCAGGGCGCCCAGCACCAGGGCGCAGGCGGTCAGCAGCACGGGGCGGGGGCGGCGCGGGGCGCGCAGGGCGGGGGCGGCACCGGCCTCGAACGGCTCGGCCGGGGCGGCGGGTTCGCCGAGCTCCGACGCGACGGGCGGCGCGACGGGTGGTGGCGGAACGGCGGGCGCGGCAGGCGCTACGGGCCCGGACGCGGGCCCGGACGCGGGTGCGGACGCGGGTGCGGACGCGGGTGCGGCGGGCGCCGGCTCCGCGGGTTCGGTGGTCACGGAAGTGGCTCCAGAGGAGAAGGAGGAAGAGGAAGGGGGCGGCGTCGTGCGGGCGGCCGGAGCCGGGCTCAGCCGCCGGTGGTGAGCCACTCGCGCTGGCGCTTCATCAGCTCGTTCAGCAGCGCCTTGTCGGGCGTCCCCTTCACGTCGACGTCGATCGTGTACTGGACGTCGCCCTGGCTGGAGATGCCGCTCATCGAGCCGGTGAACGCCTGCTGCTTGGGGGCCTTCAGGTAGCCGTGGCCGCCCGGGTCGCCGTCGATGTCGAACGGTTCCAGCGACTTGACCTTGTAGCCCTTGACGAAGTCGTCCGCCATCGCGGTGGAGCCGAACTTCAGCAGGGTGACGGTGACTTCGGCCTTGCCGTCGGCGGTCCGGTACATCCGGGTCGCGCCGCCCTTGTAGCCGTAGGACTTGAGGATGTCCATGATGCCGTCCTGCTTGCCGAAGAGCTCGGCGACGTCGTCGTCGGTCATGGTCATCCCGTCCACGGGTCCGTAGGACTCGCCGCCGGCCGGGATGGGGAGCAGGAAGTAGCGCAGGTCGCCCTCGTGCTTGCCGCCGTTGACGGTGCCCTTGACGGTGCTGGCCGGGGCGGGCTCGGCCGGGACGGCGGTGGGCACCGGGACGGGCACGGCCGAGGGCGTCGCGCTCGCGGTGGCACTCGCGGCCGGCTTCGACGGGGCGGGTGCGGCAGCGGTCGCGGCCGGGCGGGCGTCGGGCTTGCCGACGGCGACGGTCACCGCCGCACTGGTCGCGGTGACGGCGAGCAGGCCGGCGGTGGCCAGCGCGACGCCGACCGCGCGCGGCAGTCTGCGCGGGGCCGGCTCCGGGGCGGGCAGACCGCCCCCGGTTTCGGCGGCGGTCTGCTCCGGCACGGCGACCGGCGGCGCCACGGCAGCCGGCTCGGCCGGTGCCGGAGGTCCGGCGGCGGCGCTCTCGTTCTCGGGCTCGGGCAAGGGAGTCCCCCCAGGAAGAATGCGGAATCTCACGCGCGGGCCCCTCGCGGGAACCACTCCCCCCAAGCGGGTTCTCCGGGCATTCCGCCACGCGTGTCGCCAGGAATTATGAGAGCCCGCTGACAGCGCTGCCAAAGCAATCAATCACCACACTCTCACCCAATGTTCGATGAACCGGGCACGTCGTGATCGAACCGCAATGGGCCGCTGTCCTGTGGTGATGACGCAGTGTCGACACATCGATTTCGAACACCGGCTGCCCCCGCCCGGCCCGTCACGATGTCGCGGTCCCGTCACCGCTGCGCACCAAGGCCCGCCCGCGGGACCGGCCGGCGTCGGGAACGGGCAGAGGCCACCTGACGGGAGGGAAGGAGAGAGCCATGGCCGAGGAGGAGTCCGGCCGCCGGTGGGCGGTACCGGCCGCGGCGGCGCTCGCGGTGCTGACCGCCGCCGGGGCGCCGGCGGTGTGGGCGTGGTCGCTGGACGAGCCGGTGGGCGGGTGGCTGCTGTGGCTGTGCGCCGCCGCGCTGGCGGTGGCCGTGACCGCCTCGCTCCCGCTGCGCCGATGGACGGGCGGCGGCCCTTACACGGGGCTCTGCGTGTGGGTGGTGCTGCTGCTCACGGCCGTCTGGGGTGCGGCGTTCGCGACGGCCCAGACCGTCCACACCGTCCAGGTGCGGGTGCACGAGCCGCGCAGCGTGCCGGCGGTGGTCACGCACTGCCGGGCGACCGGCCAGCTGCCGGTGGAGGGTGGCGGTCTGGGCGCCAGGACGTACGGCTGCACCTACCGTTGGAGCGTGGACGGACAGGAGTTCAACGAGGAGCGCCCGGTCGGCGATCCCTACCCGGACGGCCACGAAACCCGCGTCTGGCTGGAGGACGGCGGGCGGATGGTCACCGGCCGGCCGAGCCTGCTGGGGGTCCCGTTCTGGATCGTGCTGGCCCTGCTCGGCCTGGCCGCCGCGCCGTACTTCGCCTCCCGCCTGGCCGGCCAGGCCCGGGACGCGGACCTGTGGGGCTGACCGGCGCGACCGAGGCCAGGTCAGGCCTGCGGTTCGCCGTCGGCCCCGGGTACGCGCCGTACCCGGGGCCGTTGGAGGGCCTCGCGCACCGAATCCGCGAGGCCACCCGCCGACCGGTTCCCGAAGCCGACTCCATGCGGAGCTGAGCGATCAGCGCCGAGAATCCTTCGGGGGTCGGCTCCGGAGCCGACCGCTACGCGTCGCTGCGGCTCAGGAATTCGCCGACGCTCCGGACGAAGAACTCCGGATCGTCCAGCCACGGGAAGTGCACGGCGCCCGGCTGGACGACGAACTCCCCACGTGGGAAGAGCGCCGCGACCTCCGCAGCCTTGTCCGGGCGAGGGGACGGGTCCAGCTCGCCCGCGAGCACCAGCACCGGCGCGTCGAGCTCGGTCAGCACCTCACGCATCGCAGCCGCGTCGTCGAACGCGCCGGGACCGGGGTAGGCGTGAGCGGCCTCCTCGTTCTGACCGTCCTCGCCGGAGGCGGCGTGGGCCTCCGCCGCCGCGTCCCAGCGGCCGTAGATGAGGCGGTCCAGGAACCGCCAATCGTCCTTGGTCGCCTCCCCGGCCATCGCCCGCTCGAAGGCGGGCACTGCCTCGTCGTACCAGGGCTCGTCGCTGCGCAGCGCGAGCGCCTCGCGTCGCCCCTCCAGCGGGAACTCGATCCCGGCCGCCCGGGCCCGGGCGGTCACCAGCACCAGCGACCGGATCCGCTGCGGATACCGGCCGGCGTAGAGCAACGCGAGGTCGCCGGAGGCGGAGTGGGCCAGGACGTCGATCCGCTCCAGCCCGAGGTGAGCCCGGAGCGTTTCGATGTCGTCCACCTGCCGGTCGACGCGGTAGCTCGACGGGTCAGCCGGAGTCTCGGACTCCCCCGTGCCACGCAGGTCGAGCAGCACGAGCGAGCGCCCCGCGGCGGCCGGCAGGCCGCCCAGGTCACCGAGGTAGGCGGAGGCCTGCATCGGGCCTCCGGGGAGACAGATCAGCGGATCGCCCTCCCCCACGGTGCGGTAGGCGAGGCGGGTTCCGTCCGGAGCGGGAAATGTCGGCATCCGGTCATCCTGACACCGGCCGTCCACCGCCCGCCACGCATTACCGGCCAGGGGCGTTTTGAAGGCGTCCGGCCCCACAGGCCGTCCGGCACCGACCACGGCGGTCTCTTCCCCGCGGTCTGCTCAACGAGCCGATGGGGCTGGGCAGTTCTGCCGGCTCCTCTAAGCGGCTTCGATCCGGCTGTGGTCACCGGCCGTGACGGACTGTCCGGCCTGATCGCGTCGGGCGCGCGTCCGCTGCGGCTGGAGCTGCCGTCCCGGGCGGACGCTCGCGCCGCGCCGGCCCTGCGGATCGGCGGCGAGCATCCGGCCGACGAGATCGTCGCCCGGTGTGGCGGCCTGCGCCTGGTGCCGGCCGTCGTCGCCGGATGCGCCGGGGGATACGAGGAGTTCCCGGATGCGCAGGCCCATGTGCAGGGTGATGCGGTCCGCTCCGTTGTCCAGGTCGAGCCCGGTGATCTCCTGGATCTGCCGCAGCCGGTAGTGCAGCGACGTGCGGTGGATCCGGAGTGCTTCGGCGGTCCTGGAGGTCGATCCGGCTTGATCGAGGAAGCAGCGCAGGGTCGCCTCCAGGCGGTGTCCGCCGCTGGATTCCAGCAGGGCACGCAGTGGCTTCGGGAGCAGTGACTCGTTCAGGGCGCGGTCCGGCAGTTGCAGGAGCACGGCGAGCTCACCGAGTTCCTCCCAGGAGCCGATGCCCCTCAGTCCGGGTATCCGGTGTGCCGCGCGCACTGCGACGAGCGCCTGCTCGTAGGAGGTTCGGGCGTCGGCGAGACCCGTCTGGTGGCCGCCGATGCCGATGACGGGAGCGGCTGAGGCGTCCAGGCGGGTGCCGAGGGCCTCCATGATGTGCCGGGACTGCTCCCGGAGTGCTTCCGGTGTCAACGGCCGGTCGGCGAGCTGCAGCAGGACGGCTCGGTTCGCGGTGACCGTGAAGGCGCCGTGTGCCGATCGGGTACGCCGCAACCCCTCCAGCGCCCCGCGCAGTGCGGTCGCCGCCTGCCCGGGCGACACCCGGGAGCATGCCACCTGCACGAGGCTGACCACCGCGTGGGGGGCGTCCGGGAGCAGCCCGTCGTCCAGGAGCTGGTGGCGGGACTCGGCGCGCGCAGTGGGGCTCGGTCCCAGCAGCGACAGGAGGAGCTCCTGTTCCCTGCTCTTCTCGGCGTCGGCCAGGATGTGATCGGCGTACATCTGGCCGGCGATGGCGGGCGTTGCCCGGGCGATGGCCTCGGTCTCCTCCGGGGCCAGGGACCTGTCCGGTGCGATGACCATCAGCAGACCGAGGAAGTGGCCGCGCTGACGCAGCGGCACGCAGTAGCGGGGGAGCAAGCCGAGATCGTCCCGGCTCTCGACGAAACCCGGCCCGGACCACCGGGTGACGCCGTGGTCGAGGACGTGACGGGTGACTTCGCTGCTTGCCTGTCCGTGCAGAAGGCTGTGGACGCGTGCCGGGTCCGCGTCGTCGAAGTGCCGGCTCGCACAGATGCGCCTGACCGAGGGGCCGGCCAGGGCCACGGACCGGCGGAGCGACTCCGCGAGTTCCTCGATCAGGTCTCGCAGCGCGGCACTGCCGACGGGGGCTCGCCGCCGTTGTTCGGTCATGGAGTCCTCGTTCGTGGTCGTCCCGGCGCGGCGTGGGGCCGGCGGGCCGGGATCCGGCGGCGGCTTCCCGCGCACCGGCCCCGGGGCCCGGATCGCTCCGGTCCCGCTTGTCCCTGGGACACCGTGACACCGCGGCGATGCCCCACGGTGCACGGCTCTTGCCTGTGTCCGCGGGGATGGCCGGGCCGTCGTGCATCCGGTGCGGGACTGCCCCAGGCTGCTCCCGCGGCCTGTTGTGCGTGGCCTGTGAACCGCCCCTGCGGAGGAGTGCCCGTGCACGAAGACGTCCACGTTCCTCGGCTGACGCCCGTCCTCGGGCGGCAGACGCGTGCCTTCGTCGAGTCCTGCCCGTGGCCGGCTCCCCCGCAGGCCGACGGCCTGCGTGACGAGGGCGAGGCGTACGCGGCGCGGCTGAGGCAGGCGGACGTCCCGGTCGTGTCGGCCCGCTATCACGGAACGATTCACGGTCGTCCATCGTCGACCTGACCTCGACGCGGGGTGGATGCCGCGCGTCCCTCAACCAGGAGACGGGCCTTCTCAGGCCGGGCGGCCCCGCGTGGTCCGCGGGGCCGCCCGGTAAGAAGCGCTTCAGGAACCGGCCGGGAAGTCGCCCGCCCGGATGCCCGCGACGAAGGACCGCCACGCCTCCGGGGCGAAGTTGAGGGCCGGGCCGTGGGGGTCCTTGCTGTCGCGGACGGGAATGGAGCCCGGAAGCCCAGTGGCGATTTCGATGCAGTTGCCACCCTCACTGCCGCTGTAGCTGCTCTTCTGCCAAATCAATTCAATCGTCATGTCCGTACCCTAGGTTGCCAGCCTTTGCATCCAAGCCCTGGAGTCGTCCGGGCTCATCGCGGCAGCTGTGAGCTGATCGAATACCAGCTCATGATGGGCGATGTCTTCGGCCTTCTCCAGGTAAAGACTGCTCGTCAACGCCTCGACGTAGACGATGTCGCCCGGCACATCGGCAAAGGAGAGGATGTGAAACGCCGAGCTCATAGAGGGGTGGGGGCCGCGGTTGAACGGAAGGACCTGGATCGTGATGCAGGGCCCCTCCGAGAGCGCGAGGAGATGTTCCACCTGGCTGCGCATGACTTCGGGACCACCGACTGGCCTGCGAAGAGCTGATTCATTCAGGATGACCTTCACATCAGGCGCTATCGGCCGGCGGAAGACCTCCTGCCGTTGAATACGAAGCTTGACCCGACGCTCGATCTCTTCCTTGCTCAGCCCGGTAGGCGAGACACGGAACATGGCTCGGGCGTAGTCCGCTGTCTGGAGCAGACCAGGCACCAGTTCGACCTCATAACCGCGGATCCGCGCAGCGTCGGCCTCCAGACCCACGTACGTCTGGAACCAGTCCGGCAGCGTGTCCGCGTAGTCGTGCCACCAGCCGCGCTGTGTGCTGCGGCGGGTCAGCGAGATGAACTGCCGCAACTCGGCCTCATCGCTGACGCCATACAGTTCGAGCATCGCGCGAATATCGGATTCCTTCAGGGTCGTCTGGCCTGACTCGATCCGCGACACCTTGGTTGCACTGAAGCCGAGTTCGTCCGCAACGGACTTGGCCTGACGCCCGGTCCGTTCGCGCAATCGTCGCAGCTCGGAGCCGAGCCTACGGCGCAGCACGGTTGGACTGTCCACGCTCGTCGCTCCCTCTTGGTTGACGTCGGGTCACAGTCTGCCACCTCCCCCGGTGATCACAAGCATCTTGCGGGGCCGCGCAATTGCGCGAGAGTGCGCTTGCGCAATGAAGCCATTGCAGAGCATGCTACCTGGAGTAGCCCTTTGGGTCGCTTGAGTAACCAAGACGGGCCTACTGCCGGGCATCCCTATGCCTTCGCCCGACCTCCGCATGGCTTCAAACTTCATGCCTGGAAGGTGGATTCGTCATGTCCTCCCACTGCTCCACCACCTGGCTGCCGCGCAGCCGCCGCGCCCCCGCCGAGGGGCGCGCCCTCCTCACCTCGCTCCTCGCCTCCACCCCGAACTCGGAGCCGTACCTCGACTCGGGGCTCCTGGTCGTCTCGGAGCTCGTCACCAACGCCCTTCTGCACGGCACGCCGGCGGGGCACCTCATCTACCTCTCCCTCGACGTCGACCCCGCCCGCCTGCGCATCGAGGTGCACGACGCCCGGCGGGACCGCGAGCCCGTCCTGCGCGCCCTCACCCTCGACGGCGAGGCCGGGCGCGGCCTCCACCTCGTCAATTCGCTGGCCAAGAGCACGGGTTGCTCCCCGCGCGAGCCGATCGGCAAGATCGTCTGGTGTGAGGTGGCCGCGTGAGGGCCGATCACGACATCCGTGTGGAGATCCCGGGCCACCGCCCGCCCGCCGTCCACACCCTCAGCGACGACGCCCTCGAACGGATCTGGGCCTCGGTCTGCCACCTGCCGATGTCCCGCTTCCAGCGCTACGTCCTGGAGCGCCGCCTCACCGGCCCCTGTGCCAGGCGCGACATCATCCGCGACCTCGCCGACGCCCCCGTCCTCGCCCTCCCCCTCGGCGACCGCGAAATCCGCATCAGCTGGGCGAACTGACGCCTACAGCCACCCCCGCCGGGCCGCTTGGACCCCAGCCTGGAAACGGGTGGTGGCGCCCAGGTGCGCCAGCAAGGTGGACACCCGGCGCACCACGGTGCGCCGGCCCAGCCCCAGCCGCCGGGCGATGGCGTCGTCGGTGGCACCGCCGGCCATCAACGTGAGGATCCGCCGGTCGCGTTCGTCGATGCACAGGTCGACGTCGGCCATGGAGGCGGGCACGGCCAGGCGCCACAGCGTCTCGAACACCGCCGTCAGGGCGTGCAGCAGGCCGGAGGGGCGGATCAGCAGCGACACCACGCCGGGGCCGTCATCCGCAGGCAGGGTGACGATGGCCAGGTCGTCGTCACCGATGGCGAGCTTGAGCGGCGGCTCGTCCAAAGTGCGGGCCTGCTCCCCCGCCTCGACCATCCGGGCCATGTTGGGCCCGACCACCGGGTCCTGGAACGCGCACCCCTGGTAGATCACGCGGTAGACGACGCCCGCGGCCATCCGGCGGCGCTGGAGCACCTCCTGGTCGAGGTAGTGGGCGCGGCTGCCGGAGTACGGCGGCACGTCGATGACCCGCACCTGGTGGCGGGCGGCCAGTTGGAGGCGGCGGCTGGCGGCCAGCACCCCGGCGGGGTCCTCGACCACCTCCAGCGCGCCGTAGCTGCCGGTGTCGCGGCGGGCGAAGCGGTAGAGCCGTTCCAGTTCGGCGCCGGCCCGGCGGGCGGTGGCCTGGCGCAGCGCGTCGTGCTGCAGTACCGCTTCGACCACCCGGGCGGGCGGCAGGGCCTCCCAGGCGTGGTCGCGGTCGTCGGCGCTGTCGGTGGTGTCGAAGGCCACCGCGACGCCCTCGTCGGCGAGGTCGCGCAGCACGGCCAGTACGGCCTCCTCGTCGAGGCCCGCCTCGCGTGCGAGTTCGGGCACGCGGGCCCGTGGCCGGCCGACCAGGCTGCGGTAGACGCGGCCGCGTTCGGAGTCCGGTTCCAGCACGTCGTGCACGACGCCCCCCGTCATCGTGTCCCACCGCCGTGTCATGTCCCGGGCGGGCCGGGGGAGGCTACCCACGCCGGCGGCGCACATGCGCCAGTGGCCCAGGTGCGCCGCCAGGTGCTCTGGCGTCCGGGCGGGGGCGCTCGCAAGAGTTGTCGGTGATCAGTCAGATCACGGAAGGCCGAGGACACCCATGACCCCTGCCCGGCTCCGGCGCGCCCGCGCGGCTCTCGCCGCCCTGGCCGCCTGCCTGCTCCCACTCGCCGCACCAGCCGCGCCCGCCACGGCGGCCGGTACCGCCGTCACCGGTCCCGCCGTACGCGCCGAGACCGACGGGCCGCCGCCGCTGAGCGACGGCTTCGGTCTGACCCAGGTCGGCGCCGCCACCGGCAGCGCCACCGACTTCGTCATCACCGTCACCACGCCCCAGGTCGCCGGGCCGCACACCATCCGCATCCTGCTGCCCGCCGACTATGCGGCCCACCCGGACAGGCGCTACCCCGTGCTGTACTTCCTGCACGGCGCCTCGGACAACCCGAGCGACCCGGCGCTGGCCTACCCCGCGCTGACCGCCGCCCAGTCGATGATCACCGTCATCCCGGACGGCGGCCTGCGCGGCTGGTACACCGACTGGCTCGACCAGAACACCGCCGCCGGCGCGCAGAACTGGGAGACCTTCCACCTGAACCAGGTCCTCCCGTTCGTCGACGCCAACCTGCGCACCCGCACCGATCGCGCTCACCGCGCCGTCGGTGGCCTGTCCATGGGCGGCTTCGGCGCCCTGCACTACGCCCAGGACCGCCCCGAGCTGTTCGGCCAGGTCCTCACCATGTCCGGCGCCAACGACCTGTCCACCGCCGAGATGGTCATCCGCGGCGCCGTCGTCGCCACCCTGACCAACGCCGGCACCGTGCTCTGCGGCCCCAGCGACGGCCACCCCTGCGGCCTGGACTTCGGCCCCACCGTCTCCAGCGACGCGATCTTCGGCAGCCCGTACCCGGTGTTCAACGCGGACTGGCGCTGGAACGCCGCCGACCCGGTCTCGCGCCTGGGCCTGCTCGCTGACACCGGTATCGCCGTCTACACCGGCAACGGCAACAACAACCCCGCCGACATGGAGTTCTGGGCCGAGGGCACCGCCAAGCGCGTCAAGGACCGCCTGGACGCCCTCGGGCTGCCGTACCGCTACGTCGACTACGGCAACGGCACCGGCTGGGGCCCCGACTGCCACGGCGGCCACACCCCGGGCTGCTGGGCGCAGGACCTCGCGGACTACGTCCCGCGCCTGGAGGCGGCGTTCGCCGCCGCGCCCTGACCTCCGCTCCTCTCCCGCACCTCTCCCCCGACGAAAGGACACCACCCTTGCCCGCCACCACCACCCCCGGCCGCACCGCGCCCTGGCTGCGCCTGCTCGCGGCCCTCCTGGTGACGTGTTGCGCCGCCCTCGGCCTGACCGCCGCACCCGCGCGCGCCACCCCGGCCCCGGCGCCCGCCCCGCTCGCCGCCTGCACCACGCCGCAGCAGTGCCTGACCATCAAGTCGCTCAGCAACGGGCGCCAACTCGACGTCCAAAACGGCAACATGAGCGACGGCGCCTACATCGTCACCAACTCGGCGCCCGGCTACCACCAGTCCTGGCGGCTGAGCGTCAACCCCGCCGACTCCTCCTTCGCCATCGTCAACAACGACACCGGCAAGTGCATCGACCTGGCCTTCCTCACCCCGGCGCTGCGCCAGCAGACCTGCGCCGGGCAGGCCAGCCAGCGCTGGTACTTCCAGCCGGCGCCCGGCGGCGGCGACGCGTTCATGATCCGCCACGCCGGCGACAACACCTGCCTGGACCTGCTGCTCGGCGGCCAGTACGACGATGCCTGGACCGACCAGTACGGCTGCAACGGCACCGTCAACCAGCAGTGGTCCACCGGCTTCCCGCTCGCCGCCCGCAACCTGGCCGTCGACCACGGTGCCAAGCAGTGCCAGAAGGACCCCTCCAGCTGCTCCTGGACCACGATGAGCGAGGCCCCGGCCGCACCGCTGCCGCGCACCTGTGCCTCCTCGGTCTGGTTCAACAACACCAGCAGCGCCGTCCAGCAGTCCTTCTCGGTCACCGACGACAGCGGCTGGTCCAACAGCATCGGCCTCGACATGACGACGTCCATCACCTCCGGCGCCCCCGAGAACGTCCTGACCGCAACGGTCAGCTCCGCACTGCACTACACCAACGAATGGCACGGGTCGAGGAGCGTCAACAACAGTGTGACCGTCACCGTCCCGCCCCAGGAGTACGGCTGGGTGACCCTCGCCAAGATCGCCCGCAAGGTCACCGGCACCTGGACGTTCGACGCCCACGGCATCCCGTGGACGGCCGAGGACACCATCACCGTCCCGCTCAGCTCCGACCCCACCGCCGGCGCCACCCTCTACATCGCCAACACCAGCGCGACGTTCAGCAGCTGCTCTTGACACAGCGGCAGCTCATCGGCCGCCGCCCGTTCTCCACGGGCGGCGGCCCCCGCGTTTTCCGTTCAGCTGCTCCCCTGGGCCGCCGGGGCGCCGGAGTGCGCGGTCGCGAGGGTGACCATGCGGTGCATGACCGCGGCGGGGACGGCGGGGTTGCGGGCGGCGGCTTCGGCGCTGCACGGATCGAGCAGGCGCGTCGCCAGCTCGTCCGCGGGCAGCACCGGGTTGGCCAGAGCGCGCCACCGCACGCCCTGGTCGGGGTCGGCGACCAGCCGGACCAGGGACTCGGGGGCGATCCGGGAGTCCTCGGCGGCGGCGCCACGGACCCCCGGGTCAGGGTCCCGGCCGAGCTGCTCGACGTGGGCGGCGGTGGAGGCCGGGTCGTCGAGCGCGAGCGCCCGCAGGCGCGGGTTCGGGTCCGCGACGAGGCGCAGCAGGCCGTCGCGGGGGAAGTTGGGGTGATTGCGGGGGCGGCCGGGGAAGGAGAAGCTTCCGTCCCACCAGGCCGCCACCTCCAGCAGCATCCCGGGCGGGGCGTCGTCGCAGGACTCGGCCAGGAAGAGCCGCACCACGCGGTCCTCGTCCCGGGCGAGCAGGGCCACGACGTCCGCGGGCAGGCGGGGTGCCCTGGCGACGCTGCGGCGGACCAGCAGCTTCGGGCAGGCCGCGAGTTGACGCATGGCCGCGGCGTCCCCGTGCAGGGCGCCGATCCACCACAGGCCCGTCGTGACGTCCCCGGGCTCGATGTCGGGGACCTCGGCGGCCATCCCCTCGATCTCCTCGGGGGTGGTGGGCGGCGCGGCGTCGCGGCGCGGGGCGCCGGCTGTGCCGCGGCCGCCGCCAGGGCGCTCCCCGGCCTTCAGGTGGTGCTCGGCGAGCTCCGTGAACAGCCCGCGCAGGGCCGTCCCGGGCGTGGCGGCGATGAGGCGGTCCCACTGCGCCGGTGACAGGTGGCCGGCCTCGGCGGCGGTGACACGGACCTGCCGGGCCGGGTGGACGATCGCGGCGTCCAGGACGGCGTCAGGCAGGTCCTCGCGGTACAGGAACCAGGGCCGGCCGACGTCCAGGAGCCGCAGGAGCAGGTCGGCGGGCGCCCCACGGTTGAAGCCGAGTCCGGTCAGCCAGGAGGTGCCCGTTGCGTCGTCGACTTCGGCGGCCGAGGTCAGCGCGGCCCAGGCGGGGGCGGGAAGGAGGCGCCCTCGTCGGCAGTCGCCGTGGTCAGGAGTGCTCGATCTCGACGGAGGTGATCACCACGTCCTCGACCGGGCGCTCGTCCGCGGTGGGGGTGGCGGCGATCGCGTCGACCACGGCCTTGGAGGCGGCGTCGGCGACCTGGCCGAAGATGGTGTGGCGGCGGTTGAGGTGGGTGGGGGTGCCCACCGTGATGAAGAACTGCGAGCCGTTGGTGCCCGGGCCGGCGTTGGCCATCGCGAGCAGGTACGGCTTGGCGAAGAACAGCTCCGGGTGGAACTCGTCCGCGAAGGAGTAGCCCGGGCCGCCGGCGCCGGTGCCGGTCGGGTCGCCGCCCTGGATCATGAAGCCCGCGATCACCCGGTGGAAGAGCGTGCCGTCGTAGTACGGGCCCTTGCCCGGCTCGCCGGTGCGCGGGTCGGTGTACTCCCGGGTGCCCTCGGCGAGTTCGGCGAAGTTGCGGACCGTCTTCGGCGCGTGGAACGGGAACAGCTCCAGGCGGATCGGGCCCGCCGTGGTGTGCAGGGTGGCGAACCGGGCAGTGGCCACGGGTGACTCCTCGGGATACGGCTGGCGGACGGGGTCGCGTACGGCCGGTGCGGTGACCAGGGCCGTTCGGCTACCGCATCCTGGCACAGCCTGCGGCTCCGCGGCCGAACCGGGTGGGACGATCCGCCCGTCACATGTACGGAGAGCGTCACAGGAGAGGGCGGGTGATCGTGATGGTCGGCGCGGTTCTGGTGGGGGTGCTGGTCCTGGTCGTCGCGGGGTGCGGCTGCGTGGTGTGGGCCGACCGGGGCGGGCCGCGCTGGGCCCGGGTGGTCGCGGCCCTCACCCTCGGCGTGGGGAAGGCGGTGCGCAGCTACCAGCGCAACCGGCCGCGCCGGGTGGAGAACAGCGGCGGGGACGGTGACTGAGCCGCCGTCCGGGGACGAGCGGCGGGGCCGTCGGGACGTGGTGCGTCCCCGGCCGCCGGGGTGCGTGGCGGCCGGGGACGCGAGGGGGTGTCAGCTCTCGGTGGAGCGGCGGCGGGCGGCCACGACCAGCGCCGCTCCCGCGGCGAGGGCCGCGGCGGCGCCGCCGGCCTCCCAGCCGAGCCCGTCGGTGCCGGTGGAGGCGAGCGCGCCGGAGCCGGTGGTGCCGGTGCCCGTACGGGTGCCGGTGGTGGTCTCGGTGCCCGTGGTCTCGGTGAAGCCGGCGGGCTGGACGGTCTGCGGCTGCTGCCCGGAACCGTCGGTGCCCGTGCCGGTGCCGCTGCCGGGCTTGGCCGCCGCGGCCTCGTCCTCGGCGCGGGCCTTGGCCCAGCCGTCCTTGAGGAAGGCCGTGATGTCCGCGTCGCTGCCGTCGAAGGCGGCCAGGGCGGCCTTGCGCACGGCCGGGCCGCCGGTCTCGATGATCTGGGAGACCTTCACCCGGTTGTCGCTGGCGCGCAGGCGCGGCAGCTCGACGGTCAGGAAGCGCCGCGCGGCCTCAGCGTTGCCGTCCATGGCCTTCTGGGCGGCCTCGACGGTGTACCGGCTGCTCTCCTTGTCGGCGATGACGCGCAGGATCTCGACCCGGTCGTCCTCGAACTGGGCCTTGGCGAAGCCGCCGTTGAGGAAGGCCTCGACGGCCTCGTCGGTGCCGGCGTCCAGCGCCTTGCCGGCCGCCTCGCGCACGGCCGGGCCGCCGGTGGACATGAGCTGGGAGACCTTGACCCGGTTGTCGTCGGCGCGCAGCCTGGGCAGCTCGGCCTCCAGGAAGTGGCGCAGCTCGGCGGCGCCGCCCTTGAGGGCCTTCTCGGCGCCCTCGCGCGCGCCGCGGCCGCTCTGCGGGTCGGCGAGGATGGCCTCGACCTTGGCGCGGTCCTCGTCCTCGGCGCGGGCGATGTACTGGCCGGTCTTCAGGAATTCGAGGATGTCCTGGTCGGTGCCGTTGAGGGCGGCCCTGGCGGCCTTCTGCACGGCCGGGCCGCCGACGCTGTAGATCTGGGCGGTCTTGACCCGGTTGTCGATCGTCCGCTGCTGGTCGAGCTCGACCTCCAGGAAGTGGCGCAGCTCGGCGGCGCCGCCCTTGAGGGCCTTCTCGGCCGCCTCGCGCACCCCGAGGCCGCTCTGCGGGTCGGCGAGGATGGCCTCGACCTTGGCGCGGTCCTCGTCCTCGGCGCGGGCGGTGTACTGGCCGGTCGCCAGGAAGTCGAGGACGTCCTGGTAGGTGCCTCGCAGCGCCTGGTCTGCGGCCTTCTTCACGGCCGGGCCGCCGCGGTCCTCGATCTGGGCGACCCTCACCAGGTTGTCGGCCTTGCGGCTCTCCTCCAGCTCGACCGTCAGGAAGTGCCGCAGCTCGGCGGCGCCGCCCTTGAGGGCCTTCGCCGCGTTCTCGCGCACCTTGGACCAGCTCGGCGAGTCGGCGAGGATGCGCTCGACCTCGGCGCGGTCGCGCTGCTCCTGCCCGTCACCGTCCTCGGGTGCGGCGTCCTTGACGGAGTCCGAGCCGGTGTCGGGACCGGAGACGCCGGTCGGCTTCGGGGCGTCGGCGGCCGAGGCCGTGGTGGGGAAGAGGACGGCGGGGGCCAGGACGGCGGCCGCGACGACGGCGGACACCCGGGGCAACTTCATCGAGGGCAAACCTGCTTCGCGTGAGGAGATCGTGAATGCCCGACAGCATAGATCCACTTTTACGATTGCCATACCAATTTTTGTGCCGGGCCCCCGTCCTCCCCCGGCCGACGGCACGTCACACCGCGTCGCCACGCACCCCCCGCCCGCCCGGGGCGCTACTAGGGTGTGACGGATGAGCTTCCACCTGGTCGTCGGGCACGGGCCCGCCGGGGCCGCCACCGCCCGCCTGCTGGCCGAACAGGGCCACGAGGTCCGGGTCGCCACCCGTACCGGACGCCCCGCCGGGCCGGCCGTCCCCGGCGTCGAGCACCTCGCGCTGGACGCGAGCGACCCGGTACGGCTGGCGCAGGCCGCCCGTGGCGCGGCCGCCATCCACGGCTGCGCCGCGCCGCCGCTGCCGCAGTGGACCCGGCTGTGGCCTGCGCTGACCGCTTCGCTGTGCGCGGCGGCCGAGGAGAGCGGCGCGGTGCTGGTCATGCTCGGCAACCTGTACGGCTACGGGCCGGTGGCGGGAGCGATGACCGAGGACCTGCCGCTCGCCGCGACCGGCCCCAAGGGCCGGGTGCGGGCGGCGGCCTGGGAGCAGGCGCGGGCGCTGCACGAGGCCGGGCGGATCCGGGCGGTGGAGGTGCGGGCCTCGGACTTCTTCGGCCCCGGCGTCACCGACGGCGGCCACCTGGCCGCACGGGTGGTGCCCCACCTGCTGAAGGGCCGCCCGGTCGCGACGCTCGGCGACCCGGACACCGCGCACAGCTGGACCTACCTGCCGGACGTGGCCCGGGCGATGGCCGAGATCGCCGGCGAGGAGCGGGCCTGGGGCCGGGCCTGGCACGTGCCCACCGTCCCTCCCCTGTCGGTGCGCGCGATGGCCGACCGGCTGGCCGCCGAGGCCGGCGGCGGGCCGGTCGCGGTGCGCCGTCTGCCTGCGGCCGTCCTCGCCGTGGCGGGGGTGCTCTCCCCGCTGCTGCGCGAACTGCGGGAGGTGCGCTACCAGTTCGACCGGCCGTTCGTGGTGGACTGCTCCGCGTACGAGGGCGCGTTCGCGGTGCGGGCCACGCCGCTGGACGAGCAGCTGCGGGCGACGGTCGCCTGGTGGCGCGAGCGCGTGCAGCCGTAGCCGCTCGGCGGGCTTCCTCACCGTTGCCCGCCAGGCCGCCCGCTGCGGCCGCCCCGTCGAGGTACGGGTGTGCACCCCCGACGGCCAGTGGCTCGCCCTGCACGCCTCCCCGCTGGACGGCCGCGACGGCGGCGTCGCCGTCGTCACCTCCCCCGTCTCCTCCGTCCAGCGCCTGCCGCTGGCGATCCTCGCCCACGGCCTGTCCCCGCGCGAACAGCAGGTCGCCCTGTACGCGGTGCGCGGCGCCAGCACCAAGGAGATCGCCGCCCTGCTCCACCTGACCGTGCCCACCGTCCAGCAGCACGTCACCGCGATCCTCCACAAGACCGGCGTGCGCTCCCGCCGCGAACTCGTCGCGCTCCTGATGGCCGACCGCCTCCCCACCCTGGGCCTGCCGCCGGCGTGACGCCGGCCCCGGGCGGGCGCTGCACCCGGCCTCATGCGGACGGGACATCGGGGCGAATCCGCCCGCCGGCCCCTGGCGCAGAACGGCGCGAGGAGGCGGGCAGCGGCGTCCCCAGGGCCGCCTCGACCCGCCCCCGGTCGACACCCGCGCGGGCCCGGGTCCGCCCCACCTCGGCCGCGAGCCGCTCGGTCCACCCGGACACCCCGGTCACCGGACCGTCCGGCGGTCCGGGGGTGACACCGCCCGCAGCGAGTAGAGGACCGGGAGGTAGGTGTCGCCGAACGGGAACCGGTAGGTGCCGTCGGGCCCCTGGGGCAGGATGCGGCGTGCATCGAACGCGGCCTCGGTGTGTTCGACGAGTCGGTCCACGATCAGTCCCGCTCCGGCGGCCGCCGTCACGATCTCGCCCACCGAATGCGGGTACTGCACCACTTCCCGCGCGGCCATCGGCAGGGCCGGATCGGCATAGGTGCCGGTCACGGCCTCGCGCTGGGGCTCCCCGCCGCCGTAGGGCCAGTCGGCCACGAGCGGCTCGTGGCTCGCCAGGGTCTGGAACGCCGGGTGCAGGTCGACCAGCACCAGCCTGCCACCGGGCCGCAGCGCCGTCGCCGCACCGCGCATCCACGCGTCGAGGTCACCGATCCAGCACAGCACCCCGTAGGTGGCGATCACGAGGTCGTCTCGTTCCAGGACCGCGGCGCGTGGCGGCCCGTCTGACTGCCGCACCCGCACCGCCGGGCGCAACACCGGCGCCCGCTCCCCCGCCCGGGCTCGTTGTCGCAGGTGGGCCCTAGGTTCGGGGCATGAACGTTCCCGAAGTCATTCCGATCTGCCACGAACCCGGCTACCACACGGACACCATCGGCCGGTACGAGGGCGGCCAGTTCTACGCGAACATCGTCGCGACCCTTCCCGAGGACTGGAGCCACGACAACTGGCAGGCCGTGAAGCGCTGGCACGCCGTGCTGCACCGCTTCGACGAGGCGGGCGTCCACCTGGGCTCGCGCATCGAGTTCACCGGCACGACGGCGGACGGCGAGCGGCAGGCGATCGCCGCGGCCGAGCTCCTGCTGAAGCAGTGGCTGGACGCCCTGCCGGGGCTCCACTACCAGGACATCGTCATCGCGCCCTTCGAGGTCCGCTTCGAGGGCGCCCTGTTCGGCCTGGTCGTGGAGGTGGACGAGGACGAGGACGACGAGGAGGACCGCGTCCGGATGGAGCTCTACCCGGACGGCCTGGGCTTCGGCCCTCCATGGGACGGCTGCTACGACACGTGAGCCGCGGCGGTCGGCCCGTGCGGCCCGTTCCTCGCTAGGCTCGGCGGTGCCGGGGCCTGCGGGGTCTGCGGTGGGAAGGCGGGTGTGCGCATGCTCGGGTACGACGCGGACGGGTTCGTACGGGACGGGGCGCCGCACCGGGTGGTGGCCGGGGCGGTGCACTACTTCCGGGTGCATCCGCAGCTGTGGGAGGACCGGCTGCGGCGGGTGCGGGCGCTGGGGGTGAACACGGTGGACACCTACGTGCCGTGGAACTTCCACGAACTGCCCGACGGCACCGTGGACTTCACCGGCTGGCGGGACGTGGCGCGCTTCGTGCGGCTGGCCGCCGGCCTGGGGCTGGACGTGATCCTGCGGCCGGGCCCGTACATCTGCGCGGAGTGGGAGTTCGGCGGGCTGCCGGCCCGGCTGCTGGCGGTGGACGGGCTGCGGCTGCGCTGCGCGGACCCGGCGTACCTGGCCGAGGTGGACGGCTGGTTCGACGCGCTGGTGCCCGAGCTGCTGCCGCTGCTGGCGAGCCGGGGCGGGCCGGTGGTGGCGATGCAGGTGGAGAACGAGTACGGCAGTTACGGCGACGACGCCGTCTACCTCGCCCACCTGCGCGACGGCCTGGTGCGGCGCGGGGTGGACTGCCTGCTGTTCACCACCGACGGCGCCCACGACACCATGCAGCAGGGCGGCGCCATCCCCGGCCACCTGGCCACCGCGACCTTCGGCTCGCGCGCCCCCGAGCGTCTGGCGGTGCTCCGCCGCCACCAGGGCGAAGGCCCGCTGACCGCCATGGAGTTCTGGATCGGCTGGTTCGACCAGTGGGGCCTGCCCCACCACGTCCGCGACCCGAAGGAGACCGCCGCCTCACTGGACGAGCTGCTGGCCACCGGCGCCTCCGTCAGCCTCTACATGGCGCACGGCGGCACCAGCTTCGGCCTGTGGGCCGGCGCCAACCATGGCGGCGCCCACCCGCTGGACGCCGGCTACGAGCCGACCGTCACCAGCTACGACTACGACGCGCCGATCGGCGAGGCCGGCGAGCTGACCGAGAAGTTCCACGCCCTGCGCGAGGTCATCGGCCGCTACCTTCCCCTGCCGGACGGCGAACTGCCCGACCCGCCGCAGCGGGTGGCACCGCAGCGACTGGAACAGGCGCACGGGCTGGCGACGCTGGCACAGGCCCTGGATGCGCTGTCGCAGCCGCAGCGGCACGCCGCGCCGCTGCCGATGGAGCAGATCGGCCAGGACCGAGGCCTGATCCACTACCGCACCCGCGTACCCGGACCGCGCCCCGAACTGCCGCTGCGCATCGACGGGTTGGCCGACCGGGCGCAGGTCTTCGCCGACGGGCGCCCGCTCGGGGTGCTGGAGCGCAACTCCCCCGGCGCGACGCTGGCGCTGGCCACCGGGCCCGACGGGGTCGTGCTGGACATCCTCGTCGAGGCGCTGGGCCGGGTGAACTACGGCCCGCAGATGGACGACCGCAAGGGCATCACCCGCGGCGTCTCGCACGGCCACCAGCGGCTCTTCGACTGGCAGATCCGGCCGCTGCCGCTGACCGACCTGTCCGCACTGCGTTTCACGGACGGCATCGAGGCGGGCGACGGGGAACCGGCGTTCCACCGCTTCACTGTCGAACTCCCCTCCCCCGCCGACGCGTTCGTCGCCCTGCCCGACTGGGGCCGCGGACTGCTGTGGCTCAACGGCTTCCTGCTCGGCCGCCACTGCTCCGCCGGCCCCCAGCGCACCCTCTACGCCCCCGCCCCGCTGTGGCAGGCCGGTGCCAACGAGCTGGTCGTGCTGGAACTCGAACGGCACGGCACGGCAGTGGAGTTGCGCGACGAGGCGGACCTCGGCCCGGTCACGGCCGCGCCCAGCTCCGAGTACTGAGGCACCCCGACCACCCGATCGGCCACTGCTCAGGCGCAGCGAGGCCCACCGGGCCCCGGGGTCACATCAGTCCCACCAGAAGGACCACTGGTGGGCGCCGACCAGCTGCTCGGCGTACTCGGTGAGGGTGCCGGTGCCCTGGAAGACGAGGTCGGGGCAGAAGGCGGTGTGCTCGGCGGCCAGTGGGAGCGCCTCGGCGAGCGTGGCGGGCGGCACGGGGACGCTCAGTTCCAGGGTGTCGAAGCCGAGTTCGACCACCTGGGCGCCGAAGCGGCGCTCCCAGTCGGCGAGCACGGCGGCGATCTTGGCGATGTCGTTCTCGTGGTTCGCGGGGCCGCTCCAGCCGCACACCGCGAGTGCGTGGGCTCCGCTGTCGGCCCGGACCAGGCCGAGGCGGGCGTCCTTGACGGACCGCAGCACCTCGGCGAGCTCCCGGGCCTCGGTGCCGGCGGCGCCGTCGGGCACGGTGACGGCGGGGGCGGTGCCGGGCCAGGTGCGGCCGTAGGGGGCGAGGGCTTCGTCCAGTATCTCGGTGTCCTCGCTCACCTCCCCGTCCTCGTCCTCGTCGGCCTGCTTCCACCAGGTGTTCAGCAGGGCGGCCGGGTCGTAGAGGCCGGGTATGGAGGCGTCGCTCGGGGACAGCTCGCCGGACAGCCAGGGCCGGTAGTCGTCGCCGCTGCGGTCCAGCGGGGTGAGCAGCAGCGGCCACAGCCCGGTCTGCGGGTGGGCGCGGTGCAGCTGCCGCCACAGCCCGGCGGGGGCGGGGGCGTCGCTGATCCACAGCAGCGGCTGCCGCCCGTCGTCCTCGGTGACCAGACGGCCGGGCGGCAGGTCGACGGGCAGGGCGGTGAGGGCGGTGGCGAGGTCCGGGTGCTCGGTCATGCGGCTCACCGTAGGGGCGGGCACCGACAGCGGGCGGGCTGGGCGGCCCGTCAGGGCCCGGGGCAGTCATGCCCGGTCCCAGGCCATCCGGACTCATACCGGTTCGGCTGGGGCTGCGTTCGATGGCGTGTCGCGGACCATGCGTATGTTCGGCAGCTTCCCCCGCCAAAGCTCTCGCTCGCCCGTGGCCTCGAACCCGTAGCGTTGGTAGAAGCGGATCGCGCGCTCGTTGTAGTCGGTGACCCACAGGCGCATGGGTGCACTTCCCGCCCAGGTGAGGAACTCCCCCATCAACCGGCCTCCGATGCCTCGGCCCTGGGCCTCGTCCAGCAGGTACATCGGCCCGAGGGTGACCACCTCGTCCCGGCGGCCGCAGAGGAAGCCGACGATCTCCGTACCGGAGCGGACGACACGGCAGAACAGCAGGTCCGGCTGCCTCCCCGCCGCCTCGATGAACTCCCGCCACTGGGCGATTCCCTCCGTGGTGGCAGCAGAGCCACGGTGCTCACGGATCCAGGTCTCGTCGATCCCCGCGTCCGCGCAGGGATACGTCTGCAGCCAGACCTTCAACTGCAGCGGGCCCAGAGACACGGCGTCGTCGGCACGAGGGGGTTCGATCAGGTGGGTCATGGTGACCATCCTCGACGAAGCACGCCCGGCGAGGGCCTGCGGGCTACCAGGTGGCCCGTCCGGTCTCCCCCGGCAGCTGCGGTGCCACAGGAGCGGTGCCGCGCTCGCGCTCGGGCTCGGCCCAGCCCGAGGAGGAGGTGCGGACGGCCTGGACGGGTGCTGCGATCGGCGCCTCCAGGGGGCGCGCGGCGCGCACCGGGGCGGGCGCGACGGCCTGGTCCAGGCGCAGCACGAAGTTGACGTAGTCGAGCGCCTTGCCCGGCCAGTGGCAGTCGTTGCTGGTGAGCACCTGGCTGCGCAGGCCGCCGTGTTCGGTGACCGGTCCGGGGGTGGTGCGCAGGTTGGGCTGCCAGCTGCGGCCCCACAGGTGGTGTTCCAGGGACAGCGTCCAGCTCTCCTCGTCCACCTCGATGGTGGCGCCGACCTGCCCGGGCAGCACCCGCAGCCCGTACGCGCCGCGCACGACCGCCCGCTGGTCGAAGTCGGCGTTCCTGCCGACCACGGTGATCCGCCACGCGCCGTGGAACCTGAGCATGCCTGCCTCCTGACACCGCGGCGCCCGCTCCGGCGGAGGGCGCCCCTTCCACGTCTACGGCCCCGGCCCGTCCACCGGCTCAACTCGGCCGGGCGCGGCTCGACGCGGCTCGATGCAGGGCGCCCCGGGTGCAGGAAGCGCCCGGGCCGACGGCCTTCGCCCGCCGTCGGCTCAGCCGGCGAGCCAGCCCGCCTGGGCGGCCCGGACGCCGGCCTGGAAGCGGCTGCGGGCGTCGAGGCGCTCCATGAGGTCGGTGGCGATACGGCGGGCGGTCCGGGGGGAGACTCCCAGGCGCTTGGCGATGGCGTCGTCGGTGTGGCCGTCCGCGAGCAGGGTGACGGCGGCCTGTTCCTGGGCGCTGAGCCCGCGTTCGTTGAGGCGGGTGGCGGTGCCGATCGGCTGCGCGTCCGCCCAGACGGTCTCGAACAGCGCGCACAGCGCGGCCAGCATGCCCTGCCCGGTGAGGACGACGGCGCCGGTGGCGGTGTTGTCGCTGCGGATGGGGATGACGGCGGTGGCGCGGTCGACGACGATCATCCGGGTCGGCAGTGCGGGCGCGGTGCGGACCTGACCGCCGTGGGAGACGAGCCAGTTGACGTACTCGACGGTGTGCGGGCTGTTGCGGAGGCTGTCCAGGTAGACGGTGCGCATCCGGACGCCGCGTTCCAGCAGGTCGAGGTTGAGGGGCTTGGCCGCCTCGATGTTCTCGGGCTTCTGGCCGCCGTCCGGGGAGAAGGTCATGACCTCCTCGCGCACCTCCCGGGTGAGCGTGGTGAGCCGGTCGCGGATCTGGTCGAGGCCGGTCAGCTGCTCGACGCCGGGCTGGCCGGAGGTCGGGCGCAGGTCGGCGCACTCGGCGATGAGCTGGGCGGCCGCCGCCCGGGAGGTCTCGATGCGCAGTTGCTGGGCGGCGAGTTCGGCCTGCTGGCGGGCCATCAGGATCTCCATCCCGACTTCGGGGGAGACGGCGCGCAGTTCGCCATCGCGGTCCGCGGAGGGGCGCAGCAGGGCCAGTTCGCTGAGCGTGTCCAGGGCCTGTCTGACCTGTTGTTCGGACAGGGCGAGGCGGGCGCCGAGGGCGGCCACGCCTTCCTGCGGGTGCGCGAGCATCGTCCGATAGACCGTTTCCGAGACCTTGTCCAGTCCCAGTGCCGTGAGCATCCTCCACCCCCGCGATGAAACCGTGTTCGATCCGCACGCGATCATTGCACAACTGACGGTGACGAAGCCATCGCTTTGGTGGACGGTTCCGGCCACGGCCGGAATGGTCCCCGCCCTTCCCCTATGGGCCGAATGCCCGGTCCGGGCAGGCTTGTTGCATGTACCTCGTTCACACCGTCCTGCGGCCCGACGCGCCGGGCCGTGTACTGCCCGTCGACACCCGTGGGCTGCTGCTGGCCGCCGTCCTCCCCGAGGACCGGGTCGAGCACCTCGTCGTCCATCCGGACGCGCTCCCGCATCCGGTGCTCGGCGTCTACCTCGTGACCGGCTCCCTCGCCGAGGCGGAGCACCGGGCCGCCGCGTTCTGCCGCCGCGCACTGGCCGTCGCGCCCGCGTTCGCGGGCTGGAGTGAGGCGGGGACGGCCGCTCCGCTCGTCGCGCCGTTCTACGAGCACCTGCTGTCCGACGAGACCGGTTCCGCCGAACCCGCCAGCCCTGCCGGCCCTGCCGACTGCACCGATCCTGGCCGGAACGGTCCAGGGGCGTTTCCGTCCACCTGAAGTCCCTTCCACCGGCCGCGAGCAGCGGCGAAAGTAGTTGTCGTCGGCAGGGAACACCGCCCGACAGCAGGACCGGAGCAAGCGTCACCGCGGGACGCCGAGCACCGAAAACGCCCCCAGTCCGTCCCATCCGAGAAGGAGACACCATCATGCTTCGCACCGTCACCGCCAAGGCCGCCGCGGTCGCCGTCCTCGCCCTCGCCGCCCTGGTTCCCGCCGTCGCCGCCCAGGCCTCCCCCGCCCAGCCGGCGATCACCGTCGCCGGCGCCCCCGCCGACGACATGATCTGGGGCTGATCCCCCGGCCGCAGGCTCCCACCGATCGGCTGCTCCTGCAGGGCAGCCGCCCGGCCGGGCCGGGCCCGTCCCGCCGCCGCGCACCGCCCGCGGCGCTCTTGGACCGCCGGCCCCTCGGCCCGCGACGCCCCTCACGACGACGCACCGCTGACGGCCCACCGCCGTCGCGCCCCCACCTTCTTGCACCCCTCGCCTTCTTGCGCCCACGAACACCTCTGGAGATTTGTCATGCCCAAGACCAGTATTCGCCGTACCGCCGCACTGACCACCGCCGCCGCGTTCCTCCCGGTCAGCCTCGCGCTGGGCGCCTCCCCGGCCTCCGCCAGCGTCGGCACCTCCATCGCCGCCACCGCGGCGGCCAACCTGGGCAAGGGCGCCTGTTCGACCAACAGCGCCGGCGGCACCGCCTACTACAGCAGCTGCACCGGCAACGGCGGCAGCCCCGAGGCGTGGTGCGCGGACTTCGCCAAGTGGGTCTGGGCGCAGAACGGCGTCGACGTGCGCGGCCTCACCCCGGCGGCCGGCAGCTTCGGCACCTACAACGGCGGCCTGCACAGCACCCCGCAGGTCGGCGACGCGGTCCTGTACAACTACAACTACAACGGCTACGCCGACCACGTGGCGATCGTGACGGCCGTGGGCAACGGCACGATCACCACCATCGGCGGCAACGAGGGCGGGGTCAGCGGCAACTGGTCCGCCACCTCCAGGGTCAAGCAGTCGGCGACCCACAGCTCCGCCATCGGCTACAGCTGGGGCGGCCAGCGCATCAGCGGCTACGTGTCGCCGAGCGGCGGCACCGACGCCGGCGGCACCACGACCGCCCCGACCCCGGTCGCGCCCAACCACGTGTACGACAACGTCCGCTTCTCCAACGGCAACTGGCAGGGCGCCGCCCTCGCCGACGCCGGTGCGGACGTGTCCCAGGTCGTCACCGCGGCCCTGCCCAACGGCGACCTGCACGTCGTCACCCTGAGCAACGGCAAGGTGTACGACAACGTCCGCTTCTCCAACGGCAGCTGGCAGGGCGCCGCCCTCGCCGACGGCGCCGGCACCATCACCTCGATCGCGGCCGTCGGCATGCCGAACGGCGACATGCACCTGGCGACCGTGTCCAACGGCAACGTGTACGACAACGTCCGCTTCGCCAACGGCAGCTGGCAGGGCGCCGCCCTCGCCGACGCCGGCGGCAAGGTGGCCCAGGCCGCGGTCGCGGCCCTGCCCAACGGCGACATGCACCTGGTCACCCTGAGCAGCGGCAAGGTGTACGACAACGTCCGCTTCGCCAACGGCAGCTGGCAGGGCGCCGCCCTCGCCGACGACAGCGGCAAGGTCGGCGCGATCTCGGTGGCCGGCATGCCCAACGGCGACATGCACCTGGCGACCGTGAGCGACCGCAACGTGTACGACAACGTCCGCTTCGCCAACGGCAGCTGGCAGGGCGCCGCCCTCGCCGACGCCGGCGGCGCGGTCGGCCAGGCCGCGATCACCGCCCTGCCCAACGGCGACCTGCACCTCGTCACCCTGAGCAACGGCAAGGTGTACGACAACGTCCGCTTCTCCAACGGCAACTGGCAGGGCGCCGCGGTCGCCGACGACAGCGGCAAGGTGAACGCCATCGCCGCGACCGGCATGCCCAACGGCGACATGCACCTGAACACCCTGGCCAACTGACGCCCCGCTCCGCGCAGCCGCCCGGTCCCGCCGAGGGACCGGGCGGCTGCCCGCGTTCGTGCGGCTCGATGCCGCCCCCCTTCGCCCGTGCCCGCGCCGCGCGGCCGGCCGACCGGTCAGCGGTGGGCGATGGCCAGGGAGCGGAGCTGGACGTGGACGGCGGCGGGCTCGGTGCCGGTGAGGGCGGCGACCTCGGCGGCGGACAGGTCGAGGACCAGGTGCAGCAGCAGGACGTCCTGCTGGGTGGCGGTGAGGTGGGCGACCGGGCCGAGCGGCCGGGGGCCGGCCAGCGTGCAGACGCGGCGGCGCACCGCCTGCCAGGCGCAGGCGGCCGGGCTGGCGGTGGACAGGGCGTCGAGCCAGCGCCCGCCGAGCTCCTCGAAGGCGTCGTGGACGGCCGGTTGTGCGTCGGCGGGCGGCAGGAGCAGCGCGGCGTAGTCGAGGTAGTGGCGCAGGTGGAGGTCGTGCAGCGCCCACAGGCCCAGGGCGGGCCCGGGGGTGGCCGGACGGCGCGGTGGTGTCGGCATGGTGGTGTCCCGAGGTGGCGCGGGTGGGTGCTGGTCCGCGGCCGGGTCGCGGGTGGCGCGCCCCGGCCGCGGACCGGGTCACACGAGCACCGACGGGTTGCCGTCGGTGTCTTCGCGGCCCGCCGCGGCGGGGTGGCCGGGGCTCTCGTCCCGTTCGGCGGCGAGGCTGTTGCGCAGGGTCACCCACAGGCGGAACAGGATGTCCGTCGGGGTGCCGGCGCTGGAGGACTGCATGGCCCGGGCGAACTCGCTGTGGTGCGTACGCGAGTTGACCGGCAGCGGGGTGCGGGCGTTGTTCGTCCGGTCCCAGGCCGCCGCCCACAGGGCGCGGCGGGCCTCCCTGACCCCGCAGACCTCCATGTAGGCGAGGAACACGGGTTTGCGCAGCGGGGCCTCGCCCTTGAGGACCAGGGCCAGCGTGCTGGAGGGCAGGCGTCCGCCCCGGTCGCGGGCCCGGCGGTCCAGTTCCCGCAGGGAGGGCCAGTCGGCCTTGCGGCGCATCTCGTGCATCGCGCGGCGCAGGTCGGCGAAGGAGTCGGCCTGTTCGGGGTCGATCCGCCGGGGCGCGCGCAGTCTGCGGCTGCCCGAGGGGCGGGGCACGTGGGCCCAGTAGTTGGCCTGGACCCACCTGCGCCGGGCGGTCTTGAGGTCGCCGCCGCATTCGCGGGTGACGGCCTCGACGACCTTCCAGCTCGGCACGGAGCGCCCGCCGGCAGCCCGTTGCAGGGTGGTGGGGTGGTAGTTGGTCCGAGCGGAAAGCTGACGGTACGTCAACTCGGCCTGCTCGCGCTGCTCCCGCAGCCAGGCGGCCAGCCGGCCCAGCGCCGGCTCGGTCGCCTCGATCGGGTTCTCTCGGCGTCCCATCGCTGGCAGGCGCTCTTCCTAGGCCCGCTCCCGTCGGAGCCTGGCGGCCAACAGGCAGCCGCCGGTGGCCAGTTCGAGAGCGGCACCGGCCGACATGCCCGTCGCCACCAGGGCGGCGGCCAGCGCGACCGCCAGGACGACCACGACGACGACCACGGCCGTCCCGTACGGGCGCGGGTGGCGCGGACGCGGCGGTACCGGGTCCGCCGTCGCGCAGTGGGTGGTGCGGGTGCGGGTGCGGATGCGCTTGTTCCGGTTCCTCTTCATCGAGGAGTCCTCCATATCACTGTCCACTCCAACTGGCGGGCACTTGTGCGGTTGGCGTCGCACGGGGTGCCCGGTGGCCTCACACTCTGTCAGGCGTATGGGTGAATCCCAATCGGTTCGGTGAACATCGCGCAGATTGATGCGCCACGGTCCCGGCCACTCGCCGCAATCTCGTGAATGCTCTACCAGAGAAGCACAGTTCAGCGAACTGAAACCGAATTTTGATGCGCCTTTGTGCAGCATGCCCTTGTGAGCCGTCCTGGCCGGATGTGACGATTCGCAGTGCGGCGTCATCCGGACTCGCGGGTTCGGAACCCGGGGCGCTGTTCACTCCAACAATCGGGAACATCGGCAGCGGGCCGTGTTGGCGCATGGGTCCGTCCGAACAGCAGAGACCGCCCGGCCCTGGTGGCCCGAGCGGTCTCTCTGCGTTTTCCCGGCGCGCTTCCCGTCGCGTTCCCCGGCCCGCTTCGCGGGCGGTGGACGTCAGGTCAGTCGCGGGTGGTCCAGCGCTGGGTGGTGCTGGTCGCGGAGGGCGCCGAGAGCATCGCGCCCACCCCGGAGTTGCTGTTGGGGGTGTCGAGGACGTAGCCGGTGTTCGGGTCGGTGATCTTCAGGCTGCCGTCCGCGTTCTGGGCGACCTGCCACTTCTGGGACGCGGACTGCGGGTCGGACGGCTTCACCGTGACGCGGTAGCTCGGGTAGCCGCTGGACGTCAGGGAGAGGGAGGGGTTGCAGCTGTCGTGGATGCGCACCGTACCGTCCGCGTTGGTGTCCAGCCGCCACTGCTGGCCGAGGTCGGACGGGCTCTTGTCGGAGATGACGGCGTAGGCGCCGGGGAGCACGAGGCAGCCGCCGCCCTGGTGCGACAGCACGGGGCCGCCGCTGTTGGTGAGGAAGTGGGAGCGGCCGTCGCCGACCGGCACGGGCGCGTAGTAGATGGTGTGCCGGGTGAGCCGGTCGAGCGCCGCGCCGGTAGTGGCGAGCGGCGGGACGGCGGCGGGACGGACCGTCTTGAAGTAGTCGGCGAACGTGCCCGGCGTGCGGTCGGTCAGCGCCTTGAGGGTGCCCTGCCAGCCGCCGTCGACCTGCCGCCACAGGTCGAGCAGTGAACCGGAGATGTTGCCGGAGACCGTGTCACCGGTGTCCCAGCCGGGGCCGTAGGTGAACTCGGTGCTGCCCCCGTTCGACCACACGTAGCGGTTGTCGCCGAGCAGGTAGGCGGAGACGGCGTCGGCGAAGCCCTCGACCCAGGCGCAGGGGCGGCCCGCACTCGACCAGATGTAGTGCGAGGCACAGACGCTGTCGGGCGGCCAGACGCCGTTGAAGAGGCGGTGCATCAGGAAGTGGCCGCCCTCGTGCAGGACGGTGTGCTCCGAGTCGGGGTCGGCGTCGGAGAGGGAGATGGTGTTGTCGAGGTCGTACACCGGGCCCCTGCTCGCGCCGGGGCCCCAGAAGACGGAGAGCTCGGTGCAGGAGGCGCTGTTCGGCTCGTGGGCGCTCCAGCAGGCGCTGACCGGGTTGTTGCGGCCCCACCACAGGAGGTTGAGGGTGTCGAGGATGTGCCAGGCCCGGGAGGTCTGGGCCGGGGGCTTGAGGACGCCGACGGAGGCGCTCGTAGAGAGGTTCTGCTGGACCGGCGAGTCCACGGTGTACAGGGAGCCCTGGGACAGGACCCTCCACAAGCTGGTGCTCTCGGAGGAGAACCGCACCCACATGCTGCTCATCGTCGTGGTGGTCGTGGGGGTGTAGCAGAGGTTGAAGCCGCCGTCGGACACGGCGGTGAGGCCGTAGACGCCGAGCGCGTGCGGGGTGTCGGCGGCCTTCTCCCGGCCCCACAGCTCGACGTTGGCGTTGCGGACGGGCTTGGTCCGGGTGGGCTTGTCCGGGCCCTCCTCCGCGTTCTGGTAGTCGTACTGGAAGGTGCCGCTCAGGCAGATCGGGCTCGCGGTGACCGCCGCCGAGGCGGGGGCCGCCGCGAGCGGGACGACGGCGAGCACGGCGAGCAGGGCCGTGCCGACGGCGGCGAGCCGGCGGGCCAGGCGGGTGCGCGGAGATATGCCCATCAAGGTCCTCTCGGTGGTGTCGCCGGGCACCGCGGAGGCGCTCGGCGACGGTCAGTGACGGTTCGCGTGCCCATGGTCGGTGCACGGTTCCACTTGCGGTAGGGCGTGCGGAAGCGGGCGCGACGTGCTTCGCACCGCCCGCGCCGGTGTGCGGGCAGAACGCGACCGGTGAAGAACTCCCGCAGGCGGGTGGCGGCTTGCGCTGCCACCCGAACCGATCAGGAATCTACACAGCTCAGTCACGAAGGGAACGTGATACTCCGCTTTTCTTCGCTTGAGGTCAGAATCGGTCAAGCTTTGACCGATTCTGACCAGTCGTCAGGTTGTACGCGCGCAGCATGTACCGGGCCAAGGGCGTGGATTCGGTCCGCGAGTCGAGACGCGCGACGAACATGCGGGGCCGGTGAGTTTTGAGCATGGGAGCACCTCGAAGGGGGCGGAGAGGCGTGCGAAAGGGGCGCGAGGTTTGACGGGTCCGGTCAGCTTCAGGCTGGGCACCTTCGGCGCCTAGTGGGGGCCTGCGAGTCACGACGCCACTCCGATCCGTAGTGGTGCGGTGATGGACGCCGACCGCGAGCTGCGGATCCGCACCGTGCACGGGCCCGACAACACCCGCACGGTGCTCACGTACAAGGGCCCCCGGGTGGACGACGCGTCCGGGTCCAAGTGGGAAGCGGAGACGCGTGTCGAGGACGCCGATGCGGCTCACGAGATCATCAGCGGCCTCGGCTTCACCCCGCGCATCCGGTTCGAGAAGCGCTGCCGCAACTACACCTTCGAACGCGACGGCCGGCAGTTGCTCGCCACGCTCGTCCGCGTCCCGGAACTCGACGCCACGTTCATCGAAGTCGAGACCGCAGCGGCCACCGCAGACGGCCTCGCAGCGGCACTCGACACCGTGCGGGCCGTCCTGGCCGACCTCGGAATCAGCGAGGCCGACCTGACGACCGAGCAGTACACGGACGCAGTGGCAGCAGCCCGCACCTGACCCGAGGACCGACCACACCGTGCGCAGGAAGTCGGCGGAGTCGACTTCCTGCGCACGGAAGTTGGTCCACCACCAGGAAGCCCCCTCGTTCCGGCAGACCGCGTCACGAACCGGCTCGCCAGGGCGAAGCCTGTGCGCCGGGTGGGAGGCCTGGTTTCATGCGGTGCTGAAGAACACCAGCACCCGGCGACAC
Organism: Kitasatospora sp. NPDC101235; assembly: GCF_044767505.1. NCBI lineage: Bacteria > Bacillati > Actinomycetota > Actinomycetes > Kitasatosporales > Streptomycetaceae > Kitasatospora > Kitasatospora sp. NPDC101235. The sequence continues at coordinate 107,456 of NZ_JBIWNZ010000026.1, forward strand.
ATCGGACCGGACCTGGACCGCCTGCACCGACGACACCTGGAGGACCACCGCGTGACCGTCGAACTCCGCCACCACACCACCACCCTCTCCCCCGAGGCCCGGCAGGATCTGCTGCAGGTCTACGCCGACGTGCGCGCCTCGCTGCTGCACCTGCCGAACTACTGCCTCGCCACCTTCGCCGAACGCCTCGACCGGCACACCGCCGACCCCGGCTTCGAGCTCGTCCTCGGCTACGACGGCGGACTGCCGGTCGGGTACGCCTACGGCAACACCGTCGAGGCCGGCGACCGGTACTGGAAGCGCATGGCCGAGCCCCTCCCCCACGGCTTCACCGACGCCCCGGCCCTGGCCGTCAAGGAGATCGGCGTCCGCACGCCCTGGCGCGGCACCGGCACCGCCCGCCGCATCCACGACGCGCTGCTGGCCGGGCGCGCCGAAGGCCGTGTCATGTTGATGGTGAACCCGCTCGCCGGGGACGGCAGGGTCCAGCGCGTCTACGAGGCCTGGGGCTACCGGGCGTTCAACACCCAGCCGCCCACACCGGACTCGCCGCGGCTGACCGCGATGATCCGTCCGACCCGCTGAGGCCGGCGCGGAGCAAGCTCCCTCACCCGCTCCCTCCCGCAGCCGCGCCCCGGGCGGCGGCCCGGGGCGCTCGGCGCTTTGCGCCGTCGGGGCTACTCGCGGGGCCGGGCGAGCAGGGCGGCGGAGGCCGGGTCGCCGACGCGGGTCGCCACCGCGCCCTTCACTACGCTCAGGGCGGCCGGCAGCGCCGCGACCGCCGCCGCCTTGAGCGCGCTCATCGAGGTCAGGTCGAACTTGTCGGCCAGCAGCAGGCCGAGGAACGCCGCGGCATACGTGGCGACGGTGCGCTCGACCAGGTCGAGGATGAACTTCCGCATGGTCAGGACTCCTTCGTGGTGGAGGCCGGTGTGGTGCACGGTCTGTGCGCAACGGTCGCGCGGGCGTTGCGTCGGGGTCGGCTGTCAGAGGTCGGAGGGCATGCGGCAGGTGCCGCTGGGGAGTTGCCACCCCTCATGTACACGTTCACGCCGTCGGATTCGACGACGGACCCGACGGAAGAAAATCGGCGGCCCCGACTACGCCGCCGGACCCGCCGCCGAGGCCGCCCACCTGCCCGTCTACCCTGACGGGCATGACCGAGGCTCTAATGAACCGCTACCGCAATGCCGTGGAACCGCTGCTGGAACCGGGCGAGCACCTGTTGGACGTCGCGACGGTGGTGCCGGTGGCCGGGGCGCGCGGGGTCGGGGACGGGGCGGGGGCACGGGTCGGCAACAAGCTGGGGCAACTCGGCGCGGTGTCAGGGCAGTCGGGCAGCCTCGCGAGCAGCTTCCCGACGACGACGGGCGGGGCGCGGACCAGACTGCTGGCCGTCACGGACCGCCGGACCGCGTTCGTCACGGCGCTGGACGTCCGCAAGGCCGGCCAGCTGCTGTGGCACGCCCCGCGGCAGCTGGTCCTGCGGGTGGAGCGGCGCCCGAGGTTGCAGGCGATGGCGCGGTTCCGGCTGCACTTCGCGGACGGCTCGGCGGTGTCGCTGTACACCGCGCGGCGCCGCACGATCGAGGCCCTCGCCGATCACCTCGGACGTTAGGGCCCAAGCTCCGGGCCCGCCGTCCGCGATCCCCGGCACCCGAGAGCGAGCCCGCGCGCTCGTGAACGGCCGGCCCGCGCCGCCGGGTCCAGGTACGACGCTGCGATGCTCCGTGTCCGCCCCACGCGGTACGGTTCGTGGTCTGGCAACCGGAGGTGGCACATGGGTCGTTGGGGAATCGGGACGGGCTACGCCGAACTGCGCCGGCGCCGGGCCGAGCGGCAGCGCCTGGCGGCCGAACAGGGCTGGGAGTTCCGCGAGGAGAGCCCGGAGCTGGCCGAACGCTGGCGCGACGCGGTGCTCTCCGGCGGCCACGACACCCCGCCGCGCGCACGGTTCGCGGCCACCGGCACGCTCGACGGCCACCAGGTCACCGTGTTCGACCTGGTCCGCGGCCGGGGCGGCGACGGCATACGCACCGTCCACCTGGTCGAACTGCCCCGCCCGCTCCCCCTGGTGGTGGTCTCCCGCAACATGCTGGGCCCCGACCGGCTGCTGCCGCTGCTGCGCCGCCAGATCCTGCAGAAGCCCGGCCACCACCTGTACGAGAGCGGCGACGAGGCGTACGACACCGTCCACCTGGTCGAGACCACCGACCCCGACGTCGCCGGGCGTCTGTTGACCCCGGCCGTCCGGGAGTTCGCCGACGACCACCTCTGGCTGGAGTGGCGCGTGGACGACCGCTGGCTCTGCTACGTCGGCTACAGCGGCCCCTCGGCGCGCACCGAGCAGCCGCTGGCCGTCCTGCGCTCGCTGACCCGGCTCGTCGACCTCACCGACCCGGCCCTGTGGGGCCGGCCCCGCCCCGCGCACACCCGCCGCCCCGCCCCCGCGGCCGCCACGCCGTCCACCTCCGCGGCCACGCCCACCGGCCCGGCCGCCATGCACCGCGGCGACCCCGCCCACACCGGCGTCCACCCCGAGGCCGCGGCCCCGCCCGGCTTCCTGCCCTGGAGCACCCGCCTGCCCGAACGCCCCACCAGCTCCCCCGTCGTCTGCGCCGGGACCCTCTACCAGAACGCCGGACAGCACTGCTACGCCCTGGACGCGCTCACCGGCGAACCGCGCTGGCGCCACGACGCGCAGGACCGGCTGACCCACACCCCGGCCGTCGCGGGCGACACCGTCTACGTGGTCGGCGAGGACGGCCTGCTGTACGCGCTCGCCGCCGCCGACGGCACCGAACGCTGGAGCACCCGCGTCGGCGCCTCGGCCGCGCCCACCGTCGCCGACGGCGTGGTCTACACCGTCACCATGTCGATGTTCACGCTGCGCCACACCCGCCCCAGCACGCTGATCGCAACCGACGCCCGCACCGGTCGCCGGCGCTGGGAGCAGCACCTGCCGGACGGCTCCTGCTCGGCGGCCGCGGTGGCCGACGGCCTGGTCCATGTCACGGGCGTCAAGGGGCAGTTGGGCGCCTACCGGGTGAAGGACGGCAAGCGGGTCTGGTACGACGACAACGCCGAGCGTTACCTCGCCCTGTGTTCGCCGAGCGTCGCGGACGGCACCGTCTACCTCGGCACCGGCGCCGGCCTGGTGCACGCCTTCGACGCGGCGACCGGCAGGCAGCGCTGGGGCGTCGAGGTGGGCTTCAGCGCGATCGACGACAGCCCGGCGATCACCGACGACCTGCTCCTCGTCGGCGACTTCCGCACCGGCGTCCACGCCCTGAACCGGAGCGACGGCATGCGGCGCTGGCACCTCGCCGGCCCGCACGGCGCCTCCGCCGTCACGGTCGCCGGCGCCGACGCCTGGGTGGTCGGCCTGGCCCGTAACCGTTCGCTGCTGCGCCTCGACCTGGCCACCGGCGCGGCGCACTGGCGCCGGGCCCTGGACGCCACGGGCGGCAGCCCGGCCTACGCGGACGGCGTGGTGTACGTGACCACCGCCAAGGGCACCGTCCTGGCGCTCGACGCCCTCACCGGCCGCCGCCCCGGCCGGCGGCAGCGGCGGCGGCTGTCCTGATAGCGGCTCCCCTGGAGGCAACTCGGGCTGCTGGTCGGTCGCCACCGGCATCGCGCGGCCGCCCCGCCCATCGTTGGCGGACGCGCTCGGCAATCGGGCGGGCACGCAGGGGAGTTGAGTACGGCAGCGGATTGCGGCGCGGGGTGCCGGCGGGACAGGGTGTGGGCGCAGACGCGCGTGCGACCCGAGAGGACCCCTGCTCGTGAAGGCTTTCCTGGAGAAGGTGGCGACGAATCTCGTCTACCTCGTCGGCATGCTGGTGAACCCGCTCCTCAACGGTGTGCAGGAGCTGCGGGCGCTGCACTGGCCCACCGAGCGGCGCAAGCTCAAGCTGGTCAACTCGCCGACGGCGCAGGCGGCCCGGGCGGCGGAGCGGGAGCGGATCCGGGGGCTGGTCGAGGCGCTGGGGGCGGTGGAGGGGGTCGAGCACGTGCTGACCCAGGTCCTGGACCAGTCCACCCGCCCGACCTTCCACGGCTCGGACCACCCCAGGGACACGTTGTTGGTCTGCCGGATCTACGCCCGCGCCTACTTCGTGATCCGGGAGGACGTCCTCGACGTCCTGCCCCGGATCGCGGCGGCGGACGTGGCCGAGTGGCAGGCCCACGGCCAGGGGCCGGATCCGAGCGGGAGCCTCGACCACGCGCTGCGCTGGTACCGCGACGGAGGCATCGACGCCAACGGCTGGCGGATGGGCTCCCCCTGTCTGTCCAGCCCCGGCGCGACCCTGACCTGGGACCGGGACGGCATTCCGCGCCGGGACCCGGTTCCGGCGGGCCCGTACATCAACCGGCTCTTCGTGCTGGAGCAGACCCCGCCGGACGCGGACGCGGCGCAGCTGCTGAGCGAGGCCCGCGCGGACGGGCGGGGTGTGGTCCTGGAGCTGGTGTTCGGCGCGAACTGGGTCGGCTACTGCCAGTACCACAAGGTGGCGCGCGGCGGTTTCCTGGGGCGCGGGCGGCTCTGAGCCGGTTTTTCGGGGACAGGGGCCTTTTCGGGGGCCTTCTTCGGGCAGCGCCCGGACCGGCCGGGAAGGCCGTCCGGGCGTCCTCACCCGTTCAGCCGCGGCTCAGCACTGGGGGCGGCGGCCGTGGTTGGCCCCGCGCCTGGCCCTGGCCTTCTTCTTGCGGCGGCGCTTCGACGACATGGCCACTCCTCTCGCAACCGGGACACTCCCGGGGTACCACCGTTCCACACCCGGGCAGCCCCGGCCCGTCGGGCGGCTGCGCGCGGGCCTCAGGCGCCGTCGCCCGCCAGGGCCGCCCGCCAGGCCGGGCTGTCCACGTAGTGGTTGTCGAAGCGTTCCGCCGAGGCGGCGATCGCGCCCGGGTCGCTCTCGCCGCGCATGACGCTGCCCAGCAGGCGCAGGTAGTCGAAGCGGTCCATGCCGGGGGTGAACACGCACAGCACGTCGGCCTCGGCGCCCGGGGCGGCGGCGAAGGCGTGCGGGGTGTGCGGCGGCACGGCGAGGAAGTCGCCCGCGACCAGCACGGTGACCTCCTCGCCGACCAGCACCCGCAACGAGCCGCTGATCACGAAGAAGAGCTCCCACGCCCGGGTGTGGAGGTGGGCGGGCGCTCCGGCGGCGCCGGCGGCGAAGGTGGAGCGGTAGACGGTGAAGCCGCCCTCCGCCGGGGCCGCGTCGGCCAGCAGCGTCATGGTGGCGCTCGGGTCGGTGCAGGTCTCGGCCTCGGCGCAGCGGGTCAGCACGGGGGCGGCGGTGTTCTTCGTCGTCGTCATGTGACCAACCTACGACCGGAAAGACCCCCGATCAGGTGGCAATCAGCGACCGTTTCCGTGGGTCAATTCTCTCCTGCGCCCCGGGCGGCACAGGAGGCCCGGAAGCGGGGTCCGGGGGCTCCTTCGTCACGTCGGGAAAGGTCAGTCGGGGAGGTTCCCGTTGCCGCCCAGGTTCGCCACCATGCGGCGCAGCACGTTGATCGTGGTCACGAGCTCGTCGGTGTCGATGCCCTCGTGGGCGCGCTCGTTGATCTTCAGGTTGCGTTCGCGGGCGCGCAGGCGGCCGGCCTCGCCCTCCTCGGTCAGCGTGAACGCCCCGTCGGCTTCCTCGGTCAGCCAGCCGCGGTTGATCAGGTCGTCGAAGACGGCGTCGAAGGCGGTGTCCTGGTCGTCGTACGGGGTGAGCCGCTCGATCAGGGTCGTGCGGGTCCATCCGCCGGGGCGGCCGGCCGCGTGGTTGAGCGTCCACCAGTGCGGCTGGGTGAGGCCTTCCACGGCCAGCTGCTTGCGCAGGCCTTCCACCACCACTCGGCGGTAGACCTCGCCCGTCCAGGCCCCGATGGGCTGGGCGGCGATGATCTGCGGTTCGTAGGTCTTGATCGTCATGTCCGGTGCTCCTTCAACTGATCGTCAGGACGCGACCGACCGTAGGACCTCAAGCCGGCTTGAGGTCAAGGCGAATCCGGGGACCTGATCCCTGCGGTGGTCAACTCCCTTCTAGGCTGGCCCACATGAAGACCGCACCGGCGCTCGCCACCGCCCTCGCCCTGTCCGCGGCCACCGTGCTCACCGCAGCCGGACCGGCCTCCTCGGCTCCGTCGGCCGCCTCGGACCCGCTGGAGCGCTACCACCGCCAGCCGCTCGCCTGGGCCGTCTGCCAGGACCCGCAGCTGGCCGCCGCCGGCGCCGAGTGCGCGGCCCTGACCGTCCCGCTGGACTACCGCGAGCCGCGGGGCCGCACCCTGTCGCTCGCCGTTTCCCGGATCCGGTCCGCCGACCCCGCGGGGCGCCGCGGCATACTCCAGACCAACCCCGGCGGTCCCGGCGAGCGCGGGCTGGGCATGCCGGTCGCGCTGCGGGAGCAGATGGCGCCCGGGACGGCGGCGGCCTACGACATCGTCGGCATGGACCCGCGCGGGGTCGGCGCCAGCGGCGGCCTGGACTGCGGCCTCACGCGCGGCACTTGGCTTCGCTCGGCCGGCACGGGCCGGGCGGGCTTCGAGCAGGCCTGGCGCATGGCCAAGGCCGACGCGGACGCCTGCTGGAACAAGTACCCCGACCTGCTGCCCCACCTGACCACCCGCAACACCGCCCGGGACGTCGACGTGCTGCGCGCGGCACTGGGCGAGCAGCGGACCTCCTTCTTCGGGCAGTCCTACGGCGCGCTGCTGGGCGCGGTGTACGCGCAGCTGTTCCCGCAGCGCGTCGACCGGCTGGTGCTGGACAGCGCGCTCGACCCGGCGCGGTACGGCATCGGGGCGTTCCAGGACATGGCCGGCGCCAACGAGCGTGCCCTGGACGGCTTTTCCGCCTGGGCCGCGCCGCAGGACGCCGTCTACCGCCTGGGCTCCACCCCGGCGGCGGTGCGGGCCACCGTCGAGGGGCTGGTGCGCCGGGCCGAGGCCGCGCCGATCGCCGTCGACGGCTACCGGCTCGACGGCGCCCTGCTGCCGGTCCTGCTCGCGTTCTGCCAGGGCGACGACCGTGACAACGCCGCCTACGCGGACGTGCTGCGGCAGCTGCTGGACGCCGCCGACGGCAAGCCGGTCCAGGCGGGCCCGGCGCTGCACGAGTTGCTGACCGTGCTCCTCGCTCCGGGCCCGGACGGCGGTGCCGGCCTCTCGTCCACGGTCGGCATCCTGTGCGACGACGTGGCGATGCCGCGCTCGTCCGCGTGGTACCGCGAGGCCGTCGAGCGCTCCCGCGCCGCCGAGCCGGTCTTCGGCCCGGTGTACAACGGCCCCACCCCGTGCGCTTCCTGGCGCAGCGCCCCGCTGGAGCCGCCCGTCGAGGTCCGCAACGCCGTCCCCGCCCTCCAGCTCCACGCCACCGGCGACAGCCACGCCCCCTACCAGAGCGCCCTCGCCCTGCACTCCCGTCTGCCCGGTTCCCGCCTGGTCACCGTCCCGGGCCGCGTCCACACCCTCTACCTCAACGGCTACAGCGCGTGCGCCGGCCGGGCCGTCGACGCCTACCTGTCGACGGGCGTGCTGCCGGCTGCGGACACCGTCTGTTGAACAGGGCGCCCCGGCGGCCGGTTTGCGGCTGGGCCGGTGGCGTCGTCCGCTATCGCCGGGGCGCCGGCGGGGACACCTTCGCGAGCCAGGAGGTCAGCAGGCGGTTGACCTCCTGGGGGCGTTCCTGCTGGACCCAGTGGCCGCAGCCGTCCAGGATGTGGGAGGAGAGCAGGCCGGGGAGCGTGGCCGGGTGGGCGTCGATGGCGTCGGCCATCCAGGTCGTGGAGGCGTCCAGGGCGCCGCCGATGAACAGGGAGGGCTGGGTGAGGGGGGATCCGTCGAGGCCGGCGAGGTCCTCCCAGTCGCGGTCCATGTTCCGGTAGCGGTTGAGTGCTCCGGTCATGCCGGTGCGCTCGAACTCCCCGGCGTAGTGGTCGAGATCGGCTTCGGTGAGCCAGGAGGGCAGCCGGTCCGTGGGGAACCGCTCGCGCAGTGTCCCGCCGCCGCTGACGAAGTGCGGGTCGGGCTCCCCCGGCGCCGGCATGGTGTCGGCGGACAGGGCCGTGTAGAACCCGGCGAGCCAGCCCCTTACGTCGGGCTCGATCTCGGCCTCGGCCCGGCCCGGCTCCTGGAAGTAGGAGACGTAGAACTCCTGTTCCCCGGCCCCCTGGCCGCCGCTCATCCGCGCGAAGACGTCGCTGGGGCGGGGGCCGCCGGGCGGGGTGTAGGGGACGCTGAGCAGGCCCACCGCGTGGAAGACCTCGGGGTGGAGCAGGGCGGAGGCGGCCGCGATGTTCGCGCCCCAGTCGTGCCCGATGATCACCGCCGTCCGCTCGCCCAGGGCGTGCACCAGGGCGAGGTTGTCCTCGACGAGGGCGCGCATCCGGTACTCCCGCGTCGCGGACGGCCTGGAGGACCGGCCGTAGCCGCGCACGTCGAGTGCGACCGCGCGGTGCCCCGCCGCGGCGAGGGCCGGGAGCTGGTGGCGCCAGGAGTACCAGGACTCGGGGAAGCCGTGGACGAGCAGGACCAGTGGCCCGGCGCCCTGCTCGACCAGGTGCAGCCGTCCGGCGGGGGCGTCGACGGTTCGGTGGCGCAGGCCTGTGGGCGGTGCGGGCTGGTGCATGGCTTCTCCTCGGGGTGCCGGTGGCCGCGGTTGCGCACCGATCATGCGATGCGGCGGCCGGGGGATGCGACCGGCCTTGACGTTTTGGCAAACTTGCAGGACAGGGGCGGTCTGCGTGGCCCCGCACCGAGGAGGGGAGGAGGCGCGATGGCCGAGGACGACATCACCGGCGTGCCGGCCGAGGACGGCATCGCCGGTGTGCTGGCCGAGGACGGCATCGCCGGTGTGCTGGCCGCCATGGGGGACCGGCTGCGGGCCGTACGGGAACGGCACGGCCACAGCCTCACCGAGGCGAGCCGCGCGACCGGCGTCTGCCTCAGCACGCTGTCGCGGGTCGAGAACGGCCGGCGCAAGCCGAACCTGGAACTGCTGCTGCACCTGGCGAGGGCCTACGGCGTCTCGTTGGACGAGCTCGCCGGCCTCGCGCCCGCCGCGCCGCGCGAGGCGCCCCGGCCCGTCCCCCGCCGCCCGGCGGACGGCAAGGCGGTGCTGCCGTTGACCCGGTACGTCGGGGGTCTGCACGCCCACAAGCACGTCCTGCCCGCCACCGACGACCCGCCGCAGCGGCCACGGCAGGTGTCGCACGAGGGGTACGAGTGGCTGTGCGTGCTCTCCGGCCGCTTGTGGCTGGCGCTCGGCGAACACGACCTCGTCCTCACCGCCGGGGAGGTCGCCGAGTTCGACACCCGTACCCCGCACGGGGTCGCCAACGCCGGACGCGGCGGACCGGCCGAGTACCTGATCATGTTCGGGCCGCAGGGCGAACGCCTGCGCCCGCGCGTGCGTCCGACGGCCGGCTGAGGCGGCGCCACGGCCCGCGGGGGGTGGTGCGGGAGCTCCCGACCCGCCGTCAACGGCCCGCGGCGGCCTCCCGCAGGAACGCCCCGAAGGCCTCGACCGCCGGCGGCACCCGCTGCCCGCGCCGCGTCACGGTGTACACCTGCCGCACCGGGGTGTCGTCCGGGTGCAGCGGGATGAGGGCGATGCCGGGGCGGCTGACGCGGGCGGCCAGGGAGGGGATGAGGGTGGCGCCCAATCCCGCTGCGACCAGGCCGAGTTTGGCGGTCCATGCGGAGACCGCGTACTCGATGCGGGGCTGGAATCCGCTGCGGACGCAGGCGGCGAGGAGGGTGGATTCGGCGTGGCGGCGGGCGGCGATCCACGGTTCGTCGGCGAGGTCGGCCAGCCGCAGGCGGCGGCGTCCGGCGAGGCGGTGCCCGCGCGGGAGGGCGACCAGCACCGGGTCCTCCATCAGCGGACGGAAGTCGAACTGATCGCCGTCGTCGGCGAGTTCGGTGTACGAGGCGACCAGGGCGAGGTCGATCGTGTCCTCGCGCAGCAGGTCCAGCAGGTGCGCTGCCAGCCCCTCGGTGAGGCTGATCGCCACGTCCGGGTGGGCGGCGCGGAAGGCGGCGAGGGCGCCGGGGACGAGGGCGGCGTTGGCGCTGTCGAAGGCGCCCACCCGCAGCCGCCCGGCGGTGAGTTCGGTGAGCGCGTCCAGGTCGCGCCGGGTGGTGTCGAGCCGTTCCAGCATCGCCTCGGCGTGCGGCAGCAGCGCGCGTCCGTGCTCGGTCAGCCGCACGCCGCGCGCCAGCCGGTCGAACAGTGGTGTGCCCAACTCCCGTTCGAGGGTGGCGATCTGCCGGGATATCGCGGACTGGGTGAAGCCCAGCCGCTCGCCGGCGGCGGTGAAGGAGCCCAGGTGCGCGACGGTACGGAAGACGTCCAGCCAAGCCATGTCCATCTGGCATGACTACCATGCGGGACATTCGCTTGTCGCCTGGCTCGCGGCTTCCTAGCGTGGTGGCCATGAAGAAGATCGCTTTTCTGGGGCTGGGCCGGATGGGCCTGCCGATGGCCCGTCGACTCGCCGCCGCCGGCCACCCGTTGACCGTCTGGAACCGCTCCCCCGGCCGCGCCGGGGGCCTCACCGAGGCCGCCACTCCGGCCGAGGCCGTGCGCGGCGCGGACGTCGTCGTCACCATGCTGTCCGACCCGGCGGCCGTCGCCGAGGTGGCCGGACGGTTCACGGCCGAACTGGCGCCGGGCACGCTGTGGATCGACATGTCCTCGATCGGCCCGGAGGCCACCGCCGGCCTGCGCGCCCGGCTGCCCGACGGCGTCGTCCTGGTGGACGCCCCGGTGATCGGCAGCGTGGGCCCGGCGGCCGCCGGCGACCTGGTGGTCTTCGCGGGCGGCGAGGACGCCGACCTGGACCGCGCGCAGCCCGTCCTGGAGCACCTGGGCCGGGTGCGGCGCTGCGGCGGCGCGGGATCGGGCGCGGCACTGAAGGTGGTGGTGATCGGCGCGATCGTCGCCTGCGTCACCGCGCTTGGCGAAGTCCTCGCGGTGGCCGAGGAGTTGGGCGTTCCGAAGGAGCAGGCACGGGAGGTGCTGTCGGCCGGGCCGCTCGCGGGGGTGGTGGCCCGGGCGTTCAGCACGGAGTCGGACTTCCCGGTCCGCCTCGCCGCCAAGGACCTCGCCCTGGCCGGCGGCGGCCCGGTGCTGACGGCGGCCCGCGAGGTGCTGCTGGCGCATCCGTCGATCGCCGAGGAGGACCTGTCGGCGGTGGTGGGGGCGCTGCACCGGACGGCACAGGCCGCGACCACCGCGTGAAACCCCGACGCCGGACCCACCCGCCGAGGCGAACCCCACTGCCCACCGCCCCGCCTCGAATCCCTCACCCGTCCATACCAACCCCCGCAAACTCACCCGATCGAGCGCCCGACGCCCAGGAACACCCCGGCGGCCCGTAGCGTCGTGACGACGGGCGGCCCGGGGCTGCTCAGGAGGGATGGCGGGAGTGCGGGTCGGGCGAGTGCTGGGGCTGGTGGCGGCAGTGGTGCTGGTGCTGGCGGCGGGGTGCGGTGGCACGCCGCCGCAGAGCGAGGACGTCCCACCGCCGGGGCGGGACGACGGGCGGCCACTGGCACTGGTGTACCGGGGGCCGGCGGCCTGCGAGGGCTGCCCGGAGGCGGCAGAGGGGCTGCTGGAGCGGGCCGGGTTCGCGGTGCGGTTCGTCGGGCCCGGGGAGCGGGTGCGGTTCGGCCCGGCGGCGCTGACGGGCGTGGCACTGTACGTGCAGCCCGGCGGCACCAACGGGCAGGAGGTGGCCACCGCGTGGAGCCTGCTGGCGCGCGACCCGGACTTCTCCCCGGACCTGGTGCGCGCCTACGTCCGCGGCGGCGGGCGCTTCCTGGGGCTGTGCATGGGCGGTTACCTGGCCGGCGACCCGGGATTCGACCTCCTGCCGGGCGACTCCGGGCAGTACATCCGCTCCCCGGACACGACCGTCACCGACGAGCGGGACCGCCTGGTCGACGTCCTGTGGCGCGGCCGTCCACAGCGGATGTACTTCCAGGACGGCCCGTACTTCGACCTCGACGGCCCGGGCACGGACGTGCTCGCCCGCTACCCCAACGGCCGCACCGCCGCCGCCGTCACCCCGTACGGGCGGGGCCGGGTCGCGGTCAGCGGCCCGCATCCGGAGGCGCCGGCCGAGTGGTACCGCGACTACGAGCTGCCCGACCAGTCGCAGGCCGGCCTCGCCCTGGGCGAGGACCTGCTGCGCACCCTGATGGCCACCCCGACCGCCCCGGCGTCCACGCCCACACGCTGATCCTGCCGTCCCGCCGGCCGACCCGGCCGCCCTGCCCGGCCGTTAGCCGATCACCGCGTCCACCTCGACCTCGACCAGCCACCGCTCGTCGATGAAGCGCGACACCTCCACGAAGGTGGTGACCGGGCGGATGTGCGCGAAGCGCTCGCCGTGGGCGCGCGCGGCCTCCCGCCACTGGCTCATGTCGGTGAGCATGATGCGGGTCCGCACCACGTCCGCGAGCGTGGCGCCCGCCTCCCGCAGGGCGGCCTCGGCGATGTCCAGGCAGCGGACGGTCTGGGCGTGGACGTCGCCCTGGCCGACCGTCGTGCCGTCATCGCCGAGCGGGGCGGTGCCGGCGACCGCGACGTGGTTCCCCTTGCGCACGGCCCGGGAGAAGCCGATCCGCGGTTCGAGGGGGGAGCCGGAACTGACTGTCTGTCGAGTGCTGTCCATCGCACCATGGTGCCGCACCGGGGTGCGCGTCAAGCCGTGATCACGTGCGCGTCGGACGAGGCCTTCGGTGACCGGCCCCGCCCGGCGCCGGCCCCGGACAGTGCACTAGGGCACGTATTCGGTCGTGATCAATCTGTGTGATTCACCTTCGCGGCGGGTCCTGATCCGGTAGACCGTGGTGTGTGACGCGAGCGCAACT
>NZ_JBIWNZ010000027.1:0-117858 GCF_044767505.1 Kitasatospora sp. NPDC101235
AGCCCTTCAACGACACCAGAGGATGGTGCTTCAATGTCGCAGTTCAGCTCCACGCCCGGCTCGCGATCGGTCATCGGACGCAATTCCCCGGGGTCCCCGACGCTCCTACTCATCGGCACGGGCACGGAGCAGTACCGCCGCTACGCGCTGGAGCAGATCGCCGAGCGCCACCGCGTCGTCCTTCTCACCCCGGCCGCGCCCACCTGGGCACTGCCCTACATCGCCGACCACGAGGTCGCCGACACCCGCGACCCGGACCAGGCCCTGGCCGCCGCCGAACGCCTCGCCGCCCGCCACCGCATCACCGGCGTGCTCACGTGGGACGAGTACGCCCAGCACAGCGCCGCCCGCCTCGCCGCCGCCCTCGGCACCTTCGGCAACTCCGAAGCCACCGCCCGCGCCTGCCGCAACAAGGCCGCCAGCCGTGCGGCCTTCGCCGCCGCGGGAGTCCCCTCCGCCGCCAGCCACCACGCCGACACCCTCGACCAGGCCCTGGCCGCCGCCGAGACCATCGGATACCCCGTCGTCGTGAAGCCGGCCGCGGCGGCCGGCAGCATCGGGGTGCGCCTCGCGGACGTCCCCTCAGACCTCGTCGACGCCTACACCCAGGCCGCAGCCCACGCAGGTCACGACGGTGTCCTCGTCGAGGAGTACCTGGACGGGCCGGAGGTATCGGTCGAGTGCGTCACCGCCCTCGGCATGACCACGCCCGTTGCCGTCACCCGCAAGCATCTGGGGCCCGCGCCGTACTTCGAGGAGACCGGCCACAGCGTCGAAGCGGGCGACCCGCTCCTCGCCCTGGTGGGCCCCGTGGCCGTACAGGCCCTGGACGCCGTCGGCTTCGCCAACGGCGTCTCCCACGTGGAGATGCGGCTGACGGACGGCGGCAGCACACCCCGCCTGATCGAGGTCAACGGACGCCTGGGCGGTGATCTGATCCCGCACTTGGTCCGCGAGGCCACCGGTATCGACCTCCCGCTCGCCGCCGCCGACATCGCCCTCGGCCTGCAGCCCGACCTCACCCCCACCCGGCGCCGGGCCGCCGCCATCCACATGACCTACGCCCCCGCCACCGGCCGCCTCACCTGCGCGACGGCGGACCCCGCACTGCGCGAACAGCCTTGGCTGGAACGCCTGGTCTGGGAGAAGCGGAGCGGCGACCACGTCGCCCTTCCGCCCGCCGGCGACCTCGGCACCGCCCGCGTCGCCCACCTCATCGCCCGAGACACCACCGCCGAGCGCTGCCTCCAGCACCTCGCCGACGCCAACCACCACCTCGACATCACCGTCGAGTAACCCAACGAGAAGGCCGGGTTCGGCGCGCGCACCGCGCGCCGGACCCGGCCTTCGTCGCAGCGGAGGCTCAACTTCGCTGGTACCGGCCAACTCCCAGTCGAACGCCGCCTGGATGTGACCGAGCCGACATTCGTAAATCGGACAAATCGGAACAAGACTCTCAATGTCTTGTGTTCTACCCCATACATCACGAGTAAGGGGGGCTCCTTGAGCCTGTTCGACCGCAGCGACGACCAGCAACCCAACTTCACCAACTTCCGCTACGGCCACGAGCCGCAGCCGGCCGAGCCGGCTCCGAGCACCCTGGCCGTCCCGCACCCGAACCCCCTGAGCCCCCGCGGCATGCTCATCTCCTGCGCCCAGTGCCAGGCGACCCGCGACTGGCTCCTGATCCACGTTCACCCCAACCTGGTGTTCGTGCGCTGCCGGTGCGCCCACGAGTGGCGCGAGACGGACCTGGAGGCGAGCGACGTCGCCGAGGCCCGGGACGACAACTTCGAAGAGCGCGAGTGGGACTCCTTCGAGGAGATGTACCAAGGCCTGGGCTTCGACGGCCTGTTCAGCGGCACGTACCTCTCGTAGCGAGCCGAGTTGCTTCTGATGCAACGTTCACCAGGTGCGGCGAACGGCCTCGACCTGGGACCGCATCAAGGGGGCCGGTCGAAGCCGGTTCCCCTGATGCGTCTCCCCTCGGGCGTTGGCACCCGGGGTCAATCCGCGAGGTCCTCGGGGCCCGGAGAACTCCCGCCGGGGGCGGGGAGGTCGGTCCCGTCCAGAATGTGCTCACCAGGGTGCCTGGTCGGCGCATTGAGGCGCAGCTCGGGCGGGAACGGCGGGAGGCCGGTCAGCGCCGTGGCGAGCCCGGTGTCGTCCAGGCCCGCCAGCGGGTCCAGCTTGATCGCCGTGGCCAGGATCTGCCGCAGCTCTTCCTCGACTGCCCTGAGGTCCAGTTCCCGGTCGGCCACCGTGACCCGCCACGCTGCCGCATCGACGCCTTGTGCCGGCGGTGTTGGGAAGGGGGACGCGATCCCCTGCTCCCACTCGGCTGCCGTCGGCTGCGAGTGGTGGGCGACCCACTCGTCCAGGTGCTCGTCGAAGTGCTCGGCGGCGTCGCGGACCTTGCGGTCAAGCACTGCGGCGCCGTCCGGCACCTGGAGCAGGCCGCACAGGTACGCGCCGCGCACCTTGCGCCAGTCCTGTCCCTCCGGGGTCTGCCAACGCTGCTTGTTGGTGATCGGCTGGAGCATCTTGGAGACCTTCGCGGTGTACATCAGGAAGGCCTCGATCTGCATCCACGCCCGCGGGTCGGGTGGAACCTGACCCGCGAGGTCCGCAGCCTCGCCCGGCGCGGTCAAGGCGTACCGGACGTCCCGGACCAACCAGGTCAGGTAGACCCGGCAGGTCCAATCACTCTTGATTGCATCGGTGTTCACGATCGGCCATCCCCCCTGGGGGAGTCGTCCGGTTCACGCCTTTTCCTGGAGCGAGGTCCGAGATGCCGTCTTACTCCAGGGTGAGCAGGGCGAGGAGGAACGGCGGGGCCAGACTGCGCATCCTCTCGCGGCCGTCGTCGTCGGTGTTCGCGAGCGTGGTGTTGAAGGCATCGGCCATGAAGAGCAGTTGCGCGGCGGTGGCGGTCTGCTCCGCCGGGGTCGGGTCCGGTTCGGACAGCCCGGTCAGCAGGAAGGTCCGGCTGGCCCCGACGAACATGCCCCTCGCCCACCACAGGGTGGCCTCAGCCGGTCGGCGGCCGCGCAGTTGGCCTCCGCCCAGCACGGGACCTCCCCTGCCGCTGTCCAGGCTGCTCGCAGCCGCTCGATCGGGGTTGCCTGGGCCACGGTGTAGAGGTGGTTGGCGACGCTGTCGGCAGGCAGGCCTGGAAGCTGGTGTCGCGGCGGGTCCGCCAGGGCCGCCAGCGGTTCGCGGGGGTCGGTCTCCAGCAGGTGGGCGGCCCACTGCGGGGTGCCGTTCGCGACGAAGTCGCGGGCTGCCCGGGCGAGCGTATCGGGGGCCATCTCGCCGGGGCCGGCCATGGCCGTGATCGCCGAGTGGAACAGGAAGCCGGTCTTGCCCAGGGGCTCGGCCTCGGCTGCCCCCGGATCGAGGTCGGCGGCGAACTGCCACCCCGGGGCGAGGTCCGGCCTAGCCAGGAGCTGCCGATCGATCGCCTGGATGCGGCGCTGCACCGCGGAGAGGCGGCGCTCCTGGGTGCCGACCAGGTCGGCCGCGCCGTCGTACACCCACTCCCGGAGGTCACCGTCCACCGGCATCGGGCCGAAGCCACGCCGTAACTGCCTGGCGAGGTCCTCTGCCGGACGCGCGAAGGCGCGGCGAACGGTCTCCTCGGGCACGGGCAGGCCGGCGCCGAAGGCCCTCAGCGCGAGGTGGCCGCGGTCGGCGCCCTGGCGGCGGTTGCGGGCGAGCCAGACCACCAGCTCCACCAACTGCTCGTCCGCCGTCGAGGAGCTGCCGCCCGAGGGGCGACCGGGGTAGTCCCGGCGGTGGGCCGGGAGCAGCGGGTTCGGACGGCTGCGCCAGCGTTCGAGATGACGTGCCGACACCTCGGCGCCGCGCTTCGCCGCGAGATCGATCAACCAGCGGTCGGCTGGGCTGGGGGAAGTTCTGGCCATGAGTCGAACGTAGTGCGGCCGCGTGTGCTCCGGTCGGTCTGCTGCGAATGACGGGCGGTGAAGCGCGGCTTGGTGTAGCGTCCGCCCGCCGTAGAACCCCCCGATGTTCCCCCGGTTTGGACGGAACACGACTTGCTTCGATTGGAGACGCGAAGCCGGAAGGGCCGGCATGTGGAGCCAACAGGCACAGGAGGGGCGGGAGATGGGAACAGAATCGATCAGCGCGGGACATGTCCGTAGCGGGCGCCGGGCGCGTCGGAGGGCGGCTGGAGTCCGATGGCGGCGGTACCTGCGGATGGCCGGCGTCAGCGCATTGAGAGGTGCGTCGTCGGCGGCGGGTGCGGCGGCCGTCAGCGGCGCGCTGTGGTGGCTGGGGCATCGGTGACGGACCGCGTAGGCCAACAGCACGCTGCCCCCCTTCCCCGGCGCGGGAAGGGGGGCAGCTGCGCTCCGTTCTCTGTCGGGGCAGGCAGGTGCTCAGCGGGCGCGGTAGTGAACCGTTGCGCTGGCAGCGTCGACGGCGACGACCCGGCCTTCCCGCTCCAGCCGGGCCAGGCTGAGCCGCACGGGGCCGGGTCGGCGGCCCAGGTGACGGGCCGCGGACTCGGCGCTGTGCGGCAGCGGGGCGGTGCGCAGCAGCGCGAGGACGTCGGTGTCGGTGAGGTCGTCCCAGGAACGGGCGGCGCCGAGGGTGAAGATGGTGAAGGAACCGCAGACGATGAGGAAACCGCTGTTGACGGCGTGGTGGGCGAGCGCGTTGTAGGCGCTGAGCGCGCCGAACCCGGCGGCGCCGGCGATGCCGGTGGCCAGCAGGCCTCGGACGAACAGCTTGAGGCGGTGGTTGTTCCCGGGGCGGGCGGTTCTCTTCACGGGGGCTGCTTCCTGGGCGAAGGGGGTGAGGGGACCGGTTCCGGGGCGGCGGTCAGTTGGACTTGTCGCGTTGGCGGGGAATGCGGCCGGTGGTGAAGGCGGTGGTCGTGGCGCGCTGGAGGCGTTGGAGCTTCATCTGGAGCGCGATCTGCTGGAAGCAGGTCAGGAGCATTCCGAGGGCGATCAGGCGCTGGTGGAGGCCTGCGCAGATCACGGCGCTGACGGCAGTGGAGACGGTTCCGGCGATGGCGAGGTACTGCGCGGACGTGAGGTCCCGGGTGATGTCGGATTCGTTGGTGTTGGTGCCGGTGGTGATGGCGAAGCCCTTCTGGTTCAGCGGGTGGTGCGGGTGTGCATGGCGGTCAGAAGGTCGAGGACCAGCTCGACCGGCGTGTGGCGGTCGAAGGTGGCCTTCCAGCCGGGATCGTGGGCGGTGCCCGTGATCGCGATCGTCCAGGTGTCCACCGTCGGATCGTCGGGCGCGTAGCCGAGGTAGACGCGTGTGTCGGGCGATGCGGCGTGGATGCTGCCGCGCGGGTCGAGGACCCAACTCCACCGGTGGAGCGCCAGGAAGTCGCTGATCAGGTAGGGACTGCCCGCGCCGATCAGCCACGTCCGGTGATCGACGCGACCGCCCGGAACGAGCCCGGGAACGGTGGGGGCGGTGACGGCGACGGTCATGAGGACCCCTTCCTTGTCGAAGGCGTTCATGGTTCCTTGCCGATGGCCGGTTTGCGTAGTTTGTGACGTCTGCCGGGGGCGAACACGGGGGTGATGCACGACGAGCGCTGTGCCGAAGCGCGTTAGTTGTCACATCGGCACGCAAACTGTCACCAAGATCGCGGAGTGCTGCCGGTCGGCCCCTACGGCCCGTGGATCACCGGCCAGACCACCTCGACCGGGGCCGTCGAGACGGTCACCTACAGCACCGGCGGGAACGGCCCACGCCCCCTCGGCCCTACGTGACCCCCTTCACCGTCAATCCGGGCGACGGCACGCCGGCGACCGAGATCACCTCCGAGTACACCGACCCGCACCGGCCAGGAAGCCGCCACTCGGTAGCTCTGGTGCGTCGGACGCGGCCGGCAGCGTCCGGTAGCAGGCCCGGCACCCCGCACGCACAACCGACGTCGAGCCCCCGCAGCAGCAGACGGGCCATGCCGCGCACACCGTGCAGGGGCTCCAGGGCCTGCGGGGCGATGGGCATCCGGTGCTTGAGAAGAATGTCGGGTTCCGCTGAGGGCGATCAGCCTGCCTGCGGTGGACGCGGGCTGGGAGACTCCCGCAGGGCAGCACCACCTGGGCAACGGCCCCGCCGCTGGGTCGTCAAGAAGGTCTGGACCGCGCCCGCGTCGCACCGGGGAGAGAGCCACCAGGAGGAAGACTTGGCACCGGAACCGCTCACCGACACGGGCCCGCCCGAAGGGTTCGATCCGCGCGGCCGCGACCGGGACGACCTCTACGGGGCGCTCGCACGGCTGCGGGACCTCGGCGAGGTCGTCTACTCCCGGCAGTTGCAGGCGTGGTGCGTGACAGGACATGAGGACATCGCAGCGATCCTGCGCAACGACGCGGACTTCTCCGCCCGCGACCACAAGCCGCGGCCCACACTCGACCTGCCGCCGGACGTCGCGGAGATACTGCGCACCTGGAGCGGCGACTCGGCGTCGCTGGGCGAGATGGACCCGCCCGAACACACCCGCGTCCGGTCCGTGATCAACGCGGGATTCACCCCATGGGCGCTGCAGCCGGCGGAGGCAGACATCCGGGCCACCGCCGTGCAGCTGCTGCAACCCCTCACCGAGGTCGCGGAGTTCGACCTGGTCGCCGACTTCGCGCTGCCCTACGCACTGACGGTGATCCTGCGCTTCCTCGGCATCCCGGAAGAGCACCACCAGGACTGCCTGCGCTGGTCCGACCACAAGGTCCAGCTCATGGTCGGCCGCGACCACACCCCGCAGCAGCTGCGGGAGTGCGCCACCGGTCTGCGCGACTTCGGCGCGTTCGCCCGAGAGCTGACGGCGCGGCGGCTGGCCGAGCCGCGCGAGGACCTGATCAGCACGATGCTGCACGAGTCCCCGCACGGCCACCGGCTCACACCGGAGGAGGTGGCCGCGCTGATCCCGACCCTGATCATCACCGGCCACACCACGTTGGCGCAGGGGCTGGCGATCACCGTCCGACACCAGCTCCGGTCGCCGGGCGGCTGGACCGCGGTGGTGGACGGCAGGGTGTCGATTCCCCACCTGGTGGAGGAGGGCCTGCGGCTGGACTGCCCGGTGGTCGGGATGTACCGGACCACGGTGCGGGAGGTGACGGTGGCCGGGCAGGTGCTGCCCGCCGGGAGCAAGGTGCTGCTGCTGTACGGGGCCGCCAACCACGATCCCGGCCGGTACCCGGAGCCGGACCACTGCCGGCCCGAGCGGTGGCCGACGGCCGCGCATCTCGCATTCGGCCGGGGCACGCACTACTGCGCGGGCGCCGGCCTGGCCCGCGCGGAGTTGCGGATCGCCCTGGAGGAACTGGCCGCCCGCTTCCCCGGCCTGTCGGCGGCCTCTGAGGCCGGCCCGGTCTACCGGCCGACGTTCCCGTTGCGGGCTCTGACCGCTCTTCGGGTGCGGCCGTGAACGAGCTGCTCGACTGCCCTGGCGCCCTGCCCCTCCCGTCGAGCGCCGGTCGTCCGTTCGACGCGGTGATCGCCGACGTCGACGACACCCTGACCCTCGACAACTCGGCGGCCGAACTGCTGACCGCCGCCGGGATCCCGCTGCAGCGGCTCGGCGAGCTGATCCGCGAGTCCGAATCCGGACGGCTCAGCCAGGCCGCCGCCGACCGGCGCCTGCTGGAACTACTGACCTCCAACGGCCCACTGACCCGCACGACAGCCGGGGCGGTGTTCGCCAAGGTCAGGCTCCGGCCGCCGGTGCCCGCGATGATCCGCGGATTCCAGCGGGCCGGGCTGCGGGTGGGCCTGGTCTCCGCCTCCTTCAACACGTACGTGGCGGGGATGGCGGCACGGCTGGGGGTCACCGACTGGTACAGCAACGTCCAGCTCGGCTTCGCCGAGAACGAGTCGCTGAGCACGGTGGAGTTCACCATCGACGCCGCCACGCTCAAGCACCGGCAGCTCCACGACTTCTGCGCCCGGTACGGGCTGCATCCCAGTCGGGTGCTGGTGGCCGGTGACAGCGGCTACGACCTGCAGATGTTCGCCTGCACCGGGCGGGGTGCCCTGCTGGCGTTCCCGCACAACTCCCACCTGCAGCCGCACGCCTGGCAGGTCATCGACCGGATCGACGAGCTGGCCGGCCTGGCGGCGCCCTCCGGCCCCACGCGCCCCCTGACCTGAGACACGAGCGGCATCCCTTCCGAAAGGCGTTCCCATGCGTTTCCGTCCCACCTTGCCCGACGACGTCCGCTGGCCCGAGGACGCCCTCCCGGCCGGGTGGCGCACCGCGATGGACCGGCTCACCACCTACCTGGTCGGCCGGGTCCAGGCGGGCGGCGTCTACGACCCCTGCCACAGCCGGGTACTGGAATCGGCCCTCGCGCTCGCCCTTCTGCGAGGCAGGCCCGAATACGCCGAACAGGCCGAGCGCATCGTCGGATACCTCGAGCGCAACCGCGCCGCCGCCCACCCGCTGGAGCAGGTCGCCGTCGCGGCTGCCTGCGGCGAGTCGGCCGACCGCCTGGCCCTCGACTTCGACGTCTTGATCGCGCAGGCCCCCGAGTTCACCGGCCGCCGCAAGCGCGCCTTCTTCGAGGCGCTGCTCATCGCCTGCGGCCTCCAGCTCGGCGCGGACGGAGAGCCGGACGAGGCGTCCTTCTCCAACGCCGGGCTCCACCCCTGGGCCGAGGTCCAGACCACCGCGGTGAAGCTCATATGGGCCACCGTCCCGGGTGCGAAGTGCCAGGCCGGGCAGCCTGACGTCGAGCTGCTGCTCGCCACCCAGGGCCGGGACGGCCTCTGGGAGGGCAATCTCCTGGTGCACCTGTCGGTGCTACACGCCCTGCACCGCCTCGGCGGACACGAGGACGTGGTGCGGGCCGGGGTCGAGCGGTTCCTCGCCCACCAGCGGCCCGACGGCGGGATCCCGTTCTTCACCGACACCGACACCTGGTGCACCGCGACCGCCGGGGTGGCGCTGCTGGCCGCCGGTGTATCCGAGGACGTGGTCCGGGCTGTCGCCGACAACCTGGTCAAGCGGCAGAAGCCGAACGGCGGCTGGTCGGTCACCGACATCTCCGAGGTCACCGACATCGACGACACCTCGGTCACCCTCGAACTCCTCCAGACCCTGGGCGACCCTGCACACAAGCAGGCGGTCGACAGCGCGCGGCAGACCGTGCTCGCCCTCCGCAGCCCGGACGGCGGCTTCCCCACCTACATCGTCGGCGCGCCGTCCGAGGCCAGCATGACCGCCGCCGCGATCAACGGCCTCACCTGCGCGCCGCCCCAGGACCCGGCCGTCCTCACCGACGCCCTGGCCTACCTCGCCGGCCAGCAGCGCCCGGACGGCACCTTCCCGCCGGACTGGAGCGCCAGCAGGTTCCACACGATCTTCCGCGCCGTCCTGGCCGCCTCGCACTTCGACGTTCCCGCCGCACACGAGCTCCGGGCGAAGGCCCTCGACCACGTCCTGCGCAGCCAGCACACCAACGGCGGCTGGGGCCAGCAACCCGGCTCGCCCAGCGACCCCGTCAGCACCGCCTACGCCCTGATCGCCCTCTGCCACCAGCCGGACCCCCGGCCGGTCGCCGCCGGCATCGCCTACCTGATGGCTCACCAGGACGTCAAGGGGAGCATCGACTCGATCTCCGACTCGATCGGCCCCCGCCCCTTCGTCTTCCGTATCCCCGTCCTGAGCGACATCTTCACCCTCCTGGCTTTCGGCCACGTCTCCCACCGCATGGCGCTCATCCCGGCCCAGGTGACAGAGGAACCAGCCCCGACCAGCGCACGACCGTGACCACCGGGACCGGGCAGGGACACCAGCAGACCAGCTCTTGCCCTAGCCGCTTCGTACGGGCTCCGGCAAGCAGCTGACCCGCGAGCGCCGCCGCCCTGACGGCCACCGGCGCGTTCCCCGCCCAAGCCGGCACCACACGGGCACCCGGAATCGTGGTGACCACCGTCAAGGGCGGCGCGGCCGTCGCCGGCATCGAGGTCCTCCCGGACGGCTCGGCGCTTGTCGTCGCCACCAGCAACGGCAAGATCATCGTGGCGAGGTACACCCCTGGAGCGAACTCGAACCCGGTGAGGATCAAGGCGCTGGCGGCCGTGCGGGTTCCGACAGATTTGTCAAGTACCTGGCGACTCCACTGACTGGGCGCCACCGCCTCGATACGATCTTGCTCGCCGGCGGGACGGTCCTGCGGGCAGGTGGCTGCCGCCACGCACACCGCAGGAGGACGTACCCATGGACAAGCGGCTGATACCGGTCGAGGACTTCACCAACGCGCTGAGCGAGGTGTCCGGTGCCCTGACGACGGCCGAGCTCGGCTGCCAGGTCGTCATCGCCCAGCCCGACATCTACCTGGACGAGGTCCCGGCGTTCATCCCTAGCCAGAAGCTCGCCCGGAAGAACGCCACGCGCTGGACGGAGAACCTCCGGGGCGAGCTGCTGAACACCTTCACCAAGGCGAAGTCGTTCGCCAACCTCTACGGCGCGATGACCGAGACCGACGTCGACAAGCTGGTCAGCCTGCTCGACAGCGAGGCGGGCAAGCAGGAGTTCGCCAAGGCGATCCTGCGCTACAAGGACGAGGCCAACACCGCGCTGGCCGCAGTCCGGGGGACCTCCGGCAACCTGAAGCAGTTCACCAACAGCCTCAACACCGATCTGCGTGACTTCCACCAGATCCACTCGGAGGTCGTGGCGAAGTACTCCAGCCAGGACAGCCGGACCGAACAACTCGTCCAGGAGATGGCGACCTTGGCTGAGGCCAGGTCACAGGAGACGGAGGCCGTGGCCGTGTTGGCGGCCAAGACCGGCGCCGGGGTCACCGCCACTCTCGGCACGGTTGCGGCCGGGGCGACGGTGTCGCTGACCAAGGCCGACCTGGTTGCCGCACCCCCCGGCCCCAACGAGGAGGTGCGCCGGAAGTTCGGGGCCTTGGCCGCCTTGGACGGCCAGTTCTCCGCATTGGCCGGGGAGGCGGTGGCTCACCAGCAGCAGCCGGCCGTACTGCAGTGGCTCTCCGGCAGCTACGCCGATCTTGGGCGCCCTCGCGACACCGCTCTGACCGGCCTGGTCGACGCCTGGACCGCGACGGCCAGCAGCTTCGGCGAAATCGCCGAGTCGGCGCAGGGCACCGTTGACGAGCAGACCCGCACTCGCGTCCGCACGAACCTGATCCAGGCGATCGCGGCCGCCAAGGAGCTCAAGACCCTGGCCGAGAAGCTGGAGGCCAGGGGCGTAGTGGTCGTCAACCCCACGTCGAAGTGATCACCGGTCACCGGCCCGCCAGGCCGGTGACCTTCCCCCGGGTGCTCCCGGAGCTGAGACGGCGGGGCCTGTCCGGGCGGGTCCACGCGCCGGCCGGATCTCAGCGTGGAAAGCGCGAGCGACATGTCGGACGGTGACGCCAAGCGTGAGAATCACGCGCTGGTGACAAGTAGCCCGAGCATCCGGTGACAACTACCATGCCACGGCCACCACTTCCGCCCAGGTCCGCCGCCGATAGCAGTGACAACTAGCGCGGATCGGCACAAGCGCCCCCAGGCCGGGCGAGGCTCGGTCTGGGGGCGCAACGTGAGGTCGTGGATGTGCAGTTGAGGGCTGCGGCAGCTACCGGGAGAATGCGTGCCCGTTCCGTGCGGGGGCGGTCGACGGTGCCGGGACGGCGCTGCCTGCGGGTTGTGCCGAGCGGATGAGGGCGCTGCCGGCGTGCGCGGCCAGGGCGCGGCTGCTTCCGCGGACCGGGGCCACCGGCGTGACGGTGGCCTGTGCGGGGAGGGCGCGGAGGTCGGCGCCGTAGCGGCGGACGGGGGCCGGGTTGAGGACGGCACCGTACAGGGAGGACACGAGACGGGTTGGCGTGCCCGAGGACGCGGTGATCCACCAGCGTTCGTCGTCGGTGCCGCCGGTGATCACCCAGCGGGCCTTGGTGCCGGCGAGTTCGGCCTCCGGGTCCAGGGCGCCGGGGAGGTGGTGGACCTCCGCGTAGCCGTCGGGGGACTGCCACAGGGGGTGGGAGAGCCGCTCGTCCTCGACGGTGTGCCAGCCCGCCGAGGCGAGGGTCTCGTCGAGGGTGGTCGGGTAGGTGTCGGCGAGGTAGTGCTCGGGGCCTTGGGCGTGGGCGGTGACGAGGTCGGTGGCGAAGTCGGCGACGATCTCGGCGGGGACGTGGTCGTCCATGGTGACGATCCATGCCGGAGTGCCGTGGAAGGGGTCGCGGGAGGCCGTGGTCTTCCACAGCGGGCCGGGGGTTTCCGGGAGGAAGCCGAACCGGATCCGGAGGTCCGGCGAGGCCGCGTACACGTTGGCCAGTGGGTCGTCGCCCATGAGCCAGCGGGCGTTGGCGAGTCGGCCGATGGTGGTGTCGGGAAGGCCGGCGCCGGGGGCGAGGTACCGAGGGGAGACGAAGTACTCGCGCCAGGCGTTGCCGGGGGCGCTGGGTGCGTTGGTGTCGGGGACGGACGAGGTCAGGGAGTTCTCCGGGGTGTTCGCGGGGGCTGGGTGACGTCGGTCCGTGCGGCCGGGGCCGGGGCCGGGGGCGGCAGGGCGGAAGCGGTCCGGGCCGTTGCGGCCGAGCGCGGGCCGAGCGCCTGGTCTGGGTCGGGGTGGAGGCGGCGGTAGGCGTCCACCAGGACGGGGGCGTGGTCGGCCCACTCGTTCATCTCGTGCCAGATCTCGGCGGCGATCTCCTCGACCAGCGGGTGGCCGAGTTCGTGGGCCATGGCGATCGTGTCGGTGATCCGCTGCCAGCTGGAGTAGTAGGCGCTGCTGAGCGCCCGCCTGCTGTGGAGGAGCCTCGGGTCGGGAGGGTCGGCCGTGGCCACCGCACCGACCCGTAGCAGGAAGCCGGCCGCGCACGGCAGGAGCGCCATGTAGTGCTGCCAGGCGGCCAGGTCGCGGGCGACGATGCCGGTGTCCCACCCATCGGTGTCCACGATGTTGCCGTCGGCGTCGCAGAAGCCGTCGCTGATGGCGTCCCAGTCGTCGGCGGCCTGCTTGATGCCGCGGGCCGCGGTCTCGACGACGCCGATGTACTCGGAGGCGGTGCGGATGGTCGGGCCTTTCGGGTCATCGGGTCCGGCGGCGCGCGGGGCGCGCGGCGGGTTCCCCTGCCGGATCGACCGCCGGCGGCTGCGGGGGCGCGGAGGTCGTGCGCGTTGCGGCGGCGATCCTGCGGGCGGGCGCGGGGGCGGCGAGCGGGACGATCGTGGCGTGGGGCCAGTGGAACGGCGGGACCTCGACCGGACGGCGCACCACGGGCGCGGGGTCGGCGACGGCGCGGTACATCGCGGCCACGACCGCGGGCGGGGATCCTGGGGAGAACTCGGCGCTCCAGTGGTGCGGGCTGTCCTCGGGGCCGCCGAAGAAGCTGTAGCCGGGCTCCTGCTGGCGCGGGAAGTTGCTCTCGCCCGGGCCGGGCTAGCGCAGTACGAAGCTGGCCAGGCTGTCGGGCGGATCGTGCACCTGGTAGTCCTCGCCGGAGAAGGTGACCGTCCATCCCGGGGCGGGGGGCCAGCGTTCGAAGTCGACTTCGTTGCCGCCGTTCGGCGGGCCGTGGGGCGCCTGGGAGTCCGTGCGAAGCGCGGAGGCAAGGACAGCGACGGCGGGCAGGACGAACTCGACCGGGGTGTGGCGGCTGATGGCCGCGTGCCACAGGAGGCTGCTGTCCGGAGCCTCCTCGCTCAGGATCAGCGCCGGGCCGTCGCTGGACCAGCGGGCCTCGTGGATCTTCACCCGCCCGCACGGGCTGAGGGCCCGAACGCCGTGGCCGTGGGTGGTGATGAACCAGCCGTGGTCGCGGTGCAGGACGTGCAGCACCTCCTGGTAGTCAGCCGGGCCGCCGGCGAGGTAGGGCGGTGCGATGCCGACCAGCCGGGAGCGGGGGTCGGAGGTCACCGCAGGGTCCTCCGGCTTCCCGGGGCGATGCCGGTGCTCGATGCCGCCGGCCGGTCCGGGCCGACCGGGGACGGTGCGGCGGAGCGGACGCGGGCGGCCGACGACCTCGCGGTGGCCGGCGGTTCGGCGACGCGTGCGGCGGTCTGCCGCAGCAGGCGGTGCTGCGCGGCCCGGGGAAGGGTGGACAGGTTCCGAAGGTGCTTCGGGGCGTCGGGGTTGAGGAGGGAGGTACCGCCGAGTCCCGCGGTGGTGAGCAGCGCCTGCACGGTCGCCGCGTGGACCAGCGGTGCCATGGCGTAGCCCGAGACGTACTCGCTGGCTCCGGGGAGGACCTCCGCCAGGCCGGTCGCTTCGTCCGCGCCGAACTCGGTGACGGCGAGCACGTCGAGGACGGCGGCGCGCAGCACGGCCGGATCGCGGTCGGATCGGGACAACGGGCCGCCCCAGGGCAGCAGTTCAGTGGGCGGCGAGAGGTCCGGCAGGGCGCTGCGCAGCGCGCTGTCGTAGCGGGGCAGGAGTCGGGCGGTCACCGCCGCCGCGGCACGGGCCGGATCCGGGGAGACGGCGATGCCGTGCGGAGAGAGGTGCTCGACGTCGTCCGTTGTGCGGCCGAACACCGCAGGCAGGAGCGGGGCGACGATGTACTGCCCGGTGTGGGGGAAGGGGCGGGGCAGCACCAGCAGTTCACGGCCCGCCGGACCGCGCAGGACCCCGGCGCTGGTGTACCTGAACTCTCCCAGCGCCCAGTCGGCGTGGGCGAGGTCCCAGAGCCGGTCGTGGAGTGCGTTGCGGGCGGCAGTGGTCGGCAACTCGACGGTGTCGGAGACCCATTGGTCCGGCAAGCGGGGTGCGAGCGCCTGGGTGAAGCCGGCCAGCGTCATGTCGGGTTCGACCCGGTGTGCTTCGGCCGCAGCGTTGGAAGCGGAGAGGATGTTCACCGGCGGCTCCTGGACGGGCCGGTGGTATCCGGGGCCGGGCCGGTCGTGGTGGCGGCAGCCTGGTTCAGCCGTACGGGGCGGATGTAGCGCAGGCCGGCCGCGGAGCGCCGGTCCTCGGGCTGTCTGGCGGCCGTCGGTGTCGTCAGCTGCAACAGTGTGGCGCGGGGCAGCCCGTCGACATGACGGGTAACCGGCCGGTCTGCGGAGGCCGCCTCCAGGGCGGCGTTGATGACCCACGCGGGTGCGCCGGAGGTGAAGTCTGCCCTCCACCCGGCTTCGCCCTGTTGGCCGGCGTTGACGGATACGGACCACCTGGCCCCCTGAGTGAGGTGCGAGGGGGTGTAGACGAGCCGGGCCGCGCGGTCAGGAGAGCGCCAAGTGGCGGGTCGACCGGACCAGTTGACACTGAGCCACCCTGCCCGGGCCGCGACGGCGTCGGGCGATCCGAGTTCACGCAGGTGCCTGTGGTCCGCGCCCGAGAGGAACTGGGCGGTGGCGACGGCGCTGGCCGCCACCGCCTCGGACGGTGTCTGGGCGGTGAAGCTGACCGACCAGGCGGGTGAACCGTCGACGGGGCTGTGGCAGGCCAGGGACCAGTCGCCCTCCGGGTTCTGCCGCAGGCTGGCTCTGTCGCCGGGGGCGCGGAGGGAGGGGTGGGGCAGGCCGTCTTCCTGTGCCCAGCCGTGGCGGAGCATGGGCGTGGTGATGTCGGCGCGGTCGCCGGGACCGGCCAGGTAGACGGGGCGGACGTGAATGTGCGAGGTCGCAGTCAAGGGAGCCTTGGGGGAGGGACGTTGGGTGCGGGATCAGCGGGAGCGGGGCCTTCCGGTGGACGGCGGCCGGGCCGACGCCGGGGTGAGGGGCGGCGTGTCGCTGGTCGGTATGGTGGTCTGGCGGGCGGCCGTGGCGCGGGCGCTCGGCGAGGTGACGGGCGGCAGCGGCACGCTGGTGTCCCGGGTCCACGCGTACGCGGCGTCGAGATCGGGGAAGCCGCCCTCGCGGACCGTGTACGTGCCGTCGTCGACCTGCCGCTGGTAGTGGAAGACCCGCACCGGGTCGGTGGCGGCTGGCGCGGTGTCCTGCGCGATGACCCAGATGTCGTACGGCTCGCCCTCGTCCGTGTAGCTGTCGCGCACGGTGAATCGGTCGCCGGACGAACGCAGGGACTCCTCGATCCGCCGGGTGAGAGGGTCGGCAGGGCGGATGGGGGTGGCGGCGGATGACGCGAGTTGCTCGGGATCCGCGCCCCGGGCGATGAGCCAGCGTTCGGCGAGCGGTACCAGCGCCTCGGTCTCCATGGCCGCCCGGATGGTGCCGGTGACGTTGTCGCGTTCCAGGTGGACGGCGATGATGTCGGGTTCACCGGGGACACCGTAGATCGCGGACTTGTCGAAGGCGATCACGTAGCTGGTGCGAAGCCGGGCGGCCGGGTCGCCCTGGTGCTGAGCGGCGAGGAACAGGAACGCGCTCTCGCGGACGGCCAGTTGCGAGAGGACCTCTTCGCTCTGGTTGTCGGCGGGCTCCAGGTCGTAGACGTCGAAGCCGAGGGCGGAGTTGGCAGTGAGGGCGGTGGGGGCGATGGTGTCTCCTGGGTCAGCGGTGTCGACCTGCGGATCGGCTGGCGGGCGTGGTGGCGGCGGCGGTCGGGACTGGGCCTGCTGGGCCGGTCCGGGTGCTGCGCGCGGTGGCGGCGGCGCGGCGGGTGGCCGCCGGAGCGGAGGAAGCGGCTGCCCGCGCTGCCTGGGCGGCCAGCCATGTCCGGGCGTCGGCGCCGTCGCCGGTGTGGTGCAGGCGGACGGTGAAGGTGCCGGCGCGCTGGTCGCGCGTGATGACGGCGGCGAGGTGGCGGCTGACGACCGAGCCCAGGACGGTGCTGATGCGCAGACCGGGGGTGTGCTCCACCGCGAAGTCGGCACCGCTGTGGAGCAGGACGCGGGCGCCGACGGCGTCGTCCGCGGTGGCGGGGTCGAGGCCGGCTAGGCCGAAGTCGGCGCCGTCGGTCGCGTTCATCGGCGCGGCGCCCGGCGGGCGGTGGGCTTCCCCGCCGGGGCGGTGAGTTCCGCGCTCGGGTCGGTGGCGGCCGGACGGCGGGTGCGCGCGGTCGACGCTGCTGCCCGTCCCGGCTCACGGTGGTGGTTGTGCCACGCATCGAGGGCGTCGTACATGATCCGCAGCTGGCGCAGCGCGGTGTTCGCCGGGGTGTCGTAGAGCGACTGCCCGGGACGCAGCGGCGTGTCCGCGGGCAGCTGGGCGGCGAGTTCGCCGGCGCCGCGACTGAGTAGGTGGGCGACCAGGTCGCGGTGGGGTGCGGGCAGGTCCGGCAGGGAACGCGTCGCGTCGGGGCTCGCCTCGGCGGCGGCCAGGGACAGGACGTTCTCGATCGCCTCGGCGACGTGCCGGTCGGGTCGGGCCAGGCCGAGCGCCTGGGCGGTGAGGTACGCGGTCGCCCAGACGTGCGACAGCTCGCGGGCGGCCTCCGTCGTGGACTGGCGGGCGATGTCGTAACAGCCGGTGTGGGCGAGCAGGCGGGCGTCCTGCAGGCGCTGGAGGTGGTGTCTGATCTGTGCGGGTTCCATGCCGTGGCTGGCGGGAGGGCCGTGGAGGCGCTCGTCGTGCAGCTCGTAGTGGTTGACCCCGAGCAGGGTTCGGACGGTGCCCGGGGCCGCGAGCATCTGCAGGAATCGGTGGGCGGGTGAGGTGGCGGTCAGCTGGAGTTCTCCATCGAGGTCAGCGCGTGCGGGCGGTGTCGGCCCGGGGCCCGTTGGTCGGCACCGCGGTTGTCTTCCGGCACCCGAGCGGCTCCTGGAGTGTGGTGGTCAGTGGCGGGGAGCGGACGGGTGGGCCTGTTGACCGACGTCGGCGACGGGCGCGGGGGCCTGGCCGACGGGCCGGACCGGGCCGGTGGCGTGCCGCGACGCGGTGGAGGCGGCGCTGGTCCGGGCCCGTGAGGCCAGGCCAGGTTCGGGAGGCGTCGTTCTGGCTGGTGCCGGGCCCGTGGCCGGCCCGGTGGCGGTCATCGTGCCGGCCTTCCGGCGCGGACCGGATCGATCGCCTGCGCCGGGTCCAGGCTTGGCGCCGCGACGGACGGGGACGCCACCTCCGTGCGGGCGTGTCCGGCAAGGGAGGCGTGGACCCGGGAGCCGGCGGGCGTCGGCCGAAGCTTTCGTCCGGCATAGAGGGACCGGCTCATGTCGTGCTCGACCAACTTGCGGTCGATCAGCCAGTTGACGGACACGGTGCTGACGCGCATGCCCGGGCTGATGATCTGCTGGCCGTGCCGGATGCCGCTCTCCCGCACGATGACCTCGCCGCGGGCGACGGCGTCGAGGGCCAGGCGCTGGGGGGCACTCAGCTTCACCGGACGGGACTGTTCGGCCGCGCGCTGTGGTGTCGGCGTCCGCTCCGGCGTGGCGGGCTCGGCCGGTAGTCGGGTGGCCAGCAGCTGGTGCAGCCCGGCGAGGCGCTCCAGGCGCTGGTGGAGCTCGGCGCGGCGTGCGCAGAGGAGGTCGAGCGTGTGGGCGCTGGTGCCGATCACGCCGGTGGTCAGCGGCATGTCGGTGTCGAGGCCGTCGATGACGCGTTGCACGTCGCTGCGGATGCTGCGGGCGCTGGCGACCATGTTCTGCTGGACGTGGTCGAGGCGGCGTGCGACACGGAGGACTTCGGAGGCAGAGCTGCCGAGCAGGCTTCCCTCGTCGTCGCGACCGCCCGGTATGTCCCTGGGGTGGGCGACGTCGAACTCCCTGAGGACCATCGCGGTGCCGATCATCGTCGGATCGGCGGACACGGGTACGGGCGTGCCGGAGGGCTGTTTCACAGCGTGGCCGCCGCGCGGGCGGCGACGGTGGCGAGGCCGACCTCGACGGCTTCGGCCAGAGTGTCCACCAGGGGGGCGCCGTCGGTGGCCAGGCGCTCGGGGCAGTGCAGGCCGCCGGTGTGCAGGACCGGGACGGCGCCGACCGCGCGGGCGGCGACCGCGTCGTCGGCGCTGTCGCCAATCACGATGACGTGGGCCGGGTCGATGCCGGGGCCGAGGGCGGCGAGGTGGGCGGCGAGCGCCGGGGCCTTGGTGGAGACGGAGGGGCCGACGCGGCCGTCGATACGGTCCATCAGCCCGGCGATGCCGACCTGCCGCAGTTCGTGCAGCAGCCGCTCGTGCGGGGCGAGGGAGAGCAGGGACTGGCCGATGCCGCGGGCGCGCAGGCCCAGCATCACCTGCCTTACGCCCGTGCGGAGCTTGACCGGACGCTGGTCGAGTACGGCGAGAAAGGCGGCGTCGTTGCTGGCCCACTCGGCGTCGGAGATCGGCCGGCCGAGGAGGTGGTCGTAGAAGCTGCGGATCGGAACCCGGTGCTGGGAGCGGTAGGTGTCGACGCTGACCGGCTCGCCGCCGAGGGCGGGCAGGGTGGCGTTGAGGGCCGCGACATGGTCGCCGAGGTCGTCGCGGACGGTGCCGTTCCAGTCCCAGACGATGCGGACGCGGGCGGCGGCGGTGGTGCTGGTGGTCAAGCGCTTGTCTCCTGAGAGGTGGTGGGGTGGGGGGTGAGCAGGTCGGTGCGGGGGAGGAGGACGGCCGCGGCCAGGAAGGCGGCGAACACGGCGAGGGCGGCGACGGGGGTGGTGCCGTGGTCGGCGAGGCGGCCGGCGATGGCGGTTCCCACGGCCTGGCCGACGCCGACGACCGCGACCAGCCAGGCCGCGGCCTCGGTGACGGCCCCCTTGGGAGCGAGGCCGTCGCAGAGCGCGAAGGCGCAGGCGAGCAGCGGGGAGAGGTAGAGGCCGGGCACGACACCGAAGGCGAGGGCAGCCAGCGGAAAGGTGGCGAACAGCATCGGGGTGAAGCAGACCGCGTACCCGCCGGCCGCCGCGAGCAGCTGGCGCTGGGGCGAGAACGGCCAGGGGGAGCGGGTGTAGGAGATCCCGCCGAGCAGGCTTCCGACGGACAGCGCGGCGGGCAGCAGCCCGGTCAACCAGCCGGCCCCGGTCCGGTCGGCGAGGCCGATGGCCAGGACGTTGAAGGCGCCGAGGTTGACGCCCAGGCAGAGCATCGCGGCGAGCAGGACCAGCAGGCCGCGCGAACGCAGAGGTCCGCTCCAGTGGACCTCGCGCCGCTCGGCCGGCGGCCAGCCGGCAGGCGGGCGGGTGGCGACGATGGCCGCGCCGATGCCACCGACGATTGCGCACGCCAACAACGCGGCTGTGGGGGAGAGGAGTTCGCACAGGACGGTGGCGCCCAGCGGCCCGGCGACGAAGACGATCTCCTGGCTGACGCTGTCCAGGGTGAAGGCCACCCGCTGCTCGGCCGGATCGGGTACGAGCCGCGGCCACAGTGCACGAAGTCCGGCCTCCAGCGGTGGTGTTGCAGCGCCGGCGAGCACGGCGAGCGCTCCGGCGATGAGCGGCCGGGTTGCCAGGTCGGTCGCGGCGAGCAGGGCGAACGCCGTGAACGCCACACTCGCCGCGAGGGCCGAGACGATCCCCAGCCGTGTGCGGTCGACGAGCCGTCCGAGCAGGGGCTGGCCGACGGCGCCGGCCAGCCCGTAGAGGGCGGCGAGGACGGCCCCGAGTACCACCGGTCCGCCCTCGGCGCGGACGGCGAGCAGCAGAGCGAGGGGCGCCATCGCGGTGGGCAGCCGGCCGACGAGGGTGCCGGCGAGCAGCGCGCGCACGTGCGGGCGGGCGAGGACCTCGCGGGAGGTGGGGCGGGGCCGGTCGGTGGAAGCGGGGTGCATGCGGGCGGCGGGGTCTCCTGGTGGTGCGGGTGGCGGGATCAGCCGGGCGGGGCGGTGCGCAGTGTGGCGGCGGCGGCCCCGAGGTGGGCGCTGGCGCTGGTGAGCAGCGCGGCGGCGCGCAGGCGCCCGGCCTGGGCGAGCCCGGCGGTGTCGGTGATGGTGCTGTCGGGGGCGGACAGCTGGTCGAGGACGGTGGCCATCGAGCCGCCGGCGGACAGCAGAGCCTGCTGGGCCTGCTCGATCCTCGCGAGCGCGCGAAGGTAGGCGCGGGTGGGCGGGTCGGCGGCGTCCACGACGGCGGCGGCCGAGGCGCTGACGGTGGCGAGGTGGACCAGGGTGGTCAGTAGGTTGCGGCTGAGCAGCCGGACCGGGTCCGGTGCGCGGTGGGGGATGCCGAGTGCGCGGGCGAGGGCCTGGACCTGCTCCGACTCCTCCTGGAGGTCGGCGGTCAGCAGTACGGCCGCCTCATGGCGGGCGGTGGTCAACGGCTCCTCCGGGGGGCTGCGGTGCTGCTTTGGGCGGGGGTGACGACGGAGGAGGCGGGACCTGCGGCCCGGGCGGCCGGCGAGGTCTGGCGGGCCGCGTCGGAGCGGTACGGGTCCGGTCCGATCTCCAGGTAGCGGTGCAGCGCGTTCGGCAGATCGGCACTGCGTCGGCGGGCCGGGGACTCTGCGGCGAGGCAGCCGACGACGCTCTCGGCGAGCGCCTCCGGGCAGTCGCCCACCAGTTCGGCCTCCCAGCCCTCGCCGTCCACGCCGACCGTGACCAGCCACGCCTGCTGGTCGGGAGGGCACAGGATCTCCGCGAGGTTGTCGGGCGAGGTGATCCGCGTGGTCCCGCGCCCGAGGGTGTCCGCGTCGTCCCATCCGGCTTCCGACAGGCAGCGCAGTGCCTCGCCGAGATCGGAGCGGTCGGGTGCCCTGTCCTCGCCGACCATGGCGGCCTCGACCAGCGCTTCGGCGGCGCAGGCCAGGACTTCGTCGGGGGTCTGGGCGCTGAACGTGGCGTGCCAGCCGGGACCTTGAACGGTGAGCGCCTCCCGCTGGTACCGCTTGTCGGCGGGGTCGTGCAGCAGCACCTCGACGCCCCCGCGGGAGAACGCCTGGCCCTGGTCCCGCGCGGCGGGGGTCCAGGACGCCTCCTGGAGGACCCTGCGGGCGCGGACGACGGAGGTGTACGAGCCCAGAGCGAGGTAGGCGGGCCGGACGCCGACGGTCCGGCTGCTCCGGGAGGGGTCGGGAAGGACGGGCCTGACCCGCGGCTTCGGCTTCGGGTCGGAGGCGGCTGTGCGGCGCGCCCGGGGAGCGCGCGGGGAAGGGGCGGTGGTGGAATCCATGGCAGTCCTCAACGCCGCTTGGCGGCAGTAGAGTTGGAGACGAGAGGGGCAGGCTGCGGCGGGACCTCGTGGCTGAAGGTCAGCGCGGCGGTCGCCGAGCGGACCGAGGCGGCCCTGGCGCGCGCGGTCGCCAGTTGCGACGGCGACGGCGCCTGCGCCACGGCCGGGGCTGCGGTCCCGGCGGGGGCCGCGGGCGAGGGCTTCGCGGTGGCCGGGGCGGGAGCGGTGTTGCGGGCGGTGGCGCGGCGGACGGTCGTCTCGGAGCGCGGCGGCGCCGGAAGATGGCGCTGGGCCCATCGGCCGATGGCCTCCAGCGGGGCGGCGAGGGCCTTGCCGGCCGTGGTCAGTCCGTACATGTAGGTGCGGCGCTCGCCGGTGCGCTCGACGATCCCGTCCGCCTCCAGCTGCTGGAGCCGCTGGTAGAGGCTGCTGGGGTCGATGCCGGCCGGCAGGGCGTCGTCGAGGATCTCGCTCGGGTAGGCGGGTTCTCCGTAGGCGGCCAGGGCCATCACGGTGGAGACGGTGTGTGCCCGGTTGAGCGTGGCCAGGGCCTGCTCGGTGTAGGCGCCCGGACCGGTCCCGTACTCGGGGACGCCCTGGTGGGCGGAGGCCCAGCGGGTGACGGGGATCTGGAGGTAGGCGACGGCCTCGCGCCCCGCCCGGGTGGAGGAGACGAGGGTCGTGCCGGCCTCTTGCCGTCGGGTGATCAGCCCGTTCTCCTCCATCGCGTCCAGGCGCCGCTCCAGCTGGGCCTCGGTCATCCCGTGCGACCTCTCCGCCAGTTCGGACATCGGTCGGGTGCCGTCGGCGAGCTTGAGCAGGCGCAGAA
The DNA here is from genome assembly GCF_044767505.1 of Kitasatospora sp. NPDC101235. Classification (NCBI taxonomy): domain Bacteria; kingdom Bacillati; phylum Actinomycetota; class Actinomycetes; order Kitasatosporales; family Streptomycetaceae; genus Kitasatospora; species Kitasatospora sp. NPDC101235. Next base: position 22,709 of record NZ_JBIWNZ010000027.1, read on the forward strand.
GCGAGATGGTGTCCTGCGGGCCGAGGACGGACACGGCGGCCTGGATGCGCTGGGCCTGGGCAAGGGGGGAGGAGGGCATGGTGGTGGTCCTTCGCGTGGAGGAAGACGGGCGGCGGCGGGGCGGGTCAGGCCGCGGGCAGGGAGGTGAGCAGCTGCAGCCGGCGGGCGGCCGTGTTGTAGACCTGGTGTCCGCTGCGGCGTCCGACGGCGAGCAGGTAGATCCCGCCGCGGTCGGAGGCGGCCTGGGGCGGGTGCTCCTGGTAGACCAGGCGCCAGCAGCGGTCGTGGTCGAGGTAGATCCGGCGGCAGCCGGTCAGGTCCCACAGCCCGCGCCGGCCGAGGACGGGGCCGCGCTGCTGGCAGCGGACCAGGCGGCGCAGGTGGTCGACGGCGGCGTCCTGCAGGTCCTGCGGGAGTCGGCCGAGGTCGATGAGTGCCGCCGGGTGGGCATCGAAGTCGAGCAGGGCGGCGGCGGTCACGGGCGGTCCTCGGTTAGACGGAGATGCGGGGCACCCCGGGCTGGGGCAGGGAGTCCGGGTCGGTGAAGGGCGGGTGCGGCAGCAGGCGGTGGTGCGGGTGGTCCGGATTGGTGGTGCACGCGCCGAACGGCCCGTCCGGGGCGCGGAGTTTGAGCAGCAGCGGCTCCAGGTGATCCCTTTGCCACACGCTCGGTCCGGTGGCGCCGGAGCGGGAGTCGGTCAGCTCCTGCCAGGCCAGCCAGCAGTGGTGGATCCGGGCCAGCGCCTCGTCGTGCTCGGGCCACCGGGCGCACCAGGGCCTGCCGCTGGTGATCTCCTGTCCGTAGACGCCGAGCAGGATGTGGTCGACCCACGGGACCATCGTGGCCACCTCGGCGGCCAGGGCGTCGTCGTCGAAGGCCAGGAGGGTCAGTGACACCGCGTCGGCCTCGTCCGGCCCGCCGTCCGCCTCCGCGGCCGGGCCGCCTTCGGCCAGTGGCCCGACTGCGGGATCGGCGTCGTCCTGCTCGTCGGCCAGACGCTCGGCCACGATGGCCAGCGAGTCACGCTCCGCCTGGAGGCGGGCCAGGGTGGCACGCCACTCCGCCACGGTCTCCGGTGAGACCACCGGACGGCCTGGCGGATCGGCGGGCATAGGGGTGGACAAGGGCGGCTCCTGGGGGAATCGGTCGTGCGTCGGTGAACACGACTCTGCCCGCCAGGCGATCCCTTGCTCGGGAGCTATGCCATGGGGTATGGCCCCCAGGAATTCACCGGGCAGGCGCCGGATGATTTCCGCAGAGAGGAATGCCTGTGGTCAGCAACTTGGTTGCCAGTGCCGCCTGTTGGGGGACGACCCCATTTCCCAGTGCGGTCAGCTGAGCGGATCGGGAAATTGACGTGACCTGCGTCACGTGGCCTTTTTCGAGGCCCATTGTCCATTCGACGAATTCCGGGGAGAGGCGGCCGCGGGAATCCACGGGATCGGGTGCCGGGCGGGTTATCCGTTCCCAGCGAGTGATGGCGGCGGCGTACTCGCCCCAGCGCACCGCGGCTGCGGCCACATCGGCAGCTCCGGCTGCGGCACGGGCGGGCTGAAGCCCTTGCGTCCGGGCCGGGGAGGGCCCCCGGCGGCGCCCGCCTTCGAGGTCCGGTGCAGCTTCGCCGCCGCGCTCGGCAAGGTCAGATCGCCCTTCGAGCCGCGCTGGTTGGGGCCGCCCTTGGTGCCGTCGCTCGCCCGCGGCGTCGGCAGCAGATGCTCCACCAGATCGGACAGGTTGGGGCCGTGGCCGCCGGCCTTCCTGCGGTCCGGGTGCTGGGAGCCGCCGATCGAGCCGAGGTTCGAGGTCGGGGTGAGCAGCAGCGTGACCACGTGGCCGAGGTCCTCCCGCCCGGTGTCCGGCCCCTTGGAGTCCCGTGCCCGCGGGGTCGGCAGGTTCGGCGGGCCAGGCGGCGATGAAGACCCGCTCGCGCCGGTGGGGTGCTCCGACGTCGGAGGCGCGTAGCACCTGCCAGCGCGCGTCGTACCCTGCGTCGGCCAGGTCCCCGAGTATGGCACCGAGTGCCCGCAGATGATGCTCATCTCCGGTGTCTCCCAGACACCACGGGCACCGTTCCATGTCGCCATCGGGATTCGAGCGAGCGGGGGTGGAGAGCAGGCCTCGGACGTTTTCAAGGATCACCAAGCAGGGTCGGAGAGTTCGGATGGAGCGGGCGATGGTGTGCCACAGCCCGGAGCGGGTGCCCTCGGCGAGGCCGGCCCTGGTTCCGGCGACGGAGACGTCGGTGCACGGGAAACCAGCGACGAGGACGCACACGGGCTCGACCTCGGTGAAGTCGACCTCGGTGATGTCGCCCAGGTTCGGGACGGCGGGCCAGTGGCGCTGAAGGATGTCGGCGGCGCCGGGTGCGGGGTCTGCGTGCCAGGCGACGGTGCCGCCGAGCACCGACTGGACGCCGAGGTCGAGCCCTCCGTAGCCGGAGCAGAGCGAGCCGATGCGAAGACCGTTCATCGCGACGTCCTGCCTCGGGCGTCCGTCGGCAGAGACCAGGTGCGAGGTGCGTCGGCGGGAGCGAAGACGGCGGCTGCTCGGCGTGCCACGGCGGAGCGGACCCGGGCGGCGCTGGCCCGCAGGCTGTTTCGGGTGGGCTCGGCGGTACGTTCGGCTGCGATCTGCAGGCTGGTGGCGGCGCGGTCCAGGAGCAGCTCGGAGCGCCGCAGCGACAGGTGGTGTCCGCTCGGATCGGCGGTGTAGGGGCGGCCGGTGGCAGGGTCGTGCCGGATGGCCCGGTCGAGGGAGACGAGGTGCCGGTCGGCTTCGGCGAGGCCCAGGGCGGCGTCCCGCAGGGCCAGGCCGACGGGATGGGGTCGCGTGCCGGGAGGGCGGGATGCGGTGAGGTTTGCCGCGAGCGTGACGACGGAAAGGTGGTTCTGGCGTAGCGCCTCGATGTGTTCGGGCGCTGTGTGCAGGGCGTCCGGCCGTCGGAGGGAGTCGAGGTCCGTGCGGGCGATGCGTATTCGGTCGGCGGCGGCGGACAGGTCGGTGCGGAGGGAGGACAGGAACGGGCTCCAGGTGGGGGATCAGAGCCGCTTGGTCATGGAGGGGCCGGCCGCGGGCTGGTGGCTGGGGCGTGCGGCGTCGGGACCGGTGCGGAACGGGCGGGTGAACGCGGAGCGCAGACGGGCGGCGGCTCCGCGGGCGGGGCGGCCGGCCCCGGCGACGGGGCGGGTGGACTTCGCGGCGGATCTGGGTGCCGGGCCGTTGTCGCGCAGGTTGCGGGCGGCCAAGGAGAGCGTCTGGGCAGCGTCCTGATAGAGCCACTGGGCGTGCTGGCAGGCGAGGGGCGTCGGTGAGAGCCGGTGTGTGTCGGCGAGTTCAAGGACCTCGCTGATCCGCTGCAGCGCCATCGCCGACATCGAGACCGCCCGGGTGGTGGCCCGCCGCTCGCGATGGGCGGCGGCGGCCTTCTCGGGTGCGGCGAACGGGTCGCCCGGCCGCAGGGCGGCTTCGGTCAGCCCGGTGTGGAGCACGTGCAGGGCGAAGAGCTGCGCGCCGACCGTGTCAGGGGCAGGCAGGGGGCCGTGCGCGGGTACGGCGGGCCACGAGCCGGCGACCTCGTCGAGCATCGCCGCGAGTTCCCACGCGGTGGGGTGCGCGGTGGACAGAACGGGACTCCTGAGGGTCAGCGGCCTCGGCGCAGCGGGATGACCGGAGCCGTGGGGGTGACGGGTTCGGGGCGGCCGGCGCTCGCGGGCTGGGCGCTGACGATCCGGGACCGGGCGGCGGCAGCCGAGGCCTGCGTGGTGCGGATGGGCAGCGGGACCACCGGTGCTGGGTCTGTGTCGGTGAGCAGGTCGGCGACGGTGGCCAGTTCGCGGGTGGCGATGACGGCCAGGGCGTCGGCGTCGGCGAGCGCCTGCTGGACTCCGCGGGCGCCGCCGGGGTCGAGGAGCCGGGTTGCGGCACCGGCCACAGCGGCCAGGGCCTCACCGGCACGCGAAGCGGTGGCGGCGAACACGGCGAGGGCACGGCGGTCGGATCGGGGATCCGCGACTCGAAAGAGATACTCGTCGCTTGCCTCAGCGGCGATTGCGACCAGGTGGGTCATCGGCCACGCGGCCTGGGAGGGGTGGTCGGTGATGCCGGGAAGCGTGCGGCGAACGGCCTCCAGCCGGTCGGCCAGCGACCGCATCACGACTGTGGGGTCGGTGTCGTTCAGGGCACTCCGATCGTCAGAGGGACACAGCGGGGGTCACCGGCGAGGGGCTGCTGGGGCCGGTCGTGCGGTCGGCGCGGGGGGCCGGGAGACCACTTGGGAGGCCCCGGCCCGCCGCGCCGCCGCGGCGGCACTCGCCTGCCCGGGGCCCGGGGCGAGCACCGAGGCCTGGCCCCTGGCCTTCGCCCGGGCGGCGACCATCCGGGCCGTCGGGCCGGCGGGCTCGGCCACAGCCTGCCGTTCCTGTTTCAGCTCGCGCTTTCGGACCGTGCCGAGCCCGGTGCGGAATCGGCGGATCGTGGCAATGACCTGGCTGAGCTCTTTGTCAGCGGCGACGAACTGGGCCGACACGCGCAGGTTCAGACCGGAGGACTGGAAGTGCGAGCGGTACTTGCTACGGGGGCGGCTCTGGTTGGCCAGGTCGCAGGCGTCGTCGAGGAGTTCGGTGAGCTTGTGCAGGACGGGGCTGGTCCGGGTGGCGGCGAACGCGGGCCCCCAGTCCTCGCCGTAGTTCGCCGGCGCCGGTCCGGTGCGGTGCGAGAGCTCGGCCCGCAGACGGGAGGCGGCGGAGATGTAGTCGGCCAGGGCGCCGATGTCCCGCGCCAGCAGATCCGGTGTCGCGGACCGCGACCGTTTTGCGGTCTGGCGAAGGCTGCGCCGGATGGTGGCCAGCTGGTCGGCGAGGTCGGTCAGACGTTGGACGTCCTCCTCGCGGATATCGGTCACCGGCGGCGACCGGATGGCGCGGACGGCTGGCCGGCAGCAGGAACGGAGGCCGTCGCGGAGACGGCGCGGGAACGCCGGGTGCGGGCGACCTCCGGCGCGGCAGCGGACGGCAACTTCTTGCTCAGCACCACCAACTCGTCCCCTGCGGCGACCGCGGCATTGCGTCCTTCGGTGATCGCGCACAGCATCTGGTAGCCCAGACGCCGCTCCCGCTCGACAGCTTCGGCGTCGTCCAGTTGAGCCGGAGGTCCGTCGTCGAGGAGGATGGCCAGGGCGTGAGCGAGGTGGCGGTGGACGGTGGCGGCTCGCGCCCGTCCGGTGCGGAAGGCCGATGTTGCCGCCGCGAGGCGCCGCGGATCCTGGGCCGGTGTGGAGGCGGCGAGGTCGTACATCCGGGTCGAGCAGTGCCGCAGCACGGTCCTGGCGTTCTCGCACTCTTCGGTGACGGCCTTGACCATGCCGGAACGGCCGGGCACATGGGCTGTCTTGTCGAGGTTCTCCGCGACGAAGGTGAAGATGCGCGCCATCTGCGCCAACTCGGCTTCGTAGCTAATGGCTAGAGGCTCCGAACGAGGAATGGGTGGCTCCTGGAAGGGCTAGCGGCCATGTGCTGCGGCCGGGGCGGGGGCCGCGGCGGAGCTGGCCGGAGGGGCGGTGAGCGAAGTGGGGGCGGGCGTACCGGCGGTGCGGGCGAGGGCGGCCCGGCTGCGCACCGGGGGCAGGGTGGCGGAGCTGCGGCCTGAGCGGGCCTGGTGGCGCAGGGCTTCGCTGGCGTCGGTGAGTGCGAGCCGAGTGTGGGAGAGAGCAAGGTTCAGCTCGCGTTCGGCGCGCTCGCGGACGGCTTCGGCGCGCGGGCTGCTCAGGTCGGCGACCTCGTGGAGGCGAGCGGACATGGCGACGGCACGGCTGATGCTGGACATCGCCCGCCCGACCTCGGAGCTGGCGTCGGCCAGTGCGCGGGCCGTGGCCCGCCGGGTGCTGTCGGCACGCGGCGACGACGCCAGAACGTCGGCGGTCGCGACCAGGTGGGCGTGCCGGTCGCTGATGCGGCCGACGTGCTGGGCCAGCTCGCGCACACCGGGAGGGCCTTGCTCCCGGTACGCACCGGGCAGGGCAGCGGCCACGACATCGAGGCCGTCGGCAGCGGCGCGCAGCCGAGTGGCCTCGGGGCTCGGCGGTCGGGGAGAACTCGTGGAGGGCAGGACGGACTCCTAGGAGGATTAGCTGGACTGAGGGGGAGCGGGTCGGGCGGGCGGATGTCCTGCGGGATGACGGGGTGGTCGGGGTGGTCGGGTTCGTTCAGCGGGTGCTCCTGATGGGGGATCCGCGTGGCGTCGCGGCTTCGGCTGGCGACGGGCGAGAGGCGCCAGGCAAGGCGGCGGTGGGAACCCGGGTGCGCGCGGCTGCGCGCCGGTCGGTCCCACCGGGGACCGGTGTGGGGCCGGATCGGAGAGAGGAGCCGTCGGCGGTGCGCCAGCGATCCTGGACGGCCTCGGCCAGGCCGAGGGTGTGCAGCGCGCAGCCGAGCAGGCGAGCGGCCGGCAAGGAGACATCCCGCGCGAGGAGGCGCACGACGCCGGCCGAAGCGGCACTGTGGCGCAGGACCGAGGCACGCAGGACCCGCTCGCCCCAGTACTGCGGGTCGCCGGTGAAGCCGTCGCGGGTGGCCGCACGCACGCCGTCGGCAGTGACGGCACCGCAGGCGATGGCACCCTGCTGCTGCGCCTCCCAGAGCACGGTCAGCGTGTCGACGGGCTCGCCCCGGCGGGCGAGGGCGGCCAGGGCCTGGTAGACGGCGCCGTGGCCGCGGTCGAGGAAGTCGCCCGGCCGCAGCCACCGGACGATCTGCTGCAGCCCGTCGGGGGCGGCCGTGGCGGAGGAGAGCAGCGCAGCCTCGTCGACCGTGGTCGACTCCCGGACGGCATCGGCCAGTTCGAGCGGCCACGGGCCGGGCAGCGGGCGAGGCCGCTCGTCCAGCGCGCCCCAGAGATCGGCCAGCTCGTGGACGGCCTGGCGCAGCTCGCCGGTCAGCTCCAGCACGCCGTCCAGGTCGCCGGTCCGCGCGGCGTGCTGGAGCCGGTGCGCACGTTCGTGGACTTGGCGGCGGATCGAGGACTCCAGCACCATCCTGGCGTAGGCACGGGCGTGGCGCGGGTACGGGCAGGCGGCGATCAGGCTCGCGCCGTAGCTCGGGCTCAGCCCCCGGCTGGCCGCTCCCGCTGCGGCCATCGCCTCCAGCGCGAAGTCCCGGAGCTGCTTGTCGTCGGCTCCCTCGGCCGCGCCGGGGTGGCCGGCCGTTCGCTGCGCGAGCAGGACCTCGTACAGGGCGGCGTGGGCGGGGCGGAGAAAGTGAGATGATCTCAACCAGGATGCGACGGAGTCGAGTTCCGGGGGAGACAGGAGAAGAGCGCCGAGCAGGGCCTGCTCCGCTTCCAGGTCGGGGGCGAGTCCGGCGGCGGTCACCGTCACCGCGTCCGCCGCGCGACGGTGGCCGCGCCCTGGACCGGTGCGACCCGGTCGCGTACGGGAGCGGGAAGGCCGAGCGGGGCGAGCCCGGTGACCGGGTCGGTGGCGGACAGAAGCGGGGTGGTGCCCGCGTACGCGTCGATCCCGTCGATCCAGTCCCGGGCCTGGGCCAGTGTGCGGAAGCCGCCCTCCGTGATGGTGTACGTCGCGCGCTGCACGTTGACGGTCTCCAGCTGGATGAGGAACCGGCGGCCGACAGCACGCGGGTGCCGATCCTGCAGCAGGACGAAGGTCGCCTCCCGCTCGCCGTTGAAGAACGAGGGGTAGGCGTTGGCAGAGTCCAGGAATCGGTAGCGGTCGCCGCAGCGCCGGACCCGGTCCTCGATCAGCCGGGTGGCTCTGGAGCCGGGGCGGGTGAAGCCGTAGTCCTGTCCGGAGATCAGTCCTTCGGCCCGGTCGCCGGGGCCGAGGTTGTACGGGTCGTCCGGGACCGGCCGGTAGTCGGCGACGGCGCGAGGGTCGGCCCCCCGTCCGACCAGCCAGCGACCCGCCCACCCGAAGGTCGGCGCACCGCGGGCGTGGACGCGGCAGCGGTGGGTGCCCGGGTCGAACGCGACGTGGACGGCGAGGGCCCGGTTCATCCCCGGAGGCCCGCCGATGGTGTTCCAATCGAAAGCCACCAGGAAGCGCTGGTCGCCCGCCTGGTGGGAGCTGACGACCTCGAACAGCTCGGGCTCCAGGGTCAGGTACTCGATGGTGGCCTCGGAAGCCGGGTCCTCGGGCGTCCAGCCGCGCAGGGCCTGGGCGATGTCTTTCACGAGCCTCCTGCTCGGATCGGGATTGTCGGGGTGCCCGTCAGCGGCGGCACGGGCTTCTCCTGGCGGATCGCCTGCCGTCAGCGGGACGGCTTCGCCGGGCGCGGGGGCGGCGCGGACTCCGAGGGCATCACGAAGGCGTCGAGGCCCGGCAGCACCGGCGTCGCGGAGACGATCGCTGCGCCCCGCCGGGCGTGGCCGGCGGCGACGGATCTGGCGGCCGCGGATCTGGCGGCGGCCTGGCTTCGCGGGCCGTAGAGGTTCGTGAGGTAGTGGCGTACCGGATCCCGCCACGGGCGGCCGAGGAGCGGCCCCAGGATCCGGGCGACATCGGTGGGGGCTGCGACATCGGCGGCCTGCCGGAAGCGGGCCGACTCCGAGCCGGTCCACGGGTGGTCCGCCGGCATCCCGACCAGCAGCGCCACTTCCGCCAGTCCGAGCCGCCGTCCGGGGTCGTTCGCCCAGTAGGCGCTGCGGGACCGGCCGGTGAGGGCGGGTGCTGTCCGGTCCGCCGACCACTCGTTGCCGCCCGAGGTGACGCGGTTACCCCGGGTGTTGACCCGAACTCCCGCGCGCCAGCCCAGCGCCTCGGCCGCGGTTCGGGCGGGGACCGGGTCTGCGGGGTCGACGGAGTTGAACTTGACGAATCGGTGCCGGGCGGCGACGAGGTAGGTGCGACGCCGGTGGGAGGCGAGGCCGAGGTCTGCCGCGTCCAGCTGCCAGTGGGCGGAGTCGCACCAGTCGGCCATCTCGAGTACCTCGCCGATCGCGTCCGGCACGACCGGTGGCAGCGCGCCGGACTGTTCCATGGCGAGCCACTGCACGTTGTCGTAGCAGGCGGAGAGGCTGAGTGCCCAGAGCGCGGCCTCGGCGACGAGCCCGATGTCCGGGTCGGTCATCCTGGAGATCGGCTCGCGGGCGTCGTTGCGGGCGATCAGCGGACCTGTCCACCCGCAGTTCCCGTCCCAGACAGGATCGGTGCAGATCAGACAGCTGTCCGCTTCGTCGCACTCGCCGTCGTCGTGCCAGTGCCCGAACGACGCCTCCAGCGCCAGGGGCAACATGTCGAGGAGCAACTCCAAGTTCTCGTGGGCGTGGCCCTGCCGGAGGCCTGCTGGGCTCCAGGTGATGCACGGCGCGCTGACGATCAGGCCTTCGACATGCCGAAGGGCCGGGTGGGTGGGGTCGAGGTGGCGTACGTCGTAGCGGATGCGCCGGAACCCGGCGGCCTCCGCTGTGGCGGCAGCGTCCGCGTCCAGCTCGACGCCGACGACATCGAAGGGCGTGCCCCCGTCGGCGAGGATCTGGAGCCCGACGTCCCAACCGCCGGGGCCGGCGAACAAGTTGACGATCCTGGGCGGGTCTCCGCGGCGCGGCGGGAACAGCCAGGAGACCGGCCATGGGTGTGCGAGCGTGACCAGTTCGCGGTAGGACCACGGTCCCGTCTGCCGTAGTTGAGGGAACCACGCGGGATCCCCGGCCGTGGAGAGGTTGGGCCACCGGCGGGGCGGAAGAGATGTGTACTCCTGCCGCACTACCGGGCTCGACCCGGTGCGGAAGATGCCGATGCGAGCGAGGGCGCCGGTCGGAGTGCCTCGCGGTCCGGCTCCCTCCCTGCACTTGCCGGAGAGGGAGCGCCGAGTTGAGCGGTCGCGGTGGTGCCCAGTGCGGCGGCCCTGCGGGGCGAGCCGGCCGAGGTGGCGTGCGGAAGGCGCAGGCCGACGGCGATCTGGGAGTCGATCTCGTCCAGCGTCTCGACGTGACGGCGAAACGAGCTGGCAAGGTGCGGGCCCGCGATGGAAGGGTCCGAGAGTGCCACCAGGGAGGAGCGCAGGCTGCGCAGGAGCTTGAGGTCGTCCCTGATGGATGTGGTCCGTGTGGCCGGGACGGCCTCCCACTCGCCGGTGAGGTCTTCGAGATCGCCGTAGATCCCGCCGGCCACCTCGTTCAGGACATCGGGATCGAGGTGGGGAAAGGAACTGTCCGCCAGAGCGTGCGGGTGGACCGCACGAAGGTCGACGAGATGGTCCGCGAGCCACCACAGGGCGTCGACCTGGTGCATCGCGGTGAACTGTGGGGCCTCCGCCGGGGCGAAGACCCGGATGTAGGTGTCGACCGCTTCACGGACCGCGTCGGGCAGGATTCCCCTGGCACAGAGCAGATCCCGTTGGTTCTCGCGGGTGAGGGTGCCGGCATCGGAGCGCCCGTCCCGGTTGAACACGGAGTGCTCGGCGAAGCCGAACCAGTTGCCGGGTAGCTCCCCGTACGCACTGGAGACGATGCGGATGTTGATGCCCGTCCACGTGTCGTGGACGCTACCCTGCGCGAGCGTGGCGATGATGACGGCGTCGGCGCGGTGGGTGATCTGCTGGAGGCCGGTGGTGGTTCCATCCGGCAGCGGACGGATGAAACGCAAGGCCTTCGCTTGGTCGACCGTGGTGTACGAGGACGTCAGAAATGGCCTCCGGATAGGGCGGGTATGGCAGTGCCACCGACCGCGTCGAGGTCAGCGGGCGTGGCGGTGCGGGGGTGGGCCGGCCGTGGACCCGCTTCGGCTCGGAAGGAAGGGGTCCAGGACAGGCGGTGGAGCGAGCAGATGGCTGGAATGGGCGAGCGCCGGATGGCGCCGACCGGGTGAAGGTGCGAGCATCCCGGTTGCCACTTCGGTGAGATCGGTGCCGATCGCCTCCAGCCGCCTCCTGGCTTCGGCGAACTTCATGGCCCGGTCGTTGTCATGCCGTTCCCACAGTCGGTCCTCGGCGACCTCGAGAAAGCGGTGTAGTTGGGCGAACGCGCCGTCGTCGTGGTCGACGACGTGCGCGACGACACCGGCGAATTCGAGCGGCCCCTCCGTCGATGACGCCAGGTTGGCCCAGTGCGTGATGCTCGACCCGGGCGGTGTGGTCGGCGGCTGGTGGCTGCGGGCCAGAACCGAGGCGAGACCTGCGTCGAGCAGAGCGTCCTCGTCCTGGGGGCGCGGCCGGCCGCCGGAGCTGTTGTGTCCGACGCCGGGTTGACGGAAGGCGATGGCTGGCTCCAGAGGGGAAGGTTGATCAGGACACTGGGTCGCCGGAGCGGCAGGAGTATGGCGAGCACCCGTCGGTAGGGCCGAACTCGGCCTCGTCGTCGGAGTTTCGGTCCTCCAGGGAGAGCTGCTCGCGGCGGGTCAGCCGGTCGATGGGCGCTTCTCCCAGTGGCACCCGGGAGCGGTGCAGGTACGCCTGGCCGAGCAGCGGGCGGCCGTGGGCGCTGGCCCGGGCGTTGCCGGCGCGGATCTCGCGGTCGAAGGTGACCACGTCCTCCCACTCCGCCGGATCGCCGTCGCGGATCGCGCGCCACTGCGCGTTGCCATGGAACGGACACCCCAGGCACGAGGACTTGGGAGTGCTCTCCAGGCCGTGCTCGGCGAGCAGGCCCAGGCAGTCACCGCGCGACAGGCCCAGCTCGATCAGTGGGAATCGGTTGCGCGTGTATTTGACGTCGGCGTCCTTCGCGCGATGGAATTCATCGGTCGAAATTCCGATCCACTGCTCGGCGAAAACGTCGGCCGGTATTCGCGTCGGGTAGGGGTATCCGAGGATTTCCCGAACCTGTCGCTTGATGGGCTTGATCTTGTATTCGCCGGTGCACTGGCGGCGCGTCATGCCAGGTGAGCCGTCCTGGTTCAGGATGTAGAGCGGCATGCTGGCGAAACGGTGGGACGGGTCCAGGGCGTCGTTCCTGATGTTGCCCGAGGAAACTCGGAGGATGGGTATTCCGGCGGGTTTCGCTATTTCCCGTTCGACGCGGTCGAGGTGCTCGTAGACCTTCTTCGGTTCCCAGCCGGTGTCCGCGAAGATGGCGTAGTCGAGGCGGGGTAGCTCGCCGAGGGTGGACAGGAGCAGCAGGGTGGTGGACTGGACGCCGGCGCCCAGGGACAGGGTGCGTACGGTCGGGGTGCTCGTGGTGGCGGTGCTCACGCGGCGGCCTCCGCCTTGGCCTTGGCCCGCGCGGTGATCGCCGCGGTCTGCCGGGAGGACGCCTTGCCGATCACGCCGGCACCGGATTCCTTGTACCAGGGCCGGAGTTGGAGCAGTGCAGGCTTGATGCCGGTCGCGAACAGCAGCGCCGAGCCCTTCTTGAGGGCGCGGATCTGGTCGGCGGGCAGGATCCGCTCCTGCCGCATCGAGACCGAGGTGGAGCGGCCGGAATCGCTGCTGGAGTGTGAGACGGTCTCGACGTCGTGGTCACCGACGAGCCGGCTCAGCTTGTCGGCGAAGTCCGCGTCGTCGATTCCCGAGCCGACGAGTTTGATCGTGGCGGCGGACCACATGGCGTCCATGCCGACCTCGCCCCACACCCGCTGGCCCTGCCGGTAGGACTGGAGGATTGTGATTGGGATGACCCCGCGGGAGCCCAAGTGCGAGTACAAGTCCGGCAAGTCGCCGATTTTGCACACATTCGCCGCCTCGTCGAGGACGCACAGCAGCGGCGGGTCGAGGCGTCCGCCGTCGCGTTCCGCCTGGATGACGGCGGTGCGCATCACGCTGTCCGCGGCGGCGGCGATCAACGCGCTCGCGCTGCCGCCGCCGTCCTTGCTGAGCAGGTACAGCGTGTCGCGGCGGGTGACGAAGTCGGCTGGCTTGAACTCCGGAAGGGTGTCGTTCGGGGTGACCCAGGCGGAGATCTTCGGGTCCAGCAGGCACGACGCGTACTGCCGGGCGGTCTCGAAGATGCCGTCGCGGGTCTCGACTGCACCGCTGACGGTGCCCTGCAACTGCGCTGCGATCGCCGTGAGTTGATGTTCCTTGAGGACGTCGATCGGGGTGCGGTCGGCGGGCTGGGCGAGCCAGCCGAGCACGTCGGTGATCGGGCGCCCGTCGGTTCCGGCGGCCAGGAACAGTGCGGTCAGCGTGTTGGCGGCGGCGGTGGACCAGAAGTCGCCCTGCTCGTTCTCGTCGACGCTCGCGGTGACGAAGTGCTGGGCGAGGCGGCGGGCGCCGGGGAGGTCCTTGGCGTCGGCCAGCGGATCCCACCACATCGCCTGCTCGGTGTGGGCGATCTGCTGCGGGTCCATCGTCCACGTCCGCCCGGCTTCGGAGCGGGCGTCGTAGGTCACCGTGAACGCGTCGTTCGCGGCCTTGTTGGAGGTGAGCAGGACGGGGCCGGGGGCATTCAGGATCGACGGGACCGCGAGCGAGGTGGTCTTGCCGCTTCGGGGTGCCATGATCGCTACGGCGACGTCCTCCCAGGACGTGCGGACCTCGGGTCCGCCGTCGCCGAGGTTGCCGAGGAGGATCCCGGTGTCGGCGGGCTTGATCGACCCCGGCTTGGCGTCGGCGAGGCTGGGGCGAAGGCTCCTGGCCTTGGCCGAGACCTCCTTGGGTAGCAGGACGGCCAGGTCGCGGCTGGTGGCCAGCCCGGCGCTCTTCTTGGACCGGCGGTGCTTGAGCACCTGCGTTACGCCGATGCCGGCCAGGGCGGCGAAGAGCGTGCCGGGGACGATGCGGGCGCCGATCATGACCTGGAGCGGGCCGAGCTCCGGCCATAGGCGGTCGGGGTGCAGTGCGGCGACGACCGGCTGGTACGGCTGCCAGGGACCGCTGCCGAAACAGGAGTTGGTGAGGTTGCCGCCGGCCCAGGCAAGAGAGCCGTAGGCGGCGAGGGCGAGGCCGGCGCCTATGAGGGTGTAGAGGACGGCATCGGTGCCGGGGCTGGAAGAGGGGGCTTTGGGGGAGGGAGAGGGGGAAGGCAGAGAGGATCCTTGCGGGAAGCCCGGGCACGGGGGATGGGCACGGGCGTGGAGAAGGCCGCAGCCGTGGTGCGGTCCTGGGGACGGGCTGGCGGCGGCGCGGTGCGGTCACGCGCTCGCGACTCAAGCCGGACAATCCGCTGGTCAGCGGGAGGGTGATGCCGGTCGGTCCGCCGGGGCCCACGGCCGGGTGGCGGCCGGCGGCATCGCGGAGGCGACGGGCCGGTGCCCGGTGTGCGTGGTTGCGGCACGGTGCCGGACGTGGGCGAGGTCCGCCAACTGGCAGGCTGCGAGCGCCAGGGAGTGGTCGCGGTGCAGCCCTGGTGCGGTGGCGTCGGCGCGCATCAGCGGAGCGATGATCCGGACCTCGTGGCTGTCGGTCCGCAGCGCGATCCACCGGCATCCGGCCGAGGGGTCGTCGGCCGGCACGATGCCGGTGGCGGCCAGGACCCGGCGGACGGTGGCCGCCCACTGGGCGTCGGTCAGGCGAGGGGCGTCGGGGTGGTCACGGATGGTGCAGTGCCACACGTCGCGGCTACGGCCCGGGAGCGCACCCTCCTTCGGGCGGTGAGCCTGGAGGAGGGCGTTCAACTCGGCTGCCAGGCAATCGAGTTCTGGAGTTCCCGGTGGCGGGAGTTCGGCGATCCCGCGCCAGGCGCCGACGACGCTCACCGGAGGGCCGCCGCCCGGCCGGCGCAGGGCATGGTGCTGCGCGGCGGTCAGCAGGTCACGGGTGCTCGCGTACCGCGTGATCGAGGGAATCAGGGAGAACCGTTTCTTTACCGGCCCGGGGAGCGGTGTGGTTCGGGCGTGTGCATGGTCGGGGTGGGGGTGTTCGGGGCCGGCCCCCGATCGGCGCCGGGGGCCTGGGCGGTAGTGGTGCGCGCGGCGGCGGAGCGGATGCGAGCCGCTCCGGCGGCGAGGTCACGGATCTGCGCGGGCAGGTCGGTGAGGTCGGCGCCGGCTTCCCAGATCTCGTCCGCGGCCCGGCCCAGCGGTTGCCAGAGGTACGTGCCGCCGGGCCGGGCTTTGGTCCACCGGCTCGCGGTCGCGACCACGTCGGACACCGCTTCGAGGGTGCCGCCGTCGCGGGTGATCTCCTGGAGCAGGTCGGCGACCTCGGCGGGGTCGGTGGAGTCGCGGATCCGTGCGGCGACTTCGCGTAGGCCCTTGGTGAGAAGCGCTGCCGAGGTGGCCTGGGTGCGCTCCTGAGGCAGCGGGTTCATCGCGCTCTTCCCGGGGTGGCGGCCGGAGGGCCGGGCCGGGTGGCGGCCTCGGGCGGGGCCGACGGGGCTGGCGTGCTGGAAGCGAGTCGGGCGGCCTGGGCTCGGTGGGCGAGTTCGGCGTTCCCGGGTCGGTGGGAATCCCATGGCCACTGGCCGCCGATCGCGTACAGTCCGCGGTCGTCCGGGACGACGTGCATTCGTCCGCCGTCGCCGTCGTACCCCCTGGGCCAGGTGTAGATCAGCGAGCCGTCCGGCTGGAAGGCGGCCTCGAAGCCGGCGCTGTCGGCGAGCATGTCGGCGACGACCCGCTCGGCGACCGGGCGGGTGAAGAGCACGGTGCCGTAGGGGTCGACATAGCCGCGCCGGGTCGGTGCGAGGCCTGGCAGGAGGTCGCGGTCCGAGCCGTCGACCGTCCAGTAGTGGACGCGCTCGTTGCCGCGGACTTCGGGTCCGTCCCACAGCCTCTGTTCGGTGGCCAGGGCTGCTGCCGCGGCCTCGGCAGGACTGGCATGGTCGGCCATCAGCGCGCGGGCGCCGGGCAGGTGGAGGGCAGCCTCCTCCAGGGAGTCGAGCAGACTCTCCTCGACCCTGGCGAACCCTTGGCAGAGTTCGTTCAGGTGCGGGCTGGCCTCGTGGGGACTGAGGGCGTGATCCCAGGCAGCGAGGTCGGCCCGGGCGATGTCAGCTGCCTCGGAGGTGAGTTGGAGCAGGCCCTGTGGGGAGACGAGGGCTGTGAGGAGGTTCTGGCTGAGCCGGCCGTCATCGGCGTCGATCTGGTCGGCGAGGCTGCGTAGCCGCTGGGCCAGGGCCAGGCGGGTGGAGTGGGTCAAGCTCGGGTTCTCCGGAGGTCGGGGGCGTGGGAACGGACGGACGCGGTGGCGCCGGTGAGGGAGGCGGCGGTGGTGCGCACGGCGGGGGACCGGGTGCGGGCGGCCGAGGCCCGGGCGGCCGGGAGGGTGTCGGAGTGCGGGTAGGCCACCTGGGAAGCGGTCCGCTGGAGAGTGGTGAGGGCCTCGGCGCTCGCGTCGAGCCAGTCGGCGATCTCCTCGCGCTCGTGCGGGAGTCCGCGGGCGTCACGCGCGCAGCCCGCCGCGGTGCGCAGCAGCTTGCGGGTGCCGTCGGCGACGTTGAGCGGGCCGGTGATCATCTGGGCGGCAACGTCGGCGAGTTCGCGCAGGTCGTCCATCCGGGGGAGCAGCTCGGTGAGTTCGTCGAGCGTGCGCCGCAGGTCGGCGAGGACCTCCAGTGCCTCCTCGCCGGTCGCGGAGAGCCGAAGTTGCGGATCGACCTCGACGTCGTACCCGGCGCGCTCCAGCCGGTGGGCCGCTTCGCCGACCAGGGCGCGGAAGACGAGCGGGCCGTCGGTCATACCCAGGGACAGGGGCTGGTCGGCGGCGCGGGCAGGGGTGAAGCCGGACTTCGTCAGGAGCGCGCGGGCCGTAGCGTCGGCGCCGCTGGCGCAGGCGGCGCCGAACCGGCCCGGCGTGATGCGGATCGGGCCGGTCACCGCCGTGCCGTGTGGCCGAGCGTAGTGGTGATCGGTGCGGCGGGCACCGGGGCCGGGAGCTGCACGGGCCGCGGGACGTGCCGGGTCTGGGACATGGTGCGCTGGGCGGCGCCGGCCCGGGGTGAGAGGTCGGCGGTGTCGGTGGGGAAGTCGAGGCCGAAGGCTCGCAGCCGAGTGGTGATCTGCTCCAGGTGCAGCCGCAGCAGGACGGTGGTGGCGCTGGCCTGGCCGAACTGCTCGGCGGTGGCGCCGGCGGAGCGCGCGGGGCTGGCTCCGCTGGCGGCCTCGGCCGCGCGCCGCAGGGCCTCCTCGATCTCGTGCAGCAGGGGTTCGAGGAGCGCGACGGGACGGGCGATGTCGGCCGGCAGGGTGCTGTCGGCGAGGGAATCACTCAAGCGGCGCACCGCCCAGGCGGCGACGCGGGCGGCTTCCGCGTCGTCGGGTCGGCTGTGGGAGAGTGCGGTGGTCAGGCTCACATCGCCCCCTAGAACGGGTTCTCGACGACACGGTCGGCGTCGGTGGCGGCGGCGAGCAGCTCCGGCAGGTCTGCGGGGGCGGCCTCGCGCTGGTCCACCCACCAGCCGGCACGGTCGATCGCGCGGGCCAGGCCCTCGACCTCCTGCCACCGGTCCTCGCTGAACTCGCCCTCGGTGACGAGGTTGCGGTAGGCGCCGGTCACGAGCTGGT
The DNA here is from genome assembly GCF_044767505.1 of Kitasatospora sp. NPDC101235. Taxonomy (NCBI): domain Bacteria; kingdom Bacillati; phylum Actinomycetota; class Actinomycetes; order Kitasatosporales; family Streptomycetaceae; genus Kitasatospora; species Kitasatospora sp. NPDC101235. The sequence continues at coordinate 40,042 of NZ_JBIWNZ010000027.1, forward strand.
GACGGCAGCGCCCGCCCCAGTCGAGGATCGCCGCCGGTCCGGACAGCGGCGGCATCCGGTACTGCTCGGCCCAGTCGGCGGCGGCCTGCTGCTCCTCGGCCCGGCGGGCGGCGATCCAGGCCGCGCGCTCCTCGCCGCGGTCGCCGTCTCGCTGGGCGCGCCAGCAGTCGGTGCAGTCGCGTCCGGCGAGCCAGCGGGCGTACCCGGCCCGCCGGTCGGCCGGCCTGGCGCCGAGGTCGTGCTCGTGCTCGTGTCCGCAGGAGTGGGTGACCACCCACGTGGTCTGAACGGCCATGTCGTCTGGCCTCCTTGGAAGTCGGGGAATCAGTGGCGGTGCTGCTGTACGGCTGGCTCGGCCTTGCGGGCCAGGATGGCGGCGACGAGGTCCGGCTGGACGGCGACGGTGTACCGGCTGCGGCGGAGGCGGGCGGTCGCCCGGGCGACGGCGGGAAGGCCGTCGTCCTCGGGGCGGTCGGTGGCCGGGGCCCGGTAGAGGTCGAGGGCCGGCACGTGCTGCCACCCGGTTCGGGTGAGCAGCGGGGCCGGGTTGATCGGCAGGTCGTCGGCGACGGCGGCGACGATGCCCAGCTTCGGGTGCCGGCCGATCGCGACGTCGGGCTCGTCGGCGTTGCCGGGGCGGGCGGCGGCGCAGGTGTCGAACTCGGGGTCGGTGAGCACCCGGTGGCCCATGGTCCGCAGGGCACGGACGGCGGCCACGGCCCGTTCCCGGCTGCCGCGCCGGGGGGCGGTGAGGCGGAACGATCCCAGGGCGGCGGGGGCGGGAACGAAGCCGAGCTGCGGCAGGAGCGCGTCCGCGATCCGGAAGGCCATGGCGCTCGGTGTGGCCGAGACCGTGCCGGTGTGGGCGTTGCGGGAGATCGTGATGTCGGCGGTGTCGTCGTTCCCCGGGAGTGCGGACACGTGGGCTCCTCAACGGTCTTGAGCAGGGGAGTGTTGGTCAGCGGGTGTGGATGCCGTAGGCGCGGCGCGGGTCGACGGGCCGCGCGGCGGCTTCGACCGGCTGCGTGGCGGTGACCCGGCCCAACCGCAGGCTGGTGGCGGTGGCCGCCTGGGCGCGGGCACCGAGTTCGGGCGCGACGGTCGGCCGGGCGGCCTGGACGGGGCGGGCAGCTCGGGCTGGTGCGGCGGCGGAGATCGTGGCCAGGTCGCGGCGGACACCGCCGAGGGTGGTCTGCGCTTCGTCCAAGACCGCGGACACCTGCTCGGGGTCCAGGGCCTGGGGGTCGTCGCGCAGTTGCTGGTCGAGCGCGGCCAGGATCTCCTGAACCGCAACGAGCGTGTCCTGCCGGTTGCTGAGCAGCGCGCCCATCCGGCTGTCCGTCCCGGCCCGGTCGGGGGCCGCGCGCAGCTGGGTGGCGAACGGGTCGAGGCCTACCACCGGCTTGACGGCGCCCGCTTCCTGCCGCGGTGCCGGGAAGATCCGGGTGGCGAACGGGTCCTGTGAGGGGTCCTGTGTCTCGGCGTTGTCGGCGATCTTGACCAGGTGGGTGCGGAACGCCTCGCCGGGCTCGCCGGGAGCGTGATCGGGGTCGAACGCCGCGTCCGAGGCGACGGTCAGTCCGGCCGCCCGAAGCCGGGCGACGGTGTCCGTGGCCCGCTCGATGCCGCCCGCCTCGGGCCGGGTGAGGGAGTACAGGCTCGGATGGTTCGGCACTCGATAGAAGCCGGCCTGTGCCAGGAGTTGCACCGCGGCCGGGCTGTCCGTGCTGTTGGTCGCGGTGATCCCGTGCTCCGGGTGGCGGCCGACGGCGACGTCCGGGTGCTGCCCCGCAGTCGGCGGAGGAGGCTGAGGAAGGACGCGGCCGGGGGTGACGACCTGAGCACCCGGGGCAGTGGCGAGGGAGGACGGCGAGGGGTGCCCGGGGTGCGTGCCGGGGGTGTAGTCGAAGGAGGGGTCCGGGTGGACCTCGGCGCCGGTGGCGCGCAGGGCGGCCACGGTCTGCCGGGCGTGGAGGATCAGGCTGTCGGTCCGGCCGGTGAACGCCATGCCCGTGCTGCCGGGGATCGGGGTGAAGCCGTAGTCGGCCAACAGGCGGCGCTGGCGGTAGGTGGCGTTCTCCAGCCCGGAGGCGGTGACGCCGTGGTCGGGGTGGCTGAAGATGCGGATGGCGGGGCTGTCGCTGATGCGTGCTCTCCTAGAGCGTGGCGGCGGTGGAGGGGGCGGCGGTCAACGTCCGGGCGGCGGGGGCGGCCTGGATGATCGGGCCGGCCGGCAGTCCGAGTGCCGAGACGGCGCTCGCCGCGGTCGCGCGGGCGCTGCGCGCGGTGGTGATCGGCGCCTCGACGACGGAGCCGGTGTCGGCCAGCGCGGTCTGGACGGTGGACAGGCTCTCGGCCAGTGCGCTCGTCTGGTGGCGGGCGATGCTCACCTGCGCCCCGAGTACCTCGCTTTGCTCCGGGGGGAGTCGGGCGACGAACTCCTGTGTGGAGTCGATCAGTTCCAGGAGGTTGGGCAGCGCTCCGACCCTCGGATCGAGGGCGGTGTCGAGCACGTCGGCGACGTCCCGGCTGTCGGTGAGGCTGCGGAGGTGGACCGTTTCGACGGCGAGGTCCTCGGCGGCCTCGGCGAGCCGGTCGGCTCCGGCCGGCGGAGCCGAGAGTCCGACCGTGGCGACCTGCAGGCCGAGGCCCTGCAGGACCAGGCTCGCCCGCGCCGCCGCTGCCAGGGCCCGCCGCTCGTCCGTGTCCGCGGGCGGCAGGTAGATGTCGCGGTCGGGCGCGCTGCCGTCGTAGCGGAACCCGAACTGGCGCAGCACATCGGGCACGAGCCCCTCGGTGGAGTCCGTCGCGGTCGCCGCGACGATCCCGTCCGTCGGGTGGCGGGCGAAGACGACGTCCACCCCGGTCAGCGGCATCCGTGGAGCCTGCGTGGTGGGCGCGTTCAACGAGCCCGCCTGGTGGAGCCAGGCTGCCTGGGCCGCGCGGGCGACCGCTTCCGGGCCGCTGAAGACGTACTCACCGTCGTCTGCGCCGGGCTCGGCGCCGTTCTGCCTCAGGAGTCGGTGGGTGCTGTCGGGAGCGTCGGGCCCGAGCCGGGCGATGATGGCACCGTCCGGGCCCGGACCGAAGGAGATGTCGGACAAGGGGGTCCTCAGCTGTCGAAGTGGGAGGTGGGTCAGCGCCGGCGGCTCGCGGCGGCGGACGGCGGCGCAGCGGCGCCGGGGGTTGGGCGCCGTCCGGGGGCGAAGCGCCGCGAGGCCGCAGCGGCGCTGGCCCGGACAGCGGTCGGCGGGCGGGTGTCGCGAAGAAGCATCTGGCGGAAGGCCCGGCGGGTGTGGCCGGCGAACTCCTCGGGCACGTCGCCGGTGATGTACATCGCGCTCTCGGGCAGCCGGTGGAGCAGCTCCAGGTAATGGTTCGGCCGGCCGCGCTCGGAGGCGATCATGAACTCGGTGTCGTCGAACGTGCGCCGCGCCTCCACCAGCAGCTCACCGGATGCGATCCGCTCGGTGATCACCCGTGAATCGGGCGACTGGGCCCGGCCGAGCCGGCGGACGGCCTCCGTCCTGGCCTCCCTCGCCACGGCCCCGGCGTTGTGGAACGGCCCTTCGGAGGTCAGCCAGTCGTAGTGCCGTACGACGTCGGGGGACCGTTGCTGCGGGGCATGCCAGTTGCGCACCTGGACACCGGCCTCGGCCAGCTGCCGGACCGCGAGGGCCGCGGCATCGGCCTGCTCGAACATCATGATCATCGGGGACATGTGCCAGGCCCCGAGCGGCTCGGCCCGGTTCACGAAGCCGGCCTCGCCGAGGATCTCCCTGACGTCGGTGTCGAGCTGCTGCGGCGCGATGACGAACTCGCCCCAGTCGTGGTTCCAGCCGAAGGTGGCGACGTCGGACCGTCGGGTGGCGCTCATCGGTGCCGGGCGCAGCCAGTCGGGCTCAGGGCCGGTTGCGTGGCGGGCGGCTCAGGCTGCTGTAGTTCCTTGATGCGGGCCAGCAGGTCGGACTCGGCCTGGTCGCGGGTGGCGGCGGCGTCCTCAAGGATCTCCACTTGGTCGGACAGGTCGGCGAGCAGGTGGTCGTCGACCCGGCGCTGGCGGTCGGCGCAGATCATGAGCCGCATGCGCTCGAACGCGACGTGCGTCTCGGCTTTCACCAGCGCGCGGTGGGCGTCCAGCACACGGGCGACGTTGGCCTCCAGGCGTGCTTCCTCGGCGTGCAGCGCGGCGATACTGATGCCGACGGCCGCCTCCACGCGGTCGTCCAGGCGGGTGAGACAAGCAGGCAAGAATCAGCTCCAGGACAAGGGGAAGGAGAACGAGGGCCGATGGGGAGGCAACAAGCAGGGCGGGGAAACGCAGGAAGCCGGGGCGTCCCGAGTTCGAGTCGTCAGCGCGTCCGACCGACGGCAGGCGTGGCCAGGGGAACAGGTGCGGGCGCACCGTTCGGAGCGGTCGTCCGTACGGGCGTGGCGGAGCGGACGGTGCCGGAGGAAGCCCGCGCCGCCGAGGCAGCCGGCGACGGCGGAGGGGTCACGGGCAGCGGGCCGGTCGGCGGCCAGCGCGCGGCGTAGTCGCTGAAGTCGGAGGTCGGGTCGGTGTCCCAGGGCACCACGGGGCCGCGGTCGTAGTCGTACAGGCCGATGACCTCGATTCCGTCCGCGTGCAGGACGTACGCCCAGTTCAGGCCGCCGGTGGTCTGCTCAGTGACGATGTCCTTCGAGGGCGGTGATCCGTCCGGGGTGATGATGCCGTCGGCGCTGAACTGGCTGCTGGGGTAGGGGCCTCGACGGAGCCACCGGTCCCGTAGTTCATCGGGGGCTCCGTCCAGCAGATCGGTGCCGATCCCTTCCCAGCCGATCACTGGGGTGTCGATCAGGTGGTGGGACAGGGCCTCGACGTCGCCGTGGAAGCGGTACTGCCGGGCGGACAGGAGCAGGGGAAGCATGTGGCTGGGGTAGCCGTCGGAGTGGCAGTAGATGCCCGTGAAGCCGACACCGGTGGGACGGGCGATGACAGAACGAGTGGACAGGTAGCGCTCCTTGAGGGGAGGAGGAGGCGGTGCCGAGCAGGGTGGTTGGACGCCGCTGCTGGACGGGGCTATCGGCTGCGACCGGGGCCCGCAGCGGGCGGTCGCGTCGGGCCAGCCGGACGCTGTGTCTCGCCGACGAGCCGCGCTGCGGTTGCGGACGAAGCCTGAGCCCGCTGTTGAGGGGTGAACCGGGCCGGCAGCCGCAGCTCTGTTCTCTCGTCCACGGTCAGGAACCCCTCGCGTTCGAGTGCGTCCGCTGCCAGGACGGAGCCGCTGGTCGCCATGACGATCCTGCCGAGCACCGGGTGAGGTGCGATCGTGACGAGCGGCACGTAGGTTGGACTGCTCGGGGACGTCACGGGCGGGCCCCGGCGGCGGCCCGCGGCGCCACCATGTGCGGGGCCGCCGCCGGATCCTGGAGGGCAATCCCGGCGGCGTTCTCGACGTACCGGGTGGATCGAGAGGCGGACACCGCAGCCCTGCGCGGCTCCGGCAGCGGGAACGGGAGGGTCAGCGGGTGGCCGAAGACGGCCGCCGCCGCGTCCAGGTCCGGGTACTCCGTGGTGCCGAAGAAGCCGGTGCCGCCGTCGGTGGAGAGGACCGCAGCCGCACCGTCCGCCGGAAAGCTGGCCAGCAGGTGTCGGGCCCCGTCCGCCGTGCTGAGCTGGGCATGGACCACCAGCCGGCCCGCGATCAGGTCCGAGGTCAGGTGGTGGGCCCAGATCGTCCCGGGCGCACGGGTCAGGGTGGGCTCTTCCGTCGCCGGCTGCGTGACGGACTGCTGCCGCTCCGCCTCGGAGTACAGGCGCAGGACGTCGTGGCCGGCCGCGTTCAGCAGGCGGGTGGCCTCGGCGACGAGCCGCGGGGTTACCGACGGCGCGGTGGTGCGCGGGGTCCGGTGAAGGCCGGTCGCGTCGTCGCGGACGAGTCCGGCGTGCTCCAGCCACTGCCTGCTGGAGCGGTCGACGGACAGGGCGGCGACGGTGTCGAGGACGGGGTGGACAGCGAAGGTGATGGGTGGGGGCACGTTCCTCCGTGCGTTGAGCGGTGGGCTGGGGGAGCAGGAGGCGTGACTACTCCTCGTCGGTGTCCAGGTCCGGGTTGGTGCTCGGGTCGTGGACGTAGCCGAAGACGATCCGCTCCAACTGGCCGAGCAGGAGCCCGTTGTGGAGCCGGAAGGCGTCGAGGCGCTCGGCGACGTAGTCCTGCCGGTCGGCCTCGGCACGCGCGACCCGGGCCAGGTTGCGGGTGGAGAGCCTGCCCCATTCCAGGAGGTCGGTCGGTGTGGCGAGGTCCATCCACACCCAGATCCCGGAGCCCAGCTTGAGGATTCCCTGGGGGTGGAACATGCCGGACTTGCGACGAGGGTTGGGGCTGCGGCGCTCGCCGAAACCGCGCACCAGCCCGTGCACCATCTTGTCGAGGGCCGCGGAGCGGACGTGGGCTTCGAGGTCGGCGGCGGAGATCCGCTTGTGGACCTCCGCTTCGAGGTCGCCCTTGCGGAAGCGGCCGGTCTCGTCGGTCACGGCGCGGGCGGAGTCCTCGACGATCTCCCACAGCCGCAGCTCGGCGGAGGGGCTCATGCGGCCTCACGCTCCCGCCAGGCCTGGGCCATCTCGGCCAGCGCTTCCATCGCCTGCTCGATCACCTCGCCGGTGACCGCTCGGCCGACCAGCATGAACTGCTCGTCGTAGAGCGAGACCGTGTCGGTGCCGCGGGCCTGAGCGAGCGGCGGCACCACCTCGCAGAGGAAGGCGGTCGCGACCCGGCGCCGGCGCACCTCCTCCTCGGCGCGCTCCTTGCGCTCGGTCCACGCTGCCGCCAGGCCCAGCTCGCCCTCGACGACCTTGTCGGCCAGCTCCGGGTCCTCCGCGCGCAGCCGAGCCAGCTGGTTCTCGACGGAGTCCGCCTGCGCCTTGGCTTCGCGCGCGGTCTTGTACGCCTCGTCGAGACCGAGCGCGCCGCTGATCACCTGGTCGACCAGGTCGGGGGCGTGCCGAATGACCGTCATGGCCTGGCCGATGCGGCCGAGGGAGACGCCGACATGTTCAGAAACTGAACGGGCGGACAGTTCAGTTTCTGAACGGCCTTCCTGTTCAGAAACTGAACAGGCCTTGGCGGCGACCATGGCGCTCTGCCCCTTGGTCAGGCTGCGGCGGCGGATGTTGATGCGGAGGGCGTAGATCCCCGGGTTCGGCCCCGTATAGGTAGCGAACTGAGGTTCCACACCGCCGATCTCGCACGCCCGTAGGCGGTTGCGGCCGTCGAGAAGCCGACCAGTGGTGTCAAGCATGATCGGGAGGTACTGGCCGTTGTCCTTGATGTCGTCGGCGAGGCTGCGCAGCTCCTCGTCGTCGAGCATGGGGAAGGCGCTGGCGGAGGGGTGGATCTCGATGATGATGTCCTAGAGAGTCGGTGGGGTCGGGTTGCCGGTTCGGCTTCAACCGCTATGTAGTGGACGCCAGTTGGTCGCGTGGGTCGGCCTTCATCCGGCTGTCGGTGTCGTAGAGGCTCCGCTCGGCGGGGTGGAGCAGGTGCTGCACCACGAACGACCTGCCGGCGATCTTGTAGAGGCCGCGTCCTCGGGTGAGTGCGGCGATGGCCTGCGTCTCGACCCCGGTCAGGCCCAGCAGGCTTGCGGTTGCGGCGAGCTGGTCCGGCTCCTGCCGGTAGATGATCCTGGTCGCACAGTCGGTGAGCAGGCCCTCGGCCAGGGCCCGACCGCGGGAGCCCGCGTCGCCGGCCGACAGCAGGTCGGACAAGCGGTGGATCACCAGGAGGTTGGCAATGCCGAGACCGCGCGACAACTTCCACTGCTGCTGCATGCGTTCGAGCAGCGGCAGGTGGCGCATGAGCCGCCATGCCTCGTCATACACGATCCAGCGCCTTCCGCCCCCGGGGTCCGAGAGCGCGGCCTCCATCCAGGCGGAGGCGCAGGTCATGGCCAGGATCAGGCCGGTGTCGTCGCCGGCGGCGCCGAGCTGGGACAGGTCGATGCTCAGCATCGGTGCACGGGCGTCGAACTGGACGGTCGACGGCGCGTCGAACATGCCCGCCAGATCGCCCTGGACGAGACGCCGCAGCGCGTGGGCGAGGTCTTCGGCAGCGGCGCCGAGGCGACGGGCGGGATCGCCGAGGGCGTCGTCCAGGCGCCGGATGTTGCCGAGCATGGCGGCGATGTCGCCGAGCAGCGGCACCCGGCCGGCGCGCTCGGCGTCGGAGACGACCTCGTCGAGCGCGATGTCGAGCGCGGTGTGCTCCATCGGGACCAGGTCGCGGTGCAGCACCGTGCGGGCGAGTGCGCCGAGCAGCAGGAGCCTGCGCTTGCGGACCTCGGCCACCCAGTCGGCCGGATTCGTGCCCGGCGGGGCGGCCGGAGCGTCCAGCGGGTTCAACCTCCCGCTCATCCCCGGCCCGAGGGCGATGGTCCGCCCGCCGAGCGCCTCTGCGACGGCGCTCCACTCCCCCTTGGGGTCGCAGGGGATGTACACCTTGTAGCCGTGCGCGATGCTGCGCAGCGCGAGGCTCTTGGCCAGGGCGGACTTGCCCATGCCGATCACGCCGGCGAGCAACACGTTAGGATTTGTAAAACCTTCAACTTTCCCGTACAAGCTGAACGGGTCGAAGGAGAACCCGGCTTCGGCGTGGACGTCGCGGCCGATGTAGACGCCGCCGGCGCCGAGGCCGCCTTCGGCGAGGAAGGGGAAGGCGCCGCTGGCGGTCGCAGTGGTCATCCGGTGGGCCGGGAGCTTGAGCCTGCCGCCGCGGGCGGAGGCCGGGCCGGGGCGTCCACCGGCGGGGTAGACGGGCCGAGCGTCGAGTTCGTCGACGGCAGTGGCGATGCGGCGGTGGGGCCGGTCGGCGAGGCGGGCTTCCCGCTGGGCAGTGAGGAGGTCGCGGCGGGCCTGGCGGCGCTCGTCACGGTCGCGACGGGTGGGGGTGAACAGCGCGCTGGCGCTGGTGGTGCGTATTCGCAAAGGGGGAACGCTTCCTCTGACCCGGCCGGTCAGCGGCGGATCATGCCGGTGGTGGGGGTGTGCAGATCGGTGGGCGTGGTGAAGTACCGGACCCTCTTGGCGGCCTTGAGGTGGCGCTGGCAGACGGTCAGATCCGGGGCGCCTTCGGGGAGGCGGAGTGCGCAGGCCTCGCGACTGGGTGTCCGGCCGTCTGTGCGCGGGGCAGCGTGGTAGGCGTCGTGCAGGTGCTCGACCGTCTGCCAGAGCCGGATCCGGGCGTTGTGCAGGTGGTCGCCTTCGGCGGCGGCGTGGGCGCGAGTGCGCACGGTGGCGTGGTCGATCATGAGCTGGAGCGCGACGACGTGCTCGTGCAGGGCGTCGATTTCCGCGCGGCTCAGGGGCTGATCGTTCATCAGCTCCGTGGTCTGGTGGCAGGCGAGGGAGGCGGTGGCGAAGGCGATCAGGTTCGCCTCGTCGTGGTGCATGGGGTGCCCTTCGGCGGTCAGAGGCGTGCCAGCGGGAGGGCGGCGGCGGTGAAGGCCTCGGCCTGCTGGAGGCTGAGGCGGCGCAGGTCGATCAGGGCGGCGACGGCGGCGGTCTCGACCTGGGCGCACGCGGCGCTGAGCTGGTCGGCGTCGTCGGCGGAGACCACGAGCAGGCCGGTCATCGCGACGTCGGCGTGGCCGGCGATCAGCTGCAGCTCGCGGGCCTTGACGTCCTGGTACTCGACGGTGTCGGCCTCGGAGTCGACCTGGCCGCGGCGTACGCGTTCGGCGGCGTCGGCGATGATCGTGGACTTTTTTCGCTGCACGTCCTTGAGCGCGGCGTCCAGGCCCTGGGGGGTGTAGAGGAGGGAGAGCGTGCGCCGGACGCCGGAGGAGTAGAGGAGCTGGTGGAGGAAGCCGGCCGAGGTCTCGGTGCGGGGCCACTGCTCGATCCAGAAGACGGCGTGGTGCGCGGAGTCCGTACGGAGCTGGTCCGGCTCCTCGACCAGGACGACCGGACCGGCGGCGGCGACGTCGGCCTCGGGGCGGCCGGAGTCGGACCAGCGCTCCAGGGCGCCGAGGACGGCGGGGTCGTAGGCGGTGCGGACGGTGGCGGCGATCTCGCCGGCGGTCAGCCAGCCACCCGGCGTCAGCCCGGCACCGCGCACGGACGCGTCCAGGCTGGAGGTGAGCTGGGCCAGGACCGCGAACGCGCCGCCGAGGCCGCCACCGGCCTGGTTGATCAGGCGGCGCGCGGCGCGCAGGTCCAGCGCGATGGCGATGTACGCCTCGTGGGGAGCGGCAGAGGGACCGGCGGCGGCGAGCAGGTCCTCGTAGATCGGACCGGCGACCGGCGTCGAGGGCCGACCGTGCTCCAGCCAGTACCGCTGGAGGGCGTCGCCCGAGTCCGGGACCGTGCGCTCCATCACCTGGATCCGGGCGATCTGGCCCGAGCGGGACAGCGCGGCCAGAGCCCGGCCCCAGCCGGTCACGTTGCTGGCCTGGGTGGACGGGTCGAGCAGGGCGAACGCCCGGGAGGAGACGCGGGTGACGGCGGTCAGGGTGGCCTGCTGCTGGTCATGGACGGCGCCGAGGCGCCCGTCGGGGGAGGTGACGGCGCGCAGCGAAGCGGCGGTGCCGGGCAGGTGGAGCAGGCCGTCCACGCGGGGACGGGTCGAGGGGCGGGCCAGCCAGACCAGCTGGCCGCGGGTGCGGCGAAGCCAGTACCGGGCGGCGATGGGTGCCCACTCGGCCAGTGACCGGCCGCGTATTCGGAAGACGACGGCGACGGTCATCAGCACCCACAGGGGGGTGAGGGCGAAGGCGCCGAGGATGCCGAGCGTCATCAGGACGGCGAGCAGGATGGCTGCGCCGATCGCGGTGAGGACCAGCTGCGGGAGGGTCAGGCCGAGGAGGATGCCTCGGCGGCTGCGGGCAGGGAACTTGACGGTGGTGGGGGTCTCGCTGGGCGTGCTCAGGAAGGGGGGTGCTCTCTGGTGCAGGGGAGAGGCGACCCTGTTCCTCCCGGCGGGGCGGCCGGAGGGCGCAGGGTCGGTTCTGCCAGTGGGGGAGGGGACGGCCCGCTCCCTCCCCGGGGGCAGGGAGGAAGGGTAATCGATCCTGCCGGGCGGTCCGTCAGGCGGAGGGCGGGCCCGAGGGGAAGGTGAACCGCTGCGGGGAGCCGGTGCCCGTCCTCGTCGGGCCGGGAGGTGGGGTGATCACCGGATCGAAGGCCGGGGTGCCTCCGCTGCCCGCCGGTGCGGGCGAGGCCACCGGCGAGGGGACGCGGCTTGGCACGGGCGCGGATCCAGGGCTCGCGGGGGCTCCGGCGGGGAGGGGTGCGGAGCCCGGAGTCGACAGGTCGGGCGAGCCCGCCGCAGCGTGGGCTGCCGCTGCCGGGCTCGACCCGCCGGACGCGGCGGGGCCGGGGGATCCACCCGAGCCCGAGCCCGAGGACGAGGACGGGGACGCGCCGGAGCCGGTTGGGCGGGTGATCAGTGCCTGGCCCTGGTCGCCGTCGCTGTGGTCGGTGGCGGGCCGCTTGACGAGCGGGACGCCTCCGTCGCCGCCGCCGGAACGCTGCTGGCCGTACTGGAAGGAGGTGGGCGTCGCCTTGGCGAGTGTGTCGGTGCTCGGGCCCTCGGGGCCGCCACCTCCGCCACCCTGGCCGACGCCGGCGGACTGCATGCCGGGAACCTGCGACGGGCCGGCGGGACTGCTCCCGGCCATCGCGGCACCACCCGCGGCCCCGCCGGAGGCCGCGCTCATCGCGAGTCGGCCGCCCTTCTTGGCGGTGGCGCCGGCGGTCTGTAGGCCGGCGGCTGCGGACTGGTGGAGTCCGGCGGACTGGCCGTCGCCCGCCCAGTGGACGAACTTGTAGATCATGAAAGGGCACAGCAAGACGAGCGCCATGACAGTCAGGCCCGCGATGATGTCCGAAAGCGCCTGCAGGCCGTCCTTGGTGTCGGAGTTGCCGATCGCGGAGACGCCGACCAGCATGATGATCGTCATCACGAGTTTGGAGAAGACCACGGTGGCGGTGGCCTCGACCCATCTCTTACGCCAGTCTCTCGTCGGCTCCCACGGGCCTCCGGCGGCTGCGAACGGCGCCAGGACCACCAGGATCAGGATGCTGACCTTGCGGCAGACCATCATGGCCCAGTAGAGGATCGCGCCGACGGCGCAGCCGAGCGCGACCAGGGCGGGGACGGCCCAGCCCAGCGGGGAGACGACTGAGATCATCGACACCCGGACGATGCGGCGAACGGCATCGTCCATCGAGCTGTTGGCGATGGTGAACAGGCCGCGGGACAGCGCGTCGACCGTCGCCAGGGCGACGCCGGTGAAGGTGATCGCCGTCGTCGCGAAGAGCGCGCTGCCGGCGGTGGCGGTGACGGCTTGGCCGAGCGCTTGCCCGTCCCGGCGCCACGCCGCCCGAACCAACTGGAACATGAAGGTCATCGTGAGCATGACCAGCGCGATGGGCAGGATCAGGGCGTAATTGTCACGGAACCAGCTGGCGCCGAGGTCGATGCTGGTGGTCTTGTCGACGGCGCGGCTGGCCAGGTCGACGGCGCTCTTCGCGAGGTCGCCGCAGCTCTTGGCGATCCACTTGCCGATCGAGTCCGTGATGCTGTCGGAGACGCCGCCGACGACGAGATCGCACAACATCCCCGTTCCCGGGAGATCGCAAAAACCGATGGTCTTCTCCTCAAGTAATAGATGGGAAAGGGGAGTTAGGGGTAGACGGTGGGGGCGACGGCGGCAAGTGCGCAGTCGGTGCCGGGGCGGCACTGGACGGCCAGGGTGATGGCGCGGTCCTCGGCGCCCTGGCCGCCGCCGTCCCAGGCGACGTTGACCTTCGTGGTGACGGTGACGGCGTAGATGTAGGCCTGGGTGATGGCGGCCGGGTTCTGCTGGATCGCCTTGGTGTACGCGTCGGGCACATGGGCGGAGACCTGGCCGGCCGTGGAGGTCTGGCCGTTGTCGCGCAGCCGTGACCACAGCACCGGGTCGGGGACCTGGCCGGCGACGGAGTCGCCGTCGGCGTACGGGGTCTCCGGGGTGAGCCACTGGCGCAGGCCATCGACGAAGTCCGGCTGCGTGACCTTGCGGGAGTCGTAGGTCCACAGGGCGTGGGCGAACGCCTCGCCGAACTCAGTCGGGCTGCTCGTGTGCGGGGGGCGGGCGACGGCGGCGCCCGCCTCGGCGGGCGCGGCGGTGGCGCGGGGGCCAGCCGTGATGCCGGTCGAGGAAGTGGCGCGAGGGGAGGAAGTGGGCTGCGGGGCCGTGCGGCTGGCGTGGCCGCCGCCCGCCAGCCGGGCGAGGAGCCCGGCCAGCAGGCCGACGACCAGCAGCACGCCCAGCCCGATCAGCAGCCTCCGGCGGAGCGTCGAATCAACGCCGTAGAAGGGGGACTTGGGCTTGGGCACGTTACTTGACCTGCGTCCCCAGCGTGCTGAAGAACGCGACCAGTCCGTTGGCGGCGCCCAGGAGCAGGGCGACGCCACTGGCCACCATCGCGCCCTGCTTGCCCTTCTGCTCGGCGCCGTGAGATCCCGAGTGGTGGCCCCAGGCCCAGACCACGCCGGCCACACAGAGCGCACCGACGGTCGCGACGACAGCGAACAAATTGATGGAGGAGACGACCTGCTTGAGGACGCTCAGGCCGGGAAGGCCGCCTTCGGCTGGCGTGACGCCGGGGTCGTAGGCGAGGTTGGTAACCGCCTGGGCGGCGAGGATCAAGGACAAACGGTTCTCCATGGAGAGGGGGAGGGCGTGCCGGGGCGCGAAGCGGCGTCGCACCGGCACGGGGTAAAGAGCAAAGGAAGCGCTCAGGGAGCGACTCGGCGGACCGCGATCACGCCGGATTTCCAGGAGTTGAAACTCGCGACGCGAACGACGTCCCCGGTGTGCGGGGCGTGCACGACGAGCCCGCTGCCGATGTACATGCCCACGTGCTCGGGCCCCTGGGAACCCCGCTCGGTGAACAGCAGGTCGCCGGCGCGCACTTGGTCGACCGGCACGGCGGTGCCCTGCTTCACCTGGTCGTAGGTGGTGCGGTCCAGCGTGATCCCGGAGGCCTTGTACGCCTGCTGCATCAGACTGGAGCAGTCGCAGCGGCCCATCGGGTCGGGCCCGTGCGAATTCGTGCAGGAACCGCCCCACTGGTAGGGGGTATTGAGCTGGCCGAGGGCCCAGCGGATCGCCGACTGAACGGCCGGTGGGGCATCGTTGGGGATGGTGTAGCCCTCGGGGAGCACACCTGGCGGGATGATGCCCCAATCGGTGGTGGCGCCCGGAGGCGTGCACGAGCCCGGCGAGGCGCCGGTCGCCGGGGGCGTTCCGACCGTCGGGGCCTTGAGGGCCGCCCCAATCGCCTGCTGCAGGGCGCTGGCCAGGGGCTCCCACTGCGCGTACGCATCGGGATAGCCACTCTTCTGCACCTTCTGCGCGGCGACGGTGACCGGGAGGTCCTGCCACCCGGAGACCTTGAGCAGCTCCTTGTAGAACGCGGTGGACGCGTAGACCGGATCCTGCAGCTGGGCCGGGGTGCCCCAGCCCATCGACGGCCGCTGCTGGAACAGGCCCAGCGAGTCGCGGTCGCCGCTGGACAGGTTCCGCAGCCGAGACTCCTGCATCGCGGTGGCGAGCGCGACCACCTGGCCGCGCGGCGGGACCTGGAGGGCGATGCCGGTGGCGACGATCGTCTGGGCCATCGGGATCTGCACGGTCGGCAGCTCCAGCCCGGCGACGGGAGCCGTCGGCCCGGCGGCGCCGGACAGGATCAGCTTGACCGCGGCCTGGATCGCGGCGGTATCCACAGCCTGTGAGCCGCCGGCGCCGGCACACGTCCCGTCAGAGCCCCCGGCGCTGTCCCACTTGCCGTCCTTCTGGGAGGCCATGGCCACCGGCAGAATCAGGACGAAAGGCGTCAGGAGAACGGCCGCACCGAGCCCGGCGACGGCCTTCTTCACGCCGCCTGCCGCTGCTGCGCGCCCTTCCGGACCAGGCCCGGCGGGCCGTCGGAAGACATGAAGAGGTGAAGTCCCGGCAAGGCGAATCTCCGATCGCGAGGGCGTGCAACCGGGCCGCCCAAAGGCGTCCCGATGCACTGATGAAAGAGGGGAAGTCGCGGCCGGACGAGGAATCCGGAGGGGGTGCGTGCACCCATCCGGCCTGGTAGCGGCGCTTGGCGACGTCTTCGAAGGTAGGAGCCGGAATATCTATCGTGCAAGGAGTTCGGAAAAATTCGCGGAAATTTCCGAACTCCTTGCAAAAAAGCCAATTCGGCTTCTACCTTCGATGGAGACCCGAAGCCACCCGCGCTTCGGGCTCTTTCTATGCGCCAGCCGCAGCCGGAATCGACCCGGCCGTGGATCCGCGCACCCCCCTGATACCCAAGAGGACATTTGACGACCGACTACACCCTTCTCCGGGGCGACGCCCTGACCGTCCTGAGCGGCCTGCCCGACGGAGCGGCCGACTGCGTCATATGCGACCCGCCGTACAACAGCGGCGGGCGCACGACCCAGGAACGCGTCGGTCGAAGCGCGAAGGCGAAGTACACCACCGCCGGCTCGAAGAACCAGCTCCCCGACTTCCCCGGCGAGAACAAGGACCAGCGGTCGTACGGGTTCTGGCTCTCGCAGCTGCTCGCCGAGGCCTACCGGCTGACCGTGGAAGGCGGCACCGCGGCCGTCTTCACCGACTGGAGGCAGTTGCCGACCACCACGGACGCGCTGCAGGCCGGCGGCTGGACCTGGCGCGGCATCGTGCCCTGGTACAAGCCGGCCGCTCGCCCGCAAAAGGGGCGCTTCACCCAGAACGCGGAGTTCGTGGTTTGGGGCAGCCGCGGCGCGATGGACGGCGACCGCAACCCGGTCTACCTCAAGGGCCTGCTGGAGGGCAGCCAGCCCTCGGGCAGCAAGCGCCAGCACATCACCCAGAAGCCCGTCCAGATGATGCGCGACCTGGTCAAGATCTGCCCGCCGGGCGGCCGGATCCTGGACTTCACCGCGGGGTCCGGCTCGACCGGCGTCGCCGCGCTCCTCGAAGGCCGATCGTTCCTCGGCATCGAACTGACCGACCACTACGCCGACATCGCCGAGGAACGCCTCGCGGAGGCCAAGCGCACCGCCGAGGCAACCGACCCGGCGCCGGCGTAGTCACCCGAGGACCTTTCCGGCCTCGACCGCCCCCGGCCCAGCGGCCCCGGACCACCCCGGGGCCGCCCCACCATCCGATGGAGCCACCACCCGATGACGCACACCAACCCGTCCCACGACATGCCGATGGCGGTCTTCCCGGGTTACCTCGCCGGCCCCGGCGAGGACCTCGACACGCTCTTCGCCTTCTCCGCGGGGCGAGACGACTGGCTGCTGACCGTGGAGGACAACAACCTGGTCGCCTGCCACGAGAGCGGGACCGGGACCGTGATCCTCGACCTGACCACGGACAGCACCTCCCCCCGGTGGACCGTCGCCTCCGGCCGCAGCCGGTCGAGCGAACTCGCCTGGCGCGCCACGTTCGACGCGGCCACACCGGCCGAGGTGGTCATGGCCGCGGCCCGCCGCCTCGCCCACGGCACGGGCCAGCCCACCCACGCCGAACGCGAACAGCACCTGTGGAGCCGCACCTCCCATGCCGGCACCTTCGACGCCCTCCACGTGGAGGCAGCCCTCGCCCACTGGAGCGCCGGCACCCGGTGCTGCACCCCCACCCTCGACGCGCCGGACGGCACTGCCACCCTGCGGATCCACCGCGCCGCCACCGCCACCGGAGACGCCTGCGACCTCGCCTACACCCTCACCGCCGGCGCGCGCGGCCACGAAGCGACCTGGTGGACGGGCGAGTTCAGCCGCAACGTGCCGACCAGCGTCATTCGGGCCACCCTGCGCACCGTCACCGACCCCGGCCGCTACACCCGCCGGGCCTCCCGGATCCCGATGCTCCACCGCGCCGCCCTGCGCACCCACCCGGTGGCCCGATGCCCGGAGCCCACCCTTGGCCGATGACCAGCCCGGCCTCAGCACCGCCCAGGGCGAGCAACACGTCGTCGTGAGCCCCGGCTACCTTGCCGGGCCCGGCCACCCGGACACCGCCAACTCGGCGTTCGAGGCCTTCCTCGCCGAGCACCAGGGCTGGTCCCGGTACTCCTGCGACGGCGGAGACACCAGCGTCGCCGTCAGCGACTGCCTCACCGGCCGGATCAGGCTCGACCACGAGCCGGGCGACCGCAACTCCCGCTGGACGGTGGCCGGATACGAGTCCGCCGTGGGCGAGCGTGCCTGGCACGCGGACTTCGACCTGGAGACCCCGCACGAGATCGCCCTCGCCACCGCCTCCACCCTCTCCCACGCCCTGTCCTACAGCGGCTTCGCCGCGAAGGACGAAGCGCTCTGGGGCAGAAACAACACCTGCGCGGCCCTGGTGACCCAGATACGCGAGTCCGACTGGCTGGACGTCAGCACCCCCTCGGAAATGCGATTCCGCTCGCCCGACGCCACCGCGGGGCTGATCCGCTGGGACGCAGGGGCGTTCCACGACGCGCCCTGGAGCCGCGACTACCCGGCCGGGGTCACCCTCTGGGCCCGCAGGACCGGCGACGACCACACGCGAACGGCGTGGCAGGCGCACTTCTCCAAGGACACGCCCACCCGCTTGATCACCACGGCCCTGGACCACCTCACCGACCCGCAGCCCAGCCTGCGCCGCTTCGCGGAGGTGCCCACCGCTCACCTCGGCGTGGTGGAGGTCCGGTCCTACAAGGGCTCACCGCGGTCCGCGGCCGCCACCGCCACCGGGCGCACCACCCTGGCCGACATCCCCATCGAGCGGTGGAACGCCGCAGCCGCCGTAGCAGCACAGGCCGCCGCCACCCGATCAGCAGGAAGGACGACCTGAGCACCACCTCGAACCCCCGACACCGGACGGACGTCGACGGCGACGTCCACGTCCACCCGGTCTACCTGTCCGGAAGCCTGCACATCGGCGACCCCGCGCTCCAGCCCATCCTCGACCTGCCGAACACCGAACGGCACCACGACGATCTCGGCAACTTCTACGCCGCCACGGCGGACGGGCGCATCCGCATCGGGTTCATTCCCGAACAGGACTGGAACACCCTGTGGAAGATCGCCGTCGCCCCGGACGCCTTCTCGGCACCCCGCTGGGTCGCGAACTTCTCCGACGGCACCCCGATCGAGATCGTCACGTCCGTCACCACCGAACTCGCCGCCATGTACAGCGCGGACGACGACACCTGGCTCGACGAGCGCTCCGCCGGCCCGCTGGAGTGGATCTCCCCCTACGCCGCAGCCGGATGGGTCCACCAAGGCGTGGACCGGGGCCACCTCACCCTAAGATCCCCGGACGGCCTGGCCAGCATCACCTACCGCCGAGCCGGACTCCTGCACACCGACGATGCCGAACAAGCAGGACAGGACGGCAGGTTCACCATCGGCACCGTCAAGTCCGCGGGCTGGTACGGAAGGTTCAGCGGCGGAACGCCCGCCCGCATCCTCCACGCGGCCTCCACGGCGATGCTCGACCCCGCACCCGTCCTGCGCTACCGGGACGCGCTCGACCACTACGCCAAGCAGACAGCCAAGATCACACCGATCACCCAGCCCGCGCCCAGCCCCCTGGACGTCCAGCGCAGAGCCGCGCGGCTTCGGTCGATCGCTGCCCCGCCCCTGGGCGCGCCGTCGCCCGTACCGTCGAGTGTCGTGTGGACCTCGACCACGTCCGCTGCCCGGTGCCGCTGAGCCACCGCAGTGGCTGACGGCGGGACGTTCGGCGCCACGGTCGTGGCCGATGGCGGGCGGCCCGGCCCGGCGCCCGAACACCCCGCTCGCCGGAGCAGGCGAGACACACCAGCGGTGACGAGACCGGCCCCTACAAGCCGACGAAACGAGAGCCCCACCGACACCCACACCACCGCGCCTCGACCACCTCGTCGACAACCGGGGCTGGGACCGCCAAACCGCCGAACGCCGTACCCGGCAGGCCCGCGGGCCACCGGAGGACCCGCAAGGACACCACCATCGCCAACACGCCCCCCACCTACACGATCAAGCGCTCGCCGGACGGGCACACCGTCGTGAACGGGCGCCTCGACGAACTCGCGCTGACCGTTCTGAAGAATCACGGGTTCACCGAGCTGGAGAGCAACGGGCCGGGCATGGAACTGCGCCTGCCCGCGCACTTCGACGAGGCGCGACAGAAGGCCTCCGCAGTCGACGCGGCGAACGATCTCCGCACGGTCGGGTTCGGTGTCGAACTCGACCCCAGGCTCGTCACACTGGCACGCACCCTCGTCGAGACCCGATCGCCCGACCCAGGACACGACCTCGCCCTACTGACCTACCACCTCACCGAAGCGGACCAGGACCATGAGGCCGTCGCCCGCCACGCCGACACCGTCTTCGGCAGCGACGGCGCCCTGGCCCGCCTCGCCACGTTCACCGGTGCCCTGGGCAACTGGGCCGCACGGCTGGGTCACACACCCGGCGACGACCTGTCCGACAGCCTCGCCGAACACGCCCGCGCCCTCGAAGACGTACACAGACAGCTGACCGACACCGCGGTGCGCATCAAGGTCCTCGGAACCCTGCGCGAGGACGACCACGCCCCGAGCCCGAGACGCCACGCGGCAACCGCCGCTACCAGGGCCCGCCCCACCACCGACAACCCGACCCGCGCCGAATCCGCCACACCCGGCGGCTCCCGTCCCCACGGAGGTTCGACATCGCCGAAGACCCGGACCCGCTGATCGACGTCACCCCCGCCTACCTGGCCGGCCGCGAGTTCAGCAACGCGCCCTTCGAGCGGCTCGTCGAGGAGTGGGGCTGGGGCCACAGCAACGCGCCGGAGCTGAGCCAGTCGTTCGCCTGGAGCCCGGACCACCGCTTCCGGCTCGCCGACGGGCAGCTCGACCCAGGCGCCTGGTGGCACATCGCCGCCGCCCGCGACCCTCTCGGTCCGCCCCAGTGGCAGGCAGGCTTCTCCAAGCAGACCCCGCCCGAGTTCGTCACGGCCGTAGCCGAGGAACTCGCCCGCACCGGCTCCGGCATCGACTGGACCGGCGAAAGCCACCCCGCGCTCAAGGCCCCCGCCGACCGCCGGACCCTGATCCGCACCCTCCGGGACGCCGGATGGCGCAGCACCTACCGCAACGGCGAACTGGACCTGGAAGCCCCCGACCGGCTCGCCCGCGTCCAGATCCGCATCGACCCGCCCGGCGATGCGCTCGACCTCATGTCCCGACCCCACCTGTACGTCGAGATCGGGCCCCGCGACAACGGCGGATACCCACCCTACTGGCAGGCCATGGCGACGACCGGCACCCCCACCGTCGTCGTCGATGCGCTCGCCCGCGCGCTCACTGACCCCACGCCGCTGACGCGCGACCGCGACTGGCTGGATGACGAACTGCTGGAGCACCTCGGCGAGCAGGCCACGAACGACAGGCCCGAGAACACGGCGACCGACCAGCCCTCGGCTCGGCCCGAGGCCCCGCCGTACACCGACGAGGACCTGCTCGCCCTCGCCATCGACCTGGCCGCGGAGTCGATGGAGTCCATCGAGGACTTCCAGGACGCCGACATGATCGGCGAACAGGTCATCCCCAGCACCTCGGCGACCGTGGGCCGGACGTGGAACAACCTGCCCACCGACCAAAAGCACCTCGCTTACACCCTGGTCACCGACATGGTCGTCGATGCCGCCCGCCGTGCACCCGTCCTGTTCGGCCGAGAGCCCGAGACCGGCTCGGCCCCCCGTCGAACCAGCAGACTCCCGACGCCGCGGATCGAAACCCCGCTCCGAGATCTGTGGTTCACCAACGAGGACCTCCGAGCAGCCGCAGCGTGGGCGAGCTCGACCAAATCGGCGGGGCGGAACGCGGACGCGCCGCCGCCGATGGCGACGTAGTTGAGGTTGAGCGGGCCGGTGTAGAGGCCGGCGCGGATCAGTCGTTCGACGGTCTCCAGCTGGGGCAGGTTGGCGAGCATGAAGTGCGGCTGGATGCCGTTGGCGGTCAGCCGCTTGAGGTGCTCGAGGTAGAAATCGGGGCCGGAGGGCGAGCGCGGTGACCGAGGCGCGCGCCATCGCCCGGCACCCTGCATCGTGGCGATTCGGCTGGTGCAGGAGATGCGCCAGCCTGCAGCCCACGTTCCGGGGGTCACCTCCTACGGCTCACCGCGCGTGACCTCCGAACTGCGGGAGGCCGGCGTTCGGGTCAACGAGAAGAAGATCGCCCGCGTGTCCCCTGTCCTTGTTCGGTGTGTGAACCGCGCCCTAGGGTTGACGGTCATGGAGCTCACCCCTCGCCTGCTGGAGCAGTTCGTGGTACTCGCCGAGGAGCAGCATTTCGGGCATGCCGCCCGGCGCTTGTCGATGAGTCAGCCACCACTCAGTCAGGCGATCCAGCGCCTGGAACGCGGCCTTGGAGTGCTGTTGCTCGAGCGCACCAGCAGGGGAGTGCGGCTGACGGTGGCCGGGGCGGCCTTCGCGGCCGACGCCAAGCGGATGCTGGAGGCGCAGGAGGCCGCGGTGGCTCGGGTCCGTCGGATATCCAAGGGCGTCGAGGGCACGGTTCGGCTCGGCTACGTGAGCAGCCTGGGGTACTGGCACCTGCCCCGGTTGCTCGCGATGGCCGCCCGGGAGTTGCCGGGCGTGCGGTTGGATGTCCGTCAGCGGTCGTCCGCCGAGCTGTGCGAGCAGGTCCGGCAAGGGGTGGCGGACCTGGCGCTGGTCCGGCTGCCGGTCTCCGACCTGGCGGGTCTGGAGGTGCGGGAGGCGGCCGAGGAGAGCACTGTGCTGGCCGTCCCGTGCGACCATCCACTCGCCGGGGCCGGGTCGGTGCCGCTCGCCCGGCTGCGGGACGAGGAGTTCGTGACCGCCGCGCAGCCGGCCATGCCCCGGATCCGGGCGCTGATCGAGGACGCCTGTCGCAAGGCCGGTTTCGAGTTGCGCACCCGTGCCCAGGCCGAGGACCTGACCAGCATGCTCGGCTACACCGCGGCCGGGGTGTGCGTCTGCTTCGTCCCGGAGCGGGTCGCGGCGCTCGGTCACCCGATGATCCGCTTCGTCGCGATCGAGGGCGGCGACCGGTTGGTGACCACGGTCGCGGCGCTGAGCCGTCCGAACGCCGATCCGGCCGTCGCCACCCTGCTGGAGCTGATGGAGCGCCACCGCCCCGAGATCGAGGGCCCCGCAACGGTGCACCCGCAGGAGGAGGCCGACGCGCCGGACTGTGGTCACCAGATGAGCTCCGATGCGCCCAGCGGCTCGGCGGTGCGGGACAGGCGCGGTGCCAGCGTGGAGTAGCGCACCTGGGTCGGCAGGTAGCACACTTCTCCGAACGGTCCCCGCACGGTGACCAGTTCGGCCTGGTCGTGCGCCGGGTCGGGGGCGGGCAGCTCGACCACGCCCGCGCGCTGGAGCAGCCCGAGGTCCTGCACCCACATGCAGACCTTCGCCAGGTCGACGTGCACCCGGTAGCTGCCGCCCTCCCGGGCCCGGCGGCGCAGCGCTTCCAGCGCGCCCGCGGCCCCGAGCACTGCGGCTAGGTAGTCGTTCAGAAGGTAGGTCGGGGGCAGCCGGGGAGCGTCGACCGAGCCCTCGTCGGCTGCCAAACCCGTGGCAGCGGAGGCCAGTTGGTCGAAGCCGCCGCGTGCCGCCCACGGCCCTTCGGTTCCCCAGCCGAGGAAGTCCAGCACGACCAGTCCGGGCCGCTGCTCGGCCAGTGCCGCCGGGCCGAAGCCCTTGGCGTCCAGACCCAGGTAGTTGCAGACGTAGAGGTCGGTGCCGGCCAGCACGGACCGGAAGGCGGCGGCCTGGGCCGGGTCGAGCAGGTCGCAGAAGGCGGCCCGCTTGCCGATGCCGGTCTCGACGATCATCCCGGTCGGGTCCGGATGGTCGGGCGAGGACATG
The DNA here is from genome assembly GCF_044767505.1 of Kitasatospora sp. NPDC101235. Classification (NCBI taxonomy): domain Bacteria; kingdom Bacillati; phylum Actinomycetota; class Actinomycetes; order Kitasatosporales; family Streptomycetaceae; genus Kitasatospora; species Kitasatospora sp. NPDC101235. The sequence continues at coordinate 62,917 of NZ_JBIWNZ010000027.1, forward strand.
TGCAGCACGTCGGCGCCCAGTTCGGCGGCGATCCGCGCGCCGATCGGGCCGGCGATCACATGGGTGTTGTCCAACACCCGCACCCCGGCCAGCGGCAGGTCCCGGTCCGCCGCGCCGGACAGCTTCGGCGGGAACGCCGAGAACGGCTCCGGCGCGCTCTCCCCGATCTTCTCGATCCGGATCAGTGGGCCGTCCTGCAGCAGCCGCCCCTGTGGATGCCGCTGCCATTCCTCCCGGGTGCGCACTGCGATCGCGGTGCCGCCCAGGGTGCAGATGGCCTCCTCCAGTTCCAGCGCGTCCCACTGGGCGACGGCGGCGGCGATCCGCTCGCGGTCCGGCGGGCAGTCCAGTACCCGGCAGGCGGTGTCACGCAGGTGCGGGTAGGAGAGGAGCACGTAGACGAACCGGCCGTCGGCTGCCCGGTAGAAGTCACTGTTGCCGAGCAGGTTGGGGTCCTCCTGCAAGCGATGGACCGGCACGCCCCGCATCCGGGTGAAGAACACCGCCATCAGCTGGCGCACCGCCGCCGTCACCGAGACGGTCACGTCCTGCGCCGCGCCGCCGCGCTCCCGGTGGAGCGCGGCGGCCTCGGTGCCCAGGGCGGCCAGGGCAGCTGCCGCGGCGTCGCCGATCCGGTGCACCGAAGGCGTCACCGGGTCAGCCCCCTGGATCCTCACGGTGCCGCCCGTGTCCGCCGCCGTGATCCCCAACTCGCGGTACAGGCCCTCCAGGGCCCGGTGCGCCGCACTGGTCCGCTGCGCCGGATCGATTGCCATGTCCGACTCTCCTTCCGGAGATGACGAGCCGCGTGTGCCGCGGCGGCCGACCCGGTCGGGCGGCCTCCACCAGAACAGCCGGTCCGGCGCCGCACCGTCCAATACGGATTCCCCGAATCACCGATATCCGCGCCCATATGACCCGAGCCGGCGCCGCGTGAATATCCTCCGCCCTATCGATCCGGCGCCCAACTCGTATTGGACGGTGCCGATTCCCCGCGGGTTTCCTGGATTGCGGAACGAGGCAACGCGGCGCCGGCCGCCCGCCCTTCACCCGACATTTCAGGAGGTACCAGCAGATGACCCAGGAGCCCAGCGGTCCGTCCGGGCGAGGACTCCTCGCCGGAGTCCGCGTCGTCGAACTGGCCAGCGTGATCATGGCCCCGTACGCCGCCCAGCAGCTCGGCGACCTGGGCGCGGACGTGATCAAGGTTGAGCCGCCGACCGGTGACATGACCCGCCACTACCCGCCGCTGCGCCACCCCGGTATGGGCGGCGCCGCGCTCAACCTGAACCGCAACAAGCGCAGCGTCGCCATCGACCTCAAGGCCCCGCACGGCCGCGACGCCCTGCTCGCCCTGCTGCGGACCGCCGACGTCTTCATCACCAACCTGCGCCCGCAGGCCCTGACCCGGCTGCGCCTGGACTACGCCGAGGTCGCGGCCGTCAATCCCGGCCTGATCTACGCCAACGCACAGGGCTTCCGCAGCGACAGCAGCCACGGCACCCACGCCGCCTACGACGACATCATCCAGGCGACCAGCGGTCTGGTCTGGCTCAACCACCAGGTCTCCGGCCAGCCGCATTACGTGCCGACCGTGCTGGCCGACAAGATCTGCGGCATGCAGATCGCCCAGTCGGTGCTGGCCGCGCTGCACTACCGGGAACACGGCGGCACCGGTCAGCACATCGAGGTCCCGATGGTCGACACCATGCTCGCCTTCAACCTGGTCGAGCACCTGGGCGCGGCCAGCCTGGAGCCCGACGGCGCGTTCGGCTCGACCCGCTCGCTCAGCCCCGAGCGCCGTGCCCAGCGCACTGCCGACGGCTGGATGTGCATCCTGCCGCAGAGCGACCGCAACTGGCGGGACTTCACCGCCTTCGTCGCCCGTCCCGAACTGGCCGACGACCCTCGCTTCGCGACCGGCCCCGACCGGGCCCACCGCGCCGACGACCTCTACCGGCTGATGGCGGAACTGACGCCGAACCACACCAGCGCCCAATGGCAGGAGTTCTGCGATCGGGTCGGCATCGCCGCCGCCCCGGTGCTCGACCTGGAGTCCGCCGCCACCACCGCCTACGCCCGAGAGGGGGGCCTGCTCTACGAGGCCGACCACCCCACCGAGGGCCGCTACCGGGTCATCGGTCGCCCGGTCCGCTACTCGGCCGACCCCGAACCGCCGCTGCGGCCCTGCCCGGCCATCGGCCAGCACACCGACGAGGTCCTCGGCCAGGCCGGCTTCGACCCCGCGCTGCTGCACTCCGCCAACTGACCCGATCCACTGGATTTCCCGAGACCGAATCCCCATCGACCATTCCGGAGCGAACCATGCCCACGGCGACAATTTCCCCGCTCGGATTTCCCGAGGCCGTCCTGCCCGAATCGGCCCGGCAGCTGCGCCTCGATGTACGCGACTTCCTCGACGAGGAGCGCGCCCGGGGTACCGTGCTCGGCCGCCCCGACTCCTGGCTGGCCGGCTGGGACCCCGCGTTCACCCGCCGCCTCGCCGAACGCGGCTGGGTCGGCATGGCGCTGCCCACCGAGTACGGCGGTGCCGGGCGCGGTTTCCTGGAGCGCTACGTGGTGATCGAGGATCTCCTGGCCGCCGGCGCCCCGGTCAGCGCGCACTGGGTATCGGACCGGCAGGCCGGCCCGTCCATCCTGCAGCACGGCACCGAGGAGCAGCGCCGCTTCTTCCTGCCCCGGATCGCCGCCGGTAAGTGCTTCTTCTCCATCGGGATGAGCGAGAAGAGCAGCGGCTCCGACCTCGCCTCCGTCCGCACCCGCGCCGAACGCACCGCAGACGGGTGGCGGCTGACCGGCACCAAGATGTGGACCGGCGGCGCCCACGCCAACGACTACGCCATCGTGCTGGCCCGCACCGAGGAAGCCGAGGACAAGCACGCCGGCCTGAGCCAGTTCATCGTGGACCTGCGCGCCCCGGGCGTGCGGATCGAGCCGATCCACCTGATGAGCGGAGAGCACCGCTTCAACGCCTTCCACCTGGAGGGCGTCCACGTCCCGGAGGCCATGCTCCTCGGACAGCAGGGCGACGGCTGGAAGCAGGTCACCGGCGAACTCGCCTTCGAACGCAGCGGGCCGGAGCGCTACCTGTCCACCTTCCCCCTTCTGGTCTCCCTGCTGCGCGAGCTCGACCAGCGCGCCATGACCGCCGAACAGCTCACCCAGGTCGGCATCCTGACCGCCCGCCTGCACAGCATCCGCCAGCTCTCCCTCGGCGTTGCCGCTGCACTGGACGCCGGCGCCTCGCCCGATACCCAGGCCGCTCTGGTCAAGGACCTCGGCACCCGCCTGGAGGGCGCGCTGGTCGATTCCGTCCGCAGCATCCTGCCCACCCCGGCCGACCCGCACGCCACCCCCGGCAGCCACGCCGAACTGCTCGCCTTCGCCCTCCTGCACAGCCCCGGCTACACCCTGCGCGGCGGCACCAACGAAATCCTTCGCGGCATCATCACTCGTGGACTGGAGCAGCACCGATGAACACCCACACCATCGACACCAGCACCCCCGCCGTCCCCGCCGACGACTACGACACCACCGCCTTCTTCGCCGACCCGGACGCCATCGTCACCGTCACCAACACCACCGACTCCCAGACCGTGCCCCTCCCCACCCCGGACGCCAGCACCGCCGAACTCCTCGCCGCCGTCCAGGAAGCCGGCCGCCGCACCGTCCCCGCCCCGTTCGCCGAGACCGCCCTGGTCGCCCGCCCACTGCTGCGCCGTGCCGGCCTGTCGGTGCCCGAGGGCCCGCTCACCTACGCCATCGCCCCCCAGCTGACGATCCGCCACGCGCACCCGGCCGCCTCGGCCGTCGGCTCGGCCGGCAGCGCGGGCGAGGACGACACCCTGCTGGTCGCCGGGACCCTGCGCCGCGTCCCCTGGGCCCGCGCCGCGACCGCCGTGGTGGTGCTCGCCAACGCCCCCTTCGGCCCGGTCCTGTTCACCCTCACCCCGGACCAGGCAGTCCTCGCCCCAGGCGCCAACTTGGCCGAGGAAGCGCGCGACGACCTGCACCTCGCCAGCGTCGAGATCCCCGCCGCGCAGGTCCGCCGGATTCCCCGCGAGCTCCTCGAGGAGGCCGAGTTGCGGGCGGCTCTGGCCCGGGCGGCCCTGATCGCCGGAGCCGGCCAGCGCTGTGTCGAGCTGACGGTCGCGCACACCACCGCGCGCACCCAGTTCGGCCGCCCGCTCAGCCGCTTCCAGGCCGTCAAGCAGGAGGAAGCGAAGCTGATCGAGGAAGCCGCGCTGGTCCGCGCCGCCGTCCAGGCCGCCGCCGCCCCGCTGGACGCTGGCACTGCGGCCGCCCGGTTCGCCATCGCCGGCGCGAAGACCCAGGCATCCGCCTCGGCTGCCGAGATCGCCCGGATCGCCCACCAGTTGCACGGTGCCATCGGCATCACCAAGCTCCACCCGCTTCACCTCGCCACCACCCGCCTGTGGTCCTGGCGCGACGAGGACGGCGACGAGACCACCTGGGCCGCTGGTCTGGCCCGCACCCTCACCGCCGACACCCTCTGGGCCGCGCTCACCAGCACCCCCTGACCCGATGTCAGTGGCCGTCTATCGCCGCGCCGGCGAGATGGACCGCGCCACCTGGCCCGGTCCGTCAAAGCCACCGCCCTCACCGCCGAGCCCTGCTCCCTCGTCCCATCGCCTCCGCCGCCGACCGGCCCGACCTGGTCGGTGACGGAGCAGCGCGGTATCCGTACGGTTCGACGTCCCGATCCCCAGTAGCCCTCGGAAGATAGGGTTCCGTCCATGGAGTTCCAGGTCCTCGGCCCCGTGTCGGTCAGCGGGAGCGATGGGCCGTTGCCGCTCGGGCCCGCCAAGCGGCGCAGCCTGCTCGCGATGCTGTTGCTGCGGGCCAATGTCGCGGTCTCCGTCGACACACTCACCGAGGCGCTGTGGGACGATGAACCCCCCCTGCACGCCCGCACCGTGATCCAAGGCCATGTCTCGCGCCTGCGGGCACTGTTGGCGGGCGTCGACGCATCGGCGTACGGCGTCGAGCTGAGCACGCGCGGCTCCGCGTACCACCTGGAACTGCCGGAGACGCTGCTCGACGCCCACCGCTTCGAGGGTCTTGTGGCGCTCGCCCGCCGTGCCACCGACCCCGGTGACAGGGCTGCGCTGCTCACCGAGGCGCTCGACCTGTGGCAGGGCCCCGCGCTGGCCGGCGCCTACCCGTCGCCGCTGCTTCGCTCCGCCGCGCACACCTTGGACGAGGCGCGGCTCGCAGCGGTCGAGCTGCTCGCCGACACGTACGTCGTGGGCGGTGAACACGAGCGCGCTGTCCAGCTGTTGCGGCCGGAGACCGGGGCCCATCCGCTGCGCGAGCCGCTGGCCGCCCGGCTGGTCGAGGCGCTGCACCATGCGGGGCGTTCCTCGGAGGCCCTGGACGCCTACCAACGCGCCCGCCAGGTCCTCTCCGACGAGCTCGGCGTCGCTCCGGGCGCCGAGCTGACCGCCGCCTTCACCCTCGCCCTCGGCCCCGACAGCGCCCCCGTGGCCCGAGCCGATGCGCCCCAACCGGCTCTGGAACCAGTTCAGTTCCGGCCCAACCTGCTGCCTCGTACCCCGCGCGGATTCCACGGCCGCACCGCCGAGAGCGCCGCGCTGACCGCGGCCGCGGCCGGACCTGACGGGCCGGTCGTCGTGGTCACCGGGCCCGCCGGGGTCGGCAAGACCGCACTGGCCGTGCGCTGGGCGGCCGGCCGGCACTCCGACTTCCCCGATGGGACGCTCTACGCGGATCTGCGCGGGTTCAGTGACACCTCGGACCCCGAACCGGCCGAGCTGCTGCGGGAGTTCCTCGTCGCTCTCGACGTTCCACCGCGCCGGATGCCCGAGTCGGCGGACGCCGCCGGTGCCCTGTTCCGCTCGCTCACCGCCGAACTGCGTCTGCTCGTCGTCCTCGACAACGCCCGTACCTCCGCCCAGGTGCGCCCGCTGCTGCCCACGGGACCCGGCTGCGTCACCGTCGTCACCAGCCGTGCCCGCCTCGCCGGTCTCGTCGCCTCCGACGCCGCCCGAATCCTCGCCCTCGACGTCCTCGCCACCGACGACAGCGTGGCCCTGCTCACCCGTCTCCTCGGCGAGCGCCGCACCGCCGCCGAGCCCCAAGCGGCCCGCCGTACGGCCGAGTTGTGCGGTGGTCTGCCGCTCGCGCTGCGGGTCGCCGCCGCTCGGCTCGTGGAACTCCCCGCCCTCGGCCTCGCCTCCCTCGCCGACCGGCTCGCCGACGAGCGCCAGCGGCTCGCGCTGCTCGCCGTCGAGGACATCGGCGTCGCCTCCGCGCTGCGGCTCACCACCGCCCACCTCCCCGTCGACGCAGCGCAGCTGTTCACCGCGCTCGGCCATCACCCGGGCACACACGTCGACCGGTTCAGCGCCGCCGCGCTCGCCGGCACGACCCCGCCGGATGCGGCCCGCGCCCTCGACTGCCTGGTCGCCGCGCACCTGCTCACCGAGACCGCCCCCGGCTGCTACGTCCTGCACGATCTGGTCCGGCTCTACGCGCGTGGCCAGAGCCATGACCCGGCTGCCCGCACCGCGGCCCGGCTGCGCCTGTACGACCACTGCGTGGCGACCGCGCTGTCCGCGTCCGAGGCCGCGGAACCGGGCGGGGAGCCCGCCTTCATGCAGCCTCATGATTTTCAACAGCCGCCCGCAGTACGGGACTTCACCAGCCGCGAGGAGGCGCTCGGCTGGTTCGCCGCCGAACGCGACGACCTCGCCCTGATCGCCGCTGCGGCCCGCGCCGAGGACCGGCCCGAGCGGGCCTGGCGGATCGCCGTGACCCAGTGGCCGCTCGTGGTCTGGCGGGTCCTCGCCGACTGGGCGCCCACCCTGGAGGCCGCCCTCGCCGACGCCCGCGCCTGCGCCGACCCCTATGCAGAGGCCCGCGTCCTGACCCTGCTCGGCTGGGTGCTCGCCGAGGAGGGCCGCACCGCCGAGGCCGTCCGGCACCTGCGCGTCGCGCCCGAACTCGCGGCCCGCGCAGGCGACGTACTCGGCGAGGCCACCGCCCTGGTCAACCTCGCCGCGGCCCTCCCCGACGACGAACCCGGCGCCGCCGAAACGGCCTGCACCCGAGCCCTCGCCCTCGCCACCGAGGCCGACGACGCGCATACCCGGATGCTCGCGCTCCAGCACCTGGCCCGCATCCACCTCGGCGCGGGCCGCCACCGGCAGGCGTACGAGGCGGCCGAGGTGGCGCTCGGCCTCGGCCCCGAGCACGAGGCGGTCGCCCGGCGCGTGCTCCTGCGTACCTGGCAGGGCGAGGCGCTGGCCGGGCTCGGCGACACCGTGGCCGGGCGGCGCTGCCTCGCGCAGGCCGCGCTTGAGGCCGAGCAGACCGGCTACGACGCGGGCGCTGTCACCGCGCTCGATGCCCTGCTGCGCATCGCCGACCAGGACGAACTGCCCGAACTGCGGCGTCGGCACGCGGCGGCACACGCCAGGATCCGGGAGCGTTAGCCGGGCGTTAGCGCCGCCGCCGCGCTCGTTAGTGATCTGCCAGCGCGCCGCAACACCCTGGTTCGTGTAAGGGGAAACGACCTCGTGCAGGATCGCGACCCACGAACGAGAACCGGGGGAACCAGCCATGCGCACCACCACCCGTCCCGCCCTGCTCGCCGTCGGCGCCGTCGCGACGCTCGCCCTGTCCCTGACCGCCTGCAACGACGGCAGCGGCACGCAGGACAGCGCCGTCGGCACCAGCGCATCATCAGCCGCCCCGTCGGGTGCAACCTCGGCCCCGGCCTCGGCGCCGGCCGCGCACTCGGCCTCGGCGCCGTCCGGGGGCAGGACGAGCACGAGCGGTGGTGGCAACTCGTCCTCCGGCATTGGCGGGGGCGGCGTCACCGCGGCCTGCACGACCAAGAACACCTCGGTGACGTTCCTCCAGTCCTCGGGCCACGCCAGTGACGCGCAGCCCGCCGCCGCGACCCTCAAGATCACCAACAGCTCGGGTGCCCCCTGCACCATCGTCGGCCCGACGACCGTGGTCGCCGACGACGACCAGGGCAAGGCGAGCCCGGTCTCGGGGGACAACTCCAAGGACGGCTCGGACGCGGTCGACGTCCCGGCGGGTGCCGCGGTGGTGGCGGACGTGCTGTACAACGACGTGAACAGCGAGGGCACCACGTCGGCCCGTTACACCTGCCCGGTGCTGGCGTCCCACGTCAAGGTCGCGCTGCCCAAGGACGTGGGCACCACGGTGAACGTGATGAAGGCGAACGGCTCGCCGGGCGGCGTCTTCAGCGTCTGCGGCACCGACTTCAAGGTCGGAGCGTTCGCGGCACGGTAGTGTCCAGCAGGTGCGCTCTTCGGAGCGGGGCCTGGGCGGGACGGAGTACTTGGCGGGGTTGTAGCGCAGCCGCCACGAGCGGACAGCAGCGTTCAAGGCATTGCGCAGGGTCGAGACGGCCCGGTATACGGTGACTCGGCCCCGACCGGCCTTCTGCTGGGCGGTGATCTACGCGTCGATGTGCTTGGGGCGTAGGTCCAGCAGTAGGTAGCGGCCGAAGGCGGGGATCAGGTCCCGCTCGACGCACGCCTCGTAGCCGGCGTAGGTGTTTGGTGCAAGTTCCAACTTCTTCGCGGCGAGCCATTCGCGCAGGTAGTCGGCAACGGTGGTGCGGCGGTCCTCGTAGACACCGCGCAGCTCGCCGTCCAGAACTCGAGTCATCTCGCGAGCGGCTTCGGCACGGCTGGCGAAGCCACCCCGTCAGCGGGTGCGACGCCGGCCGTCCTCCGGAGCGAGGTCGACGGGATAGGTCCACTTGCCGTGCTTGACGTCCGCAATCAGCTGCGGACGCCACGGGCCGATCTGCTTCCGGTTCTCGTCCTGGCAACCGCACCGATAGACCCGGCCCCTGCTCGTACGCTGCGCCACGGGTGTCTCCTTCTTGGACTGGGTGATTCCGGGTCCAAGATTCGCCGGGTGGTCGGGCGTGTTGGCAGAGCGTGCGGGGCAGTGCGCGAGGCACGGCGAGGCCAGTCGGGCAGGACACGCTCCAGACGACACACCGCCCGGAAGATCACGATCCGTAGCCGATGGGTAAGCGACCGTGATCCGCCCGCACGAGCCAATCCGGCACGCTGGCCTGCGCCGTGGCCACCGGGGCTGACGGGCGCTCCCGAAGACCGCCTCTGAATGATCATCAGGTTCCCGTCGCTGGCAGTAACTGGGGAGAGGTGGCGGCGCCTGGGACCACTTTGGGACCAGACCTGATGGGCGCCCATGGGCCATAACGGGCGCTTGTGCACGAAGTGGACGCTGACGGCATGTCATATCGACTCGGTGCTGGGGGTCAAGGGGTCGCAGGTTCAAATCCTGTCGTCCCGACTGCGAAGTCGGTTGTGAGAGCCGGTACTTGGGAAACCGAGTGCCGGCTCTTTCTGTTGCCTGGTCAGCTGGTGGTCGCATGGTGGTCTCCGGGCCACATAGGCCAGGCCGCTGAGGATTCTTCTGTTCGTGTCTGCTGGTGTGCGGGCAGTTTCCGGTGCGGGCGCGGGTTCTGATGCCAGGGGCGCCGGGCGCGGCAGGCGGGCCGACCGAGGGCGGCGCGGTCGGCGTTGTTGAGGACCCAGGCGACGGCGTCGACGGCTGCGCGGGCGGCGAGGAAGGTCAGGTCCGTGTAGATGTTCGCACTGGTGGACAGGGGGCGGTGACGCAGGGTCTTGGAGGTGACGGGCAGGGGGACGCCTGCGGCCGTTGCGAAGCTGGCGGTGAGGTGGCGTAGGTCGTGCAGGGCGATGCGGGGGACGCCGGCCTTGTCGCAGAGCAGGTGGAAGCGGTCGAGGACGCTCTTGGGGTGCAGGGGGCGGCCGTGGCGGTGGAAGACGTAGCCGCCAGCGGGGGTGATCTGGCCGAACGCTCGTGTGCCGGCCCGGTCTTCGAGGGCGTCGACGACGCGGTCGGACAGGGCGACCCATGCCTTGCTGCCCTTGGTTTTCGGCGTGGTGAGCAGGATCTGGTTGTTGTCGACGGCGGAGAGGGTGTTGCGGATGAAGAAGACGCGTTCGGGCAGGTGGACATCGTCCCAGTGCAGGGCGAGCGCTTCGCCCTTGCGGATGCCGGAGCCGATCATGAGTTCGGCGAGGTCGGCGTAGAGAGGGTCGGTGATGTGGGTGAAGCGCAGGAAGCGCGCGGTCTGTTCCTCGGTCCACAGGTGTCTGGGGGCGGAGGCGGGGCGGGCGAGGAGCGGGGGTTTGGCGGGGTTTCGGGCCAGGCGCTCGTCGGTGACGGCTGAGCTGAGGGCGCTGGAGAGGGCTGCCATGATCCGGTGGACGGTCACTTTGCCGCGGCCTCGTCGTAGCTGCTCGGTGACGAAGGCCCGCAGGTGCTGGCGGGTGAGGTCGATCAGGGGGATCTGGCCGAGGGCGGGGATGAGGTCCTGTTCGACGTAGGCGCGGTAGCGGGCCATGGTGGTGGGCTTGAGGTGGAGCTCCCGCTCGTCCAGCCAGTCCCGGAGGTAGTCTGCGGTGCGCTGCCTGGGGTCGGTGATGACGCACAGGGCCAGGCCCTCGTTGAAGCGCCGCAGTGCGATACGGGCCTTGATTTCGTCGGGGAAGCCGGTGCGGCGGATGGTGCGGCGGTGGCCGTCGACGGGCGGGGTGTCGACGGCGAAGGCCCAGGTGCCGTGGTGGGGGTCGGCGGCGAGTCGGGGGCAGGTGGTGCCGAGCTGGCGGCGGTGGTCGTCACGGCAGCCGCAGCGCCGGTAGACGCGTCCCCGGTCCCGGCCGTCTGAGGGGTTCGGTGAGCAGCGCATGGTGATCGTCTCGAATGATTGTGCGCGAGTCGTCCTCACCTCCAGTGTGCGTCGGCGGGGCGACCACCGTGCGACCACCGGCCCCAGAGTTTGATCGTGACCTGCGGGTCTCCCTTGGCCAGCGACAAGGGGCCTGCGGGCAGCTGATCGTCGGCTGGCTTCTGTGGCCGACGCAGGTCGGTTAGACGAGCCGGTCGCGGTTGGCGGCTGCGGCTTCGCGGACGAGGCGGGTGAATCGGCTGCGGTCGATGCCGGGTTGTTCGGTGTGCTTGTCGTCTTGATCGTCGTCGCTGAAGCTGTCCTCTTTGTCGAGGTCGTCGTATTCCTGGTGGATGAGCCAGCAGCCGTGGATGCCGGCGAGGAGGTCTTCGAGGAGGTCGGGGGCGGGTCGTTGGGGGTCGAGTGGGGTCAGGCGCAGGCCGGTGTCCTCGGGGTCGGTGTCCGGGCCGGTGTGTTCGGTGATGGTGTCGTCGAGGTCTTCGAGTTGTTCGCGCAGGCCGGCGGGGTCGGGGAGGAGGCCGTCGGCGATGTGGAGGGCGTGGCGGACGAGGCCGGTGACCGCGTCGTACGGGGAGGCGCCGGCTTCGAGGAGTTCGAGGACGTGGGTGGGGGTTTCGTGGGGGAGGGCTTCGATGTCGTCGGCTTCGAGGAGCAGGGTGGTGGGGGAGTGGCCGGTGGCTTCGGCGGTGACTTCGGCTGCGGCCGCGAGCCAGTGGGCTGCGGCGACGGCCGCGGCGGTGGGGTCGATATCGGTGAACAGTGCGGCGGGGCCGAAGGGGTTCTGTTCGAGGAGGCGGTCGGCGGCGGCGACCTGGACGGGGGAGGCACTTTCGCGGCTGAGGACGACGGCCTGGTGGGCGCGGCCGGTGAGGTCGCCGAGTTCGGCGTTGTCCACCGCGGCGAGTTCGGTGCCGACTTCGGCGAGGACGGCGTCGGTGAGGTCCGCGTTGCCGATGGCGTGCAGGGCGCGGCCGGCGCGGTGGGCGGATTCGACCAGGGGACTGTATTCGACGTCGAGCATGCCGTCCTGGGGGAGGTTGGGCCGCGTGATGGCGCCGGGGACCTCGTCGAACGCCTTGCGTTCTTCCGCGCGGCGCCAGCCCTCGGAGTTGGGCTCGATGGAGGAGGCGGCGCTGGCGGGGTGGGTGTAGGTGCGCCACGCGGCCTCGGACAGGTGGGTGAGCGCGCGGGCCAGCCGCATCAGCGCGGCCGTATCCGTGCCGGCCGGGACGGCGGCGATGCGGGTGGCGAGATCGCCCTCGCCCGTTCCCCAGGTCGCGATCAGCTCGCGCCGGTCGGGGTCGACGCTGTAGCGGGTCATGAAGCCGTACCTCCGGTGATCTGCTCGGCAACGCCGCTGGGCGTCGAGCCATTCTGACGCATCGCCAGAAACCTCCGGATCGTGCAGCCGACAGGCACCGGCGGTTGCGAGAGGGCGCGCCCCCTCCTGGGGCAGAGGCGTTTGAACCAGGGCCACGGGCTCCTCGACGGATTCGGATGAGACCAGTGATGCGGGGGCATTACGGATGCCGGCGTGCTCGCGAGAACACCGGACGGGAGGTTCCTGGCCGGCGCAATGGGCAGGCTCGGCCTTCTTGCGCCTGGACTCGTCGGCTACCCGTGGCGGCATTCTCGGCCGGCTCCAGGAGGCATTCAGGGCGGCATGTGGCTGCGGCTGCGCACTGGCCGAGCGACTGTTCGGCTGGGCGTCCTCCCCTTGGAAGACGCGACGCTGGAGTACGCGGCGGCACGAAGGGGCGATCCATGGATGGTCGGTTCCCTTCTCAGGATGAGACATCTCGAAGCATGTCATATGGTACAAACCTGAACTATTGGTGCCGCCATCTCGGGCTCTGGCGCGGACCGGAAGGAGGGCTGCACCGTGTCCGACAGCGCCGAGCCGATCCACGCGCGCCTTGCGGAGCTGGCCGGCCCGAAGAATTCCGAGAGCCCGGTCAGAGGCTCCCGGGTGGGGCCCCAGCCGGACCGTCGGATACGGACCTACGCGGGTCCAGCGGATTCGGCCCGCGTGTTCAGTCGGTGGCGTGCTGGTCGGGCAGTTCGGCGCGCAGGGTGAGGCCGCCGTCGGGGTTGGGGTGGGCGGCCAGGGTGCCATGGTGGGTGTGGGTGATGGCCCGTACGACGGCCAGGCCGAGGCCCGAGCCGGTCCGGTGGGGTGTGGTGCCGCGCCGGAACGGCAGGAACAGGTCGTCCAGGTCGTCGGCCGCCACGATCGGCCCGGTGTTGGACATCTCGATGGTGCTGCGGGCGCCGGTGCGGGTCGTGGTGATCCGGACGGAGCCGCCGGGGTGGTTGTGGCGTACTGCGTTGGCCACGAGGTTGTGGACGAGCTGGCCGAGCAGCACCGGGTCGCCGGTCAGCGGTGCGGGGTGCAGCGAGGTGTCGATGTGGACATTCATCTGCTGTGCCTCGTCGGCGATCTGGGCGACGGCACTGCGGGCGAGGTCGGCGAGGTCGGTCGGGTGCGGGTCGAGCATGCCGCTCTCGCCGCGGGCGAGGGCCAGGAGTGAGGCGAGGAGGCGTTCGCTGCGGTCGGTGGCCGCCAGGGCGCGGCGCAGCGCCGGTTCCAGGTCGGCGGGGACGCGGCCCTGGGCGAGGGGGATCTCCAGCGCGGTGCGTTGCAGGGTCATCGGGGTGCGCAGCTCGTGTGAGGCCTGGGCGGTGAAGCGGCGCTGGTCGGCGAAGGCGCGTTCCAGGCGGTTGAGCATGGCGTCGAAGGTGTCGGCGAGTTCCTTGACCTCGTCGTCGGGCCCGACCAGGGCGAGTCGGTCGTGCAGGTTGGCGTCGTTGATGTGCCGGGCGGTCGCGGTGACCTTGCCGATGCGGGCGAGGGAGCGGCGGGCCACCCACCAGCCGGCGATCAGCGACAGCGCGGCGACGGCGAGGAGGACCAGCAGGGACCGGGTGAGCAGGTCGTGCAGTACCGCGTCGCGGAAGTCCTCGAACCGGGCGGCGGGAGCGGTCTGGGCCGCTTCGACGCTCAGCGCCGTTTCGGCGGGCGCGGCGGGTGTGTCGGGCGGGGCGGTGGGCTGTTGGACGGTGGTGGGCTGGACGACTTCGCGGTGGAGGTCCAGTACCTGGTGCGCGCTGGCCCAGTTCAGGGCGAGCAGCGCGCTGCCTCCGGCTATCAGTACGGCGGTGTTGAGCAGTGCCAGGCGGGTGCGGATGGTCGGCCCCCGGCCACCGTCCCGGCGGAGACGGAGACGGAGGCGGGGTCGACGGCCGGAGCGGACGGCCTTCACAGTCGGTATCCGAAGCCGGGCACGGTCTCGATCACGGGCGGTTCGCCGAGCTTGCGCCGTAGTTGGTGGACGGTGACCTTGACGGCGCTGCGCGACTCGGGCGGGGTCTGCCAGGCCGCGTCGAGCAGCTGCGCCGGGGTGAGGACGCCGCCGTCGGCTTCCAGCAGCGCCTCCAGTACGCCCAGTTCCTTCGGGGTCAGCCGCAGCAGCCGCCCGTCGCGTTCGGCGAGGCGGCGCACGGTGTCCACGCGCACGCCGTGGCGTTCCAGCACGGTGGGCGAGCCGGCTGGGCCGCGGCGGCCCAGGGCGCGCAGGCGGGCCACCAGTTCGAGGTAGGAGAACGGTTTGGTGAGGTAGTCGTCGGCGCCGTGGCCGAGGCCGTCGACGATGTCGGACAGGGTGCCGGCGGCGGTGAGCATCATGACGCGGGCCGGGTAGCCGGCGGCGTTCAGGGTGCGGCAGACGGCGTCGCCGCCGATCACCGGGAGGTCGCGGTCGAGGACCAGGACGTCGTAGGAGGTGGCGGAGGCCATCTGCAGCGCGGTGGCGCCGTCGTGGGCGACGTCGGCGCTCATGCCCTCGCCGCGAAGGCCGTCCGCGATCATCTCGGCCAGCTCTTCCTCGTCCTCGACGATCAGCACCTTCATCATCTGCCGCTCAGCTCCGCTCCGTGTGTCGTGTGACCGTGCCGGGTTCCGTTCCAGTCTCGCCGCACGCCGGTTAGCCGCGGGTTGGCCGCGGATGACCGGGGGCCAACCGGTGCGCGCGTACACCTGGTGCATCGGACGCCGGTTGGCGGTACCGGGGATCTGTCAGCATCCGGAGGTATGTGATGAAGCGCACGGTGAGCCGGGCGGCGGGGGCGGTTCTGGCCACCATGGCCGGGGTCCTGGTCGTGGTGGGCTGTTCGTCCGGCACGGACGCCGCGCCGAGGGTCGCCGGGACCGGCACCGGCACGGTCAAGCCGCAGGACGAGGGCGCGATCAAGCAGGCGTGGGTGCAGTGCATGCACGAAGCCGGCCAGACCTCCGTGCAGGTCAACAAGCAGGGGCAGGTCGAGTGGCCGGCCGCAGGGGCCGGGGAGGCCGGATCGGGCTCGGCAGCGGACGCCGGGGCCGCCGCCATGGAGAAGGCCATGACCGCATGCGACGCCAAGGTGCCCGGCATGCGGCAGATCGCCGACAAGGACCTGCCCAAGATGGTGGAGCGGGCCCGGCAGCTCGCCGTCTGCCTGCGCAACAACGAATTGACGATAGGTCAGGTACCTGACCCTGACGCCAAGTTCGGCGGCAATGTGGCCATCGCGGTCGACATCGACCCGGCCGCGTTCGAGCGGGCGTACGCGGTCTGCGGCAAGGACTTCCAAGACGTGGGCGTCACCTCGCTGGGCAAGGAGGGACGGTGAGCGGGGCCATGGGCGACGACACCCGCGACCTCGATACGACGTCGGGCCCGGACGCGGACGCGCCTCGGTCCCGCCGCCGGGGCCGACGGCTGCGCAACTCCGCCATCGCGCTGCTCGTGGTCGTGGCGGTGGCGGGCGGGGGTGTGACGGTGGTCGCGCAGCCGTGGCGCTCGCACGACACCGTGACCGGGCAGCCGAAGGCCGGCACCGGCACGGCCGTGGTGCAGCGCACCTCGCTCTCCTCCGGCATGCGTCTGGGCGGCAGGCTCGACTACGGCACCGGCGTGGAGGTGACCGGGCAGGGCCGCGGAACGGTGACCAGGCTCCCCGCGCCCGGCGAGGTGATCAAGGCCGGCGGCGCGGTGTGGGAGGTGGACGGCAGACCCGTGGTGCTGCTCACCGGCGAGCGGCCGCTGTGGCGCGAACTCGCCGAGAACGTGCCCGACGGCCCCGACGTCAAGCAGCTCAAGCGCAACCTGGTGGACCTCGGCCACGCGAGCGGTCTGGGCCTGACCGTCGACGACAAGTTCACCGCGGCCACCGCCGTCGCGGTCAAACGCTGGCAGAAGTCGCTCGGCCTGGAACAGACCGGAAAGGTCGAAACCGGCCGCGTGGTGGTGCTGCCGATGCCCGAGGTGCGGGTGAAGGAGATCACCGCCAAACTCGGCCAGCAGCTCGCCGACACCACCGTGCTGAAGGTCACCGGCCCCGAGGTGGTGGCCACGGTGCAGCCCGAGGACGACCAGCTGCCGCAGTTCGCACCGGGCAGCACCGTCGCACTGGAACTCACCGGTGGCGGCACCGTGCAGGGCCGGGTGCGCGGGTTCACCCGCACCAGCGACGGACAGAGCGGCACGGGAAACGGCGGCTCGGGCGGCAACGGCGGCAACCAGAAGGCCACCGTCACCATCACGGTCACCGACCAGGAAACCGTCCGCAAGGCGCTGGAGAACGTCCAGCCCGGCGTCACCGTCACCGTCACCGACCGCAGCGCACAGGACGTCCTGGTGGTGCCGGTCACCGCCCTGCTGGCCCTCGCCGAGGGCGGCTACGGCGTACAGGTGGTCCACGACGGCGCGGCGCCGGTCCTGGCCCCGGTCAAGGTCGGCCTGGTCGCCAACGCCCGCGCCGAGATCACCGGAGACGTCCGCGAGGGCGACCGGGTGGTGGTGCCGTCGTGACCACCGACGCCACCCTCCCGGCCGCACGCTCCGCCGCCGGGACCGACCCGGTACTGGAACTGCGAGGCGTCGTCCAGGAGTACGGGGACGCGGCCCCGCTGCGCATCCTGCACGGCATCGACCTGCTCGTGAACCGCGGCGAACTGCTGGCCGTCGTCGGCCCGTCGGGCTCGGGGAAGTCCACCCTGCTGTCGCTGATCGGCACCCTGGAGCGCCCCACCGCGGGCCGGATCAGCCTGGACGGACACGACCTGGCGGACCTGCGCGAGCGGCAGGTCGCCGCGCTGCGGGCGCACCGCATCGGCTTCGTCTTCCAGCAGTTCTTCCTGCTGGCCGGGCTGAGCTGCGTGGAGAACGTGGCCACCGGGCTGCTGTACACCGGCGAGAGCGCCCGCGTCCGGCGCCGGCGTGCGGTGGAGGTGCTGCGGCGGGTCGGGCTCGGTCACCGCCTGGACCACCGCCCGGAGCAGTTGTCGGGCGGGGAGAAGCAGCGGGTGGCGATCGCCCGCGCGGTCGCCGGTCGTCCCGCGCTCCTGCTGGCGGACGAACCGACCGGGGCACTGGACAGCGCCTCCGGCGCGTCCGTCGTCGACCTGCTGCGAGAGCTGAACGAGGACGGCACCACGGTGGTGGTCATCACCCACGACCGGGAGCTGGCGGCGTCGTTCCCACGCCGCGTCGGCATCCAGGACGGACGCATCGCGTTCGACGAGTGCGGCGCCGCGGCGGCGGCCGGGGGCGGTGCCCGGTGAACCTCCGCACCCCAAGCGACTTCGACGCACTGCCCCGTCCGGTCCGGCTGCGCCCGTCCGACCTGCTGCGGCTGGGCCTGCTGGGCCCCCGTACCCGCCGGCTGCGCTCGGCGCTGTCCGCGCTCGGCATCGCCCTGGGCATCGCCGCCGTCGTCGCGGTCACCGGCATCTCGGCGTCCAACCAGGCGCACCTGCTGGACCGTCTCGACCGGCTCGGCAGCAACCTGATCACCGTCGCGCCGGGAAAGGACGCCTCCCAGCGGCTCGTGCCGCTGCCTCCGGAAGCGCCGGTGATGCTGGGCAACATCGCCCCCGTGCAGAAGGTCACCGCCACCGGCGCGACCAAGGCGTCCGTCTACCGCAACGACCTCGTGCCGGAAGGCCAGACCAACAGCCTGACCGTGCTGTCCGCACAGCTGGACCTGCTGGACGCCCTGCACGCGACACTGCGCGCCGGGCGCTGGCTCGACGCCGCCTCGCAGAACCTGCCCGTGGTGGTCCTCGGTGACGCGGCCGCCGCCAGGCTGGGCGTCACCGCCCCCGGGGACCGGGTCTGGCTGACCGGCAAGGGCCTCACCGGCGACTGGTACCAGGTGTCCGGGATCCTCCAGCCTGACGAACTGGCACCCGAGATCGACTCCAGCGCACTCGTCGGCGGCCCGCGGGCGCAAGCACATCTGGGCGCAGACGGCACACCGGCAACGGTGTACGTGCGCGTGCACCCCGACCGGGTCGCCGACGTGCAGGCCGTCGCCGCACCCACCGCCAACCCCGCCCACCCCACGATGGTCGCCGTCTCGCGGCCCTCGGAGCTGCTCAAGGCCCGGGCGGAGACCCAGGACACCCTGACCGGACTGGTTCTCGCCCTGGCCGGCGTGGCCCTGCTGGTCGGAGGGGTTGGCATCGCCAACACCATGGTGGTGGGGGTGATGGAACGGCGCGGCGAAGTCGGCCTGCGGCGCGCCCTGGGCGCCCGGCAGGGGCAGATCGCCGCGCAGTTCCTGATCGAGGCGGTCCTCCTGGGTGCCCTCGGCGGCATCGCCGGCGCGGCCATCGGCGCGGCGGCGGTGTACGGGTACGCCGCCGCCCACGGCTGGCCGGCCACCGTCCCCGCCGTGTGGGCCGCCGCCGGACCGGCGACCGCCGTGGCGGTCGGCGCCCTCGCAGGGCTGTACCCGGCCCTGCGCGCCGCCCGCATGTCACCCACCGAAGCCCTCCGCGCCACGTAGCCGTACGGACACCGGCGGCCAGCCCCGTTACCTTCTTCGTGGCCCTGAAACGGGGCTCCTGGCCTCCGGGTCCGGCATGACTGTTGCCCCCTGTCGATCGCATGACCTGGGGGGTGGTGTCACCGGGCCCGGAGCACCGTATGACCGCTAATGAGAGGCCTAACCGGCACCCGGCCGAGCGCAACGCCCGGCCGCTGACGGATGCCGGGTCTGCGTAACGTGGATGCGCGCGAACGGTGCCGATGGGCGAGGCCGGGACGATGAACGACCTTCGGGGGGTTCGGTGTTCGACACGAGTGACATCGCGGTCTTCCTTGGCCTGGACGTCGGCAAGGGCGACCACCACGGCCACGGCCTGACCACATCGGGAAAAACCGTGTTCGACAAGCGGCTGCCCAACAGCGAGCCGAAGCTGCGGGCCGTTTTCGACAAGCTCACCGCCAAGTTCGGCCGCGTCCTGGTCATCGTCGACCAGCCGGCCTCGATCGGCGCCCTGCCGCTCGCGGTGGCCCGTGACGCCGGCTGCGAGGTCGCCTACCTGCCCGGGCTGGCGATGCGCCGCATCGCCGATCTTTACCCCGGCGAGGCCAAGACCGACGCCCGCGACGCCCATGTGATCGCGGGCGCCGCCCGCACCATGCCCCACACCCTGCGCGCCCTCGAACTCGCCGACGAGACCGCGGCCCAGCTCACCGTCCTGACCGGCTTCGACCAGGACCTCGCCGCGGAGGCCACCCGCACCAGCAACCGCCTGCGCGGCCTGCTCACCCAGTTCCACCCCTCCCTCGAACGCGTCCTCGGCCCGCGCCTGGACCACCCCGCCGTCACCCACCTACTCGAACAGCACGGCTCCCCGGCCGCCCTGCGCAAGGCCGGCCGACGAAGACTCGTGACCCTGATACGCCCGAAGGCCCCGCGCATGGCCGAACGACTGGTCGACGAGATCTTCGACGCGCTCGACGAACAGACCGTTGTCGTCCCGGGCACCACCACCCTCGACGTGGTGGTGCCCTTCCTGGCCCGCTCGCTCGCCGCCGTCCACGAACAGCGGCGAGCCGTCGAAGCCCAGATCGGCGAACTGCTGGAGGCCCACCCTCTTTCCCCGGTCCTGACCTCGATGCCCGGAGTCGGGGTCAGGACCGCCGCCACCCTTCTGGTCACCGTCGGCGACGGCACCAGCTTTCCCACGGCCGCCCACCTGGCCTCCTACGCCGGCCTGGCGCCGGCGACGAAGTCCTCCGGGTCCTCCATCCACGGCGAACACGCCCCGAGGACCGGCAACCGGCTCCTGAAACGGGCCATGTTCCTCTCCGCCTTCGCCGCCCTCCACGACCCCGACTCCCGGACCTACTACGACCGGCAGCGAGACCGCGGCAAAACCCACACCCAGGCCCTCCTACGCCTCGCCCGCCAACGCATCAGCGTCCTGTTCGCCATGCTCCGAGACGGCACCCTCTACGAGACCCGCACCCCCGAAACCGCCGCAGCATGACCCACGCAGCCTTGACGAAGGACATAGAGGCACCCCCCGGCAACACGCGCGGGGTTCGCCGACGGCGCGGGTCTGTACAAAGAACGGCTCTGTCCCGTAATCGGTGGTAGCGCTCTGTAGTGATCACTGGAGGAGGATGCGCTGGCGGAGCAGGGGGAACCCGGCCCGGCCGTGCATCTGCCTCATGATCTTCTTGGTTCGCGTGTTGACGCCCTCGGTGCGGCCGTTGTGGTGCGGGGTGGTGAGTCCGGCGTCGACGGCGGCGCGGTCGAGTTCGAGCCCGTTGCTGAACGAGTGCAGGTGGGGCAGGCCGACGGAGCGAACTGAGGTGATCCAGTCCGTGAGCTTGGCGTCGTTGCCCTCGACCGGCGCCAGTAGCTGCGCGAACTCTCGGGTCAGACGCGCGAGTTCGGTCATCTCGGGGCATGCCGCAGTGAGTTCCCTCAGCAGTGCGGTGTCCTTGTCACGCAGGTTCTCCGGGCGGCTGAGGAGGAGGCGGGCGAAGCGCTGCGGGGTAGTGACGGGTCTGTCGCCCTCGGCGCGGCCCTGGGTGAGGTAGCGGACCAGCAGGTTCGCGCTGCCGGTGTAGCCGAGCTCCTTGATCTCGCGCAGGAGGTGGGTGACGGGCACCGCGGGGTCCTCGGCCCGGCGTCGGTGCAGGTGGTCGCGGTAGGGGTCGACGAGCGTGGGCTTGTAGCGGGGTGCGCGGCGCTCTGCGGTGGGCTCCTTCATGCGGGAGTACCGCTTGACGGTGTTCAGGGCGACGTCAAGGCGACGGGCGCATTCGAGCAGGCCGACGCCCTGGCCGAGCAGGTCGTGGACCTGCTTCCAGCGTTCGCGGGTGGTCTGCTCGCGCACGCCTCCGGGCCGGGCGGGGTTCACGGCGGTGGCCCAGCAGGCGGCGTGGGAGCGGACCTCGGCCAGGACCTTGCCGCACAGGTTACTCCACAAGTGCCACCTGTCGCTGACCTGCACTGCTTCGGGCAGGGCCTGGCGGATCGCCTCGCTGTAGGAGCCGGAGCCGTCGCGGCAGACGTACTCGGCCCCGGGATGCTCGCGCAGCCAGGCGACCAGGGTCTGGGTGGTGCGATCGGGCAGGACGTCGATCCGCTCGCCGGTCTCGGCGTCGATGAGCACGGTGGCGTAACGCTGACGCCGGCGCAGGGCGAAGTCGTCGACGCCGAGCACGCGCGGGACACACGGCGGCGGCAGGGCCTGGCGCATGAGCAAGCGCAGGGCGGTCGAGCGGGAGATCGCACAGGCCAGCATGCGGGAGAGGCGGGCGCCCGCCCGGCCCGCTAACTCCTTGACGATCCCACCGAGCTGGTCGGCGAGACGGCGCGTGCGCCGCTGGTAGCGCTCGATCAGGCCGGGGACCTGCTCGCGGAACGTCTGCCGCGGGCAGCCCAGGACCGGGCAGACCATGCGCCGGACCCGCACCGACGCCACGACCCGGCGCCCGTCAACCGGAACGTCCGCGACCACCCGCCCGTGGAAGGCATGCACCTGCCCTGTCGGCTGGCCACACACCGGGCACGGAACCGGATCATCCCGGGTCCGAGCCGACACCCGGATAACCTCGCCCTCATCAGCCACACCCTCGACGACGAGGGCCGACAATCCCGAAAACACCACACTCACAAGCTCGTTGACATCGCGCATGCCGTGCCAACGACGACCGTCACCCTTCGTTACCACCGGATACGGGACAGAGCCGTTCGCTGGACACACCCTCAGCTGGCGGGTTACGCGATCGACGCGCCCTGGCAGGCGGTGAACACTCCGGCGGACGTGATCAGGCTGGAACGCGATCTCGCCGTCAGGCGGGCTACCCGTCAGACTGTGGCCGAGTGACTGTCAGGACAGGCCATCGTCAGGTGAATGCCGAGGAGGACGCCGTATGGATATGTCGCCGGTCGGGGTGTGGAGTACAGCGTTCACTCACGGTGATCCCGATCGAGCGCGGGTCGCGGCCTGCGAACTGGAGGAGCTCGGCTACGGCACCTTGTGGTTGGGCGGCATTCCCGGTGGAAACCCGAGTGGGGACCTGCACAGCAGCCTCAACCTGCTCACGGCGACCCGGCGCGCGATCGTCGCCCCCTCCTGCGTCTCCATCTGGAACCTTCCGCCCGATCGGCTCGCCGCCGCCTACCACGGGCTTGCCGCACCGTATCGGCGACGGACACTGGTGGGCCTGGCCGTCAGTCACGCGGAGATCGCCGCGGCGTACCGGCGCCCCTGCACGGTGATGAGCGCCTACCTCGACGCTCTGGACGCGTCCGCAGGGCCACTGCCGAAGGCCGCGCGGATCCGGGCGCGCACCGGCCCCTGATGACTCAGCTCGCCGCCGATCGGGCCGCTGGAGTGCAGCCCTACCTGGTCCCGCCGTCCCACACCGCCCGGGCACGCGCGGCGCTGGGGGCGGGGCCACTCCTCGCGCCGGTGCAGACGTCGGTGGTGGACACCGACCCGGTCACGGCCCGTGCCACGGCGCGGTGGGCGATCGCTCCCTACCTCAGGAAGCCCAACTATGTGCGGACCTGGCTGGAGGGCGGGTTCACCCAGGGTGATTTCGCCGACGGGGGCAGTGACCACCTCGTCGACTCCCTGGTGGTGTGGGGGTCCGCCGACGTCGTCGCGCGGCGCGTCCTGGCCCACTTGGAGGCAGGCGCGGACCATGTCGCCCTCCAGATCGTCACCGACACCCCGCATGCCTTCCCCCTCACCGCGTGGCGTGCCGTGGCCGAGCGCCTGCCCCAGGCATGGCCCCCGCTCAGCACCGTAACCGCATCCGGGGGGCCTCAGGCCCAAGACGACCTGGCCGCTGACCGGGATCTCGGCCGAGGCCCGACCCGTGCTTCTGCCTCGCGTCACTCGCCTGGTGCCGGCGGAGTGTCCTTCGACGGCGACGCTTGAAAGGCGGTAGCTTTCGCCCAGCCCTACCCGACGCCACACGTCGCTCGACCGAACTCCTTGAGCACGCACCTCTCCCCGCCTCCCCACCAATCCGATTGCGAGGTGGCCCAGTTGGCTACGGAAGAAGACCTTGCCAGTCAAGAGATCTTCGATCGACACCGGTTCAACGGAGCGGGCGCCAGTATGCTGCCGCAGCTGCTCAAAGCCCTCGGCGACCCGGGACGCAACCTGCGGGGCATGACGGTCACCGGCACCAACGGGAAGGGATCGACCTGCGCGTTCGCAGTCTCAGCGTTGGCCGCGGCCGGGCTACGAATCGGAAGCATGCCCAGCCCGCACTTGCAACAGGTCTCCGAACGCATCCGCATCAACGGGATGCCCATCTCTGCCTCCGCGTGTCTCGACGCCTTCGCCAAGGTCGACGACACCCTCAGGAGTACGGGTCTTGAGGTCAATGCAGGAGCAGTGCACGCAGCCGCAGCTGCAGTTCATTTCGCCATCTCGGGAGTGGACTTGGCCGTCATGGAGGCGAACATCGGCGGCCGACGCACCGCGGTCAACTGCTTTGACCCCGGCGTAAAGGTCATTACCGGAGTGGGACTGGACCACGAGCATGTGCTGGGAAACAGCCTGAGCGAGATCGCACGGAACAAGGCAGGCATTGTGCGAGACGGCGACCACGTCGTGCTCGGCGACTTGCCCGAGGAGGCGGCCAGGGCCGCAGAGGATGTCCTCAGCCACCACACGGAGTTGACCGTCTGGCGCCTGCACCAGGAAATCCGCTACCAGCCACGCACGGCCCACGACGGGCATACCGTGCTGGAAGTAGCCACCCCGCACGCAGTCCACCGGGACTTGCCCTGTCCGCTCCACGGAGAACACCAGCATCACAATCTGGCCCTTGCCGTAGCCGGCATCGACGCGATGGTCGAACGAGGACTGATCCGCGGTATCTCGGAGGAGGCGCTGCGCACTGGCCTTGCCGCGACTCGCTGGCCCGGCCGCCTCGAACTGCTGGCGCCAGCCCGACTCGGCCCCTGGACCGGCCGCCTGCTGCTCGACGTCGCCCACAACAACCAGGGTGTGGCGACCGTGGCCCCGGAAATCCTGAAGCAATCCCGTGCTGCTGAGCGCACCGCCCTCGTCTTCGGCACCCTCCGGTACAGGAATGTGGCAACCATGCTTGAGCCACTGCCGGCTGATTGGCCGGTAGTACTGACCCGGGTCGGGCACCCCAACGAAGCGGCCCCGGACGGGATGCGCGCCGCCCTGGCGACACGCCGAGAACTGTACGTACGGGAGGAGACCGCTGACGCCGTCCGCCACGCCACCGAACTCGTCGGGGCCGGCGGCCTCGTTATCGTTCTGGGATTCCTCTCCCTGGTTGGCCGTGTCCGTGAACTATTCCAGCTGCCGCCCGGCTGACCGCTCCTGCCGACACATCTGAGCAGCCGTTGTCGTACCGAACTTGATGGGCGTGTTTCCGCAGGTCAGGCATGATTCCGGTGTTGGTGAGGCAGGCTCGGGCCGTCGGGTTGTCTCGTCGGTGGAGGTGCCGGGTGCCGTCGGTTGCGGGTCTTTTGGAGGAACGGGAGCTGGCCGCGCGTGAGCGCGTGGAGGCGCTTCGGGAGAAGGCGGACCGGGTGCTGGCCGAGCTCGCCGAGGCAGAAACGGACTGGCAGGAGTGGCTGATCGCCCGGCAGCGTGTGGACGAGGTCCTGTCCGCGCCGCGTTCCGTGGAAGCCGGCGGGGTTGATTTGGTCCCGGTCGAGCGGCCCTGCGGGTCGGAGCTGGAGCCCGGCCCCGAGGTGCCTGCCCAAGTGCACCAGCCGCGTGCCGCGCGTGCGGGTTCGATCGTTCCGGTGTGGCGGCCCGGGGTGTCGGCGGCGGTGCTCGCGGTGGACTATCAGCGGATCTTGACCGCGCTGGCGGAACGCCGTTCGGGTGGGGATGGGGTGATGACGTGCCAGGAGATCGCCGCCGTGCTCAGTTTGGAGCTATGCCCGGCCAGCGTGGAGGGGGTGCGGTCGAAGATGAAGCGGTTGACTGGCCGGGGCTGGGCGGTTGAGCCGTCTCCTGGGCGGTTCACGCTTGCCGGCGGGCCATCCTGCGGCTCATGAGTCGGGTCATCGACCACAGCACCATCTGCTCGTGGACGGCGGGCAGGGTCTCGTAGTCACGCACGAGGCGGCGCGAACGCAGCAGCCAGCCAGTTGGGTCGGCCGCGCGGCGAGGTGCCTGCCTGTGGCAGGTCCTTTTCCGCGCGGCCTCCCGCCGAACCGGACATGACGGTTTCCCTGTCATCCGGCTCTCCAGTGATCACGGCGTGTGTGATCCGGCTGTTCGTGCCTCGTGGATGCGGTCATGACAGGCAGCGCAGGCCACGAGGGTCTTGCGCCGCCGGTCGAGCATGACGCGCGCCCAGTCGGACGGCGGCCATCCGGCACGTGCGAGATCGGCGAGGGCCCGGACGTGATGCACCTGGACATCACCGGTGGCCCCGCAGACCTCGCACGTGTCCGCCACAGCGCGCCTGTCAACGCCAGTCCGGGCGGGTCCTCCCGCTATCGGGGAACTCGCCCGGAACTGGTCATCTGACAGGTCTCGTGTGTGCGGCGATGGTCAGAGGCAAATGGCGACGCTGCCCGCGCTGTCGCACCCAATCATGCTGACCGAGCTTTCGTCGCCTTCGCGGTGGTCCTCGTCGATCTCCAGCGTCTGCAAGTCAAGCAGTGCCATGGTCGGTTCCTTTCGTGGGGACGGGTTGGTGGTGCACGACGGCTCCGCGGGTGCGGGGCCGGGCATGGGGCCGCAGGGGCGGCAGGAACGGCAGCGACGCGGGCTTCTCACCGAGCGCGGCGCCGAGCGCGAGCAGACAGCCTGCGGTCCCAGTGGCCAGGTCCATCGACAGCCGCATCATCTGGTTTCCGGGGAAGGCCAGTTCGCCTTGGTAGGACATCTGGTGCCAGGCGAGTCCCTCGATCTGGGCGGCCACGTGCTCGGGGCGTACGCCGGGTGTGGTGGTGCGGCTGAGATGCAGGACCATGCCGGCGCGGCCCTGTAGAAGTCCGGGCTGCGCATAGAAGCGGGACCGGGCGGCGGCCGCGATGCCCTGCCTGGCGGTCTCGAAGTCCGGGTCTGGGCGGTGGCGCAGGTACTCGTCGAGGACCATGCCGATGCCCACACTGCCGTCCCCCGCATACGGCATGGTGCGCCAGCCCTCGTCGACCGCCAGGGCGCCGTTGTCCCGCCATACGCACTGGTCCAGGTCGAGCCGCAGCGCTTGGGCGGCCCGGTCGAGCAGGGCCGGATCGCCGGTGTCCTGGTAGCGCCGCACGAAGAGCAGGGCGGGACCGGTGGCACCGTGCATCAGCCCGGCGCGCCGCTCGCGAGAACGGTTGTCGGCCTCCCCGCCGGCGAGCCGCTTGATCCGCTCGGCGAGCAGTCCTGTCGCCTCGTCGGCCCGGGCCCGCAGGGTGCTCGCACCGGTGGTGTTGGCGAGGTCGTCGAGGGCCAGGGCGATGCCGGACAGTCCGCCGCGCAGGTCGGAGCCCAGACGCTGCCACTGCTCCGCCAGCAGGATGTCCGCGAGTTCCATGGCCCGCTGAGTATGGCCGAGTTGCGCCAGGACGTAGGCGACCCCGGCGAGTCCGTCGTACAGCCCGAGCGGAGTACCCCCTGGTGGAGGGTCAGTGTGCCGCAGCAGCCACCGCTCGCCTTCCTCGTAGCGTTGGGTACCGGTGGCAGCGAGGGCGTAGAGGACACCGGCGGCCCCAAATTCCAGGCCCAGGCTACCGCCGTGGGCGAACTGCCCGATGTCGCCGGGGAAAAGCCGGTCGTCGCGGTCCGGGGTGGCAGAGACGAGGAGGGCGCGGACCATCGACTCGCGGGCCGTAGGCCAGTCTCCTAGATCGGCTGGCTGGGTTCGGACTGGTTTGCCGCTGGCAGGCCGACTCCGCGTCTCGCCGGTGATCTCCCGTACCGCAGCATCGAGGAAGGCGCGCGGGACCGGGAACTGATCGGCGATGACCTCGGCGAGGTGCGAGGCCTTGCCGGGGTCCACCGCGAACAGCGTGGTACTGGGCAGGAACAGCGCCAGCCGCAGGCAGGCAAGCGCGTAGCGGTCCACGTCCACACCTCTGCGGTCGGCGGGGGCGAGGAAGCCAGGGTGGGCCATCACTTGGCGGCCGCGCTCCTCGGCCGGCGCCGCCGCCTCGAAGTCGATCAGCGATACTGACGATTCGTCGGGGCTGACCATGATGTTGAACATATGCAGGTCGTTGAAGACCCACCCCCTGCCGTGCACCGCCGCCACAGCCTCTTCCACGGCGCGGTGGATCCGCAGCGCCCACGTCGTGTACTGCTCTAGCTTCCCGGGGTCGGGATCGGAGGTGAGCAGGGGGTGGCGGCGGGCGAAGAACGAGTTGAGGGTGGCACCCTCGACGAAGTCCATCACCAGGAACCGGTGTCCGCCCAGGGTGAACCAGTCCCGGACCTGTGGGGCCACGCCGAGGCCGGAGAGTTGCTCCAGGGCCCGCTTCTCGCGCTCCAGTCGGGTCACGGCGTCGGCGCCGTCGGCGGCCAGCCCGGCGTGCGGGCGGCCCTCCTTGAGTACCACCTTGCGCCCATCACGCGTGTCGGTTCCCTGGTAGACGCCGCCACCGTTGGAGAAGTGCATGGCCTTCTCGATGCGGTAAGGCAGGTCGCCGACGGTGGTCGCGTTGCGCGCGGCCAGTTGAGGTTCGAGGAACGCGGGAAGGGTGACCCAGGAGGGCGTCTGGAAGGCGGGGTCGCGCAGATCTGGAACCAGCTGGCCCTGCGGGTCCTGCACCGCCGAGACCAGGCTGCCACGGGCGTTGAGGCAGAACCGGCGAGCGAAAGCGCCGTACCGTACGTACAGCGGGCCCTCGCGCCAGCGCAGGTCGGTCAGGATGTACGGGCCCTCCTGCCCCGCCAATAGGTCGCCCAACTGGGTCAGGACGGTGTGGAGTTGTGCCTCGTCGACGGGGTAGAGCGTGGCGAACTTGCCGCTACCGTCACGGGCCGCGTACTTGCTGTTGCGCAGGTGGAGAAGGTGGGGAGCCGGGACGAACTTGAACGGCATCTCCCGAGGCACGCAGTAGTCCCACACCAGGCCAGCCGTCTTGTCAGCGTTGTCCAGGGTCGCCGAGACGTGGACCTTCCAACCCTGCAGCGGCCGGCCCCCGTGAGGGCTGCCCGAGCTGTCCACCGGGTGGAGGTGGTACCAGTCGCCGCTGCGAGACCCACACCATCCGGCAGGAACCTCCCGCGTGGCAGCCCCGAAGAGGCGCACCGCGCCGCTGCTCGCTGCGGACAGGCGGTCCGGCGTCTCGTAGAAATGCCGGTCGGCCAGGCTGTAGACCTCGTACCGCTTGTCCATCCATCCATCCTTGGCGCGTGAACCGATCGTTCCCGGCAGTCCAGTGGGCCGAAGCATGACAAGTGAGGTGGAGTAGCCGCGTCACCGGCTTCACTGGCGATGCCTCCTGGCTCCGACTGCAGGCCACCGGACTTGAAACACGGATTCCATTCCGGTGTGCTGCCGGAGGTCCTCGGTCAGTCTGACAGTTCCGAGGAGGGCCGCATGGGCGTGCAGCCCAAATGTCACCCATGCGAGTGAAGGGTGGGCTGAGGTTGCCTATGCCCTGCTACTCCTAACTAACGGTTCACTCGGGGCTACTGGCCTCCGAGTGGCCCTCGGCGCTGGCAGGTTGGAGCCGACAAGCCGATCGCCTGGCCGTCCTGAAGGCCGGCGCAGAAGGCGTTCATGTGGACGACGTCGCCCTTGCAGGCGTTCGTGCTGGGGTGTGTGGTCCAGTCATCCAGGGCGCCGGCATTGGCGGGGGTGGCTGGGATGAAGGCGGCGGTGGTGAGCGCGGCGGAGGCGAGCGCGAGCACAGTACGACGTGCCTTGAATGACCCTTGGAAGATGTGACGATATGTCATGGACGCAACAAGTCGCGTGGCGGGGCACCCGCCACGGTCAGCACCTCGTCCAACTCGCCGTACAGCTCCCGCAGGCACCCCGGCACCTCCACCTGCGAGGAACCCACCGGCACCGAGACCACCTCCGGCTCGTCGTCCGCCTTGTCGGCCGCACCGGCCGGAACCGGTGAGGCACCGGAGGCGGAGAAGCCCGGAAGGACGAGGACGCGGTCACCGACCAGCTGCTGGCGCTGGCAAGCCCGTCGCCGTTAACGCGCGATCGCATCGAGCACTTCAACACCGTCCACGGCGCCGGGGAGTACCAGCAGGACCATCCTCCCTTTCTGACCCTGCAACACCATGGCCATGGGTTGCTCCGACTTGGGGTCGGCGAGCTGTATGGCAACAGCTTCCGCATCGTGGTGCGTCACCTCGATCAGGCGCAGGCCGAGCGACTCGACGGCATCCGAGGCAGGCGGAGCCTTTATTTCGTCAACTACTACGACACCCAACGGTTCGGTGTTCCCGGAGGTCCCAGGAATACCCATCTGATCGGCAAGGCGCTCCTCGACGGCAACCACGGCCGGGCCCTGGGCCTGGTGGTCGAGTCCGGCTCCCCAGAGGCCACTGCAGCACGGCGGTTCACCGGCCCTGCCGCCCAGTTCTTCAGTTCGCTGGACCAACGCCGGGTGGCTTTCTTCCTCTCCGCCCACGCCTCCGGCGAGTGGAACCGTCAGGTGGGCGACCTGGTGCGCACGCGCTGCCGTGACGCAACGGTCCGGGAAGTGTGCGACGGCATCTCGTATCTGTTCCCCACCACGGCCACCGGGGTTCTGGCGGTGCTCCAGGACGGCCTCGGACTGCAGTACGACGGCTGGCGCTGGCAGGAAGGCAGGTTGACCTCGTCCGCCTCGTCCCGCCCGGTCGCCGTGCAGAAGCAGGTGCGCGTCGGGGACGTCACCGAGGACGAGAGTGCGCCAGTTCTTCCACCAGCTTCAGGTGGCCGTGCGCTGAAGGCCGGCTCCTCGCTCGGCGGGGCGCCGCCCCTCCTACCGTCGGTAGCAGAGGAAGACGAAGTCCCCTCCCGCCCCCTTGTTGAGGTCCTTGTCGAAGCGCGTGAAGCCCTTCGGGGCGGGCGCGTCCGGGTCGCCGGAGATCACCACGGCGAGTTCCAGGATGGGCTTCTCGGGAATGGTCCTCGAGAAGCACAGGTAGAGGCGGGCACCCGTTTTCCTGGTCGCCTCATTGAGGTCCTGGTCGATCAGCTGGAAGCCTTCACGAGGCTGCTTCGTGTCGTCGAGGACGTCGAGGGCGGTGATCGGACCCGAATCGCCGTCCTTCTTCCAGGCCAGGTAGAGATAGGGGCCGCCGGCTCCCGAGTTGAGGTCGTGCCCGTCCTTCAGCCAACCCCCGGGCTGCTTCTGGTCGTCCTTCAGGATCTGGATGTCGGTCACAGTCATGGAAATGCCTCCGAGAATCGCGGGAGATCAGGAAGTCCGAGGGCGTACGGCGCCCGGTGGTGCGGGTGGCATTGCGACACCGGCGATTCGGCCGGCAGTGGCCCCAGGCAAGGCTAGGCATGACCGGCAAGGATCATTCGTATACGAAGCTGAATTTCCGCCCCGGTTCACCCGACTCGGTGAGCGCAGGCGCCGGGCGCGCGGATCAGTGCACCGTGTCGGCCTGGTCGGGGATCACCCGGCCCCGGCTGTCCAGGACCGGGCCCGCGGAACCGGCCGAGCGGGTGTAGGCGGTGGTCAAGCACGGATACCGGGTGGCCCTGGCCGGCAGCGGCTCGATGAACATCGGGTTCACCAGCCAGTGGCCGTCCTCGTTGTCGTAGGCGTGGCACATCAGTTCCTGCATGTGTCTGTTGATCGTCAGGCGGAGCCCGGTGGCGTCGCCGACGAACACGAGGTCCGTGGTGGAGTCCCCGGCCGCGAAGGCCTGCCGCCGGCCGGCCGGTGCCTGCTCGAAGGCGGCGGTGCCGGAGATGCCGAGGACCTCCTGGTTGATGAAACAGCGCTTGCCCTCGATGTAGGTGATCACGGTGTCCGCGTCCGCGCCGCCGCAGTCGACCAGATGAGGTGTCAACTCGCCTGCGGCGCCGACCTGGTTGCGGATGCCGATGACCTTGTCCGCCGCGATGCCCAGCGCCCCGGCCCAGACCCGGGCCACCGGCTCGGCCGAGGCCGAGACCACCCGGACGTCGAAGCCGGCCCGGCGCAGCACGTCGACCAGGTCGGCCATCTGCCCGTAGTAGCGCACCCAGGCCGAGACCTGCCGCGTGCCCACGGTCTGGGTGGACCCCTGCGGTGCCGCAAGGCTCTCGTCCCGCGCCTGACGGGCGAAGGCCAGGACCTCGTCAGGGGTGTAGCCGGCCAGCAGCTGGGCGGCCCAGGCGAGGGCGGGCTCGATCCGCCGGTGGTCGTAGTTCCCGAACGCCGCTTGGTGGTCCGTGGTTGCGGCATCGAGGTAGACCGATAGGATCTCGTCCGCGCACCGCGTGTCGACGGCGGTCAGCAGCGGCTGCCCGGCAGCCGCCGCATCTGCGCACGCGGTGCTCAGCGCGTCGGCGGCCGCGGGGGTCAGATAGCGGCTGGTGGTCGACCAGTCCTTCCGTTCGGGCTGACGCACCTTGCTGTTCCGCAGCATCCAGACCAGCGTCGCGTCGCCGGTGTCGTTCCTGACCAGCGTGTTGTCCCAGTCGAAGACCGCCAACGGATGCCCGCCCGGCCGGGTGCACGGCCCGGCCGCGTCGATGAAGTCCTGCAGTGCGGCTCGGTTGTCCCCGTACCAGCCCGGATCGGCAGCGAGGGTCGGACAAGCCGGTGCGTCCGCGTGCGAAGCGGCCAGGCTGCCCGGAGCCGTCACCGACACGACCAGCGCGGCCGACGCCACGGCGGCCACCCAATCCGGAATCCTCATGCGCCACCTCGTCCTCGTACGTTCACGAACAAAATCGATCGCAGACAGAGTGTCACACCTCCTGACGGCTGGTGACGACGCGACACTGACCGTGACGTAAAGGTGAGGCGGCTCCCTCCCTGCCGTCACGCGATCACCGTCCCGAGAGGGGAAACCGCCCATGGGTCAATTCATCACCGACATCGACGTCCTGGTTCCCTACGAGAAGCCGTCTGACCGGACTCCGATCCGCACGCCCACCGGATGGGAGCTGATCCCCTTCGATCTGAACAGCGGCGCCGGCGGCGCCTACCTGTACCTCGTGTACGAGAAGCACCTCCAGGACCGGCCAATCACCGGCCTGCGGATCCTGAAGAACGATGAAAGGCCGCCCACCGGCTACCAGACGCTGCCGGTCGACCTCAATAAAGGCGTCAAGAACGAATCGACGTCCCTGTTCCTGGCGGTGACCCGCGAAGCAGGCGCGGCGATCACCGACCTCGCCGTCACCCACTGGACGGACCCCGCCCAGCACATCCCTCCGAAGCAGGGATATCTCCGCGTCCAGTACGCCGGCACCGACATCGACCTCAATCTGGGTGCCGGCGGCGACTTCATCTTCCTCGACTACCGGCCGGCCATGAACTCCCAGGAGAACGCGTGAGCGACGTGCTGCCCCCCTCGCTGCTGAAGGCCATGCAGCGCACGCCCCGCCCCGGCGGCCTGAAGGCCATCCAGCACGTGGTCTTCCTGATGCAGGAGAACCGCTCCTTCGACCACTACTTCGGCAGCGGCTTCCGCGGGGTCCGCGGGTACGAGGACCTCAACCTCGTCACCCTCCCCGGGTCGGACGGGCGCTCCGTCCTCGACCAGCCCGACCAGGACAGCCCGGTCCCCGTCGTCTACCGCCCGTACCAGCTCAAGCCAGAGCACGGCAAGGTCGCGCCGGCGTCCCACGACTGGAGCACCGGCCACAGGGCGTGGAACAACGGCCGCTACGACAACTGGATCGCGGCCAAGGGCGGGGCCACCATGGGCTACTTCGACCAGCCGAAGGTCGTGGGGACCTACCGCGCACTGGCGGAGAAGTTCACCGTGTGCGACGCCTACCACTGCTCGGTGATGAGCGAGACCAGCAGCAACCGCAACTACCTCTTCAGCGGCTTCGGCGGCTGGGAACCGGACGGCAAGCGCGTCACCGGGGCCGCCGCGCACGAACGCGAGAACAGTCCCGAAGGCTACAACTGGGCCAGTTACCCCGAGATTCTGGAAGTCAACAACGACCCTTTCGGCGCAGACGGGATCAGCTGGCGCGTCTACCAGGGCTGGGACAACTTCTACGATAACAACCTGGAGTTTCATGCCGAGTTCAAACGGATCTTCCAGTCCGCGCTGAAAAAGGCCGGCCTCACAGCCGGGAGCCTGTTCGACTTCTACAATCGAGCTGTTAGCCAGCAGGACGTGGAGAAGCTCGCCAAGGCGGTCGCCGAACTCCCGGCAGCGGATCGGAGCCTCTACGACCGCGGGCTCTTCCGCTGCCCACCCGCACCGGGTCCGGAACAGAACCCGCAGAACTACAAGGACTTCGTGTACGCGTTCGCCCAGGACATCAAGGCGGGGAGGGCACCCCGGGTGTCCTATCTGGTGCCCGCGGAAGCGGACTCGGAGCACCCGGGCAGTTCGGCCCCCATGGACGGCGAGAAGATCGTCTACCAGGTCCTGGACGCCATCGCCTCCAATGACGACATGTGGGACTCCACCGTGCTGTTCATCAGCTACGACGAGAACGACGGGTTCTTCGACCACGTGCCGCCGCCGGTCCCGCCGCCGACGGTCACGGACGAGTACGTCGATGGCCAGCCCATCGGCCTGGGCAACCGCGTACCGGTGATCGCGGTCTCCCCGTGGACGGTGGGCGGATACGTCAACTCCCAGGTATTCGACCACACTTCGCAGGTCCGCTTCCTGGAGGAGTGGCTGGGCGTCCGGCAGCCCGCGATCAGCCGCTGGCGGCGGACCGTGGCCGGCGACCTCATGTCGGTCTTCGACTTCGGCCGCACCGGGGACCCGCCGTCGCAACCCGCCGACCCGGACCGGCGGCTGGCCCGGCCGCTGCCGTACCAGCCGGACGTCCACGGCACGCTGGACCGGAACACCGACGTCTTCACCCTGTCGATGTCCAACTCCGGGGCGGCCTCCACACACCTGACCGTCTATGCCTACGACGTGTACCAGCACCCGCAGCACTTCGACGTGCTCGGCACCTCGTCGACACCCGCCAAGGTGCCGCTGAAGGACGGGGCATACGACTTCTACCTCACCGGCCCCAACGGCTTCCGCCGCGAGTTCGCCGGGACCGCTGCAGGAGCCGCCGCCAACACTGACCTCGCCACTGCCATCACCGCAAACCCGACCCGCAGGCTCACCCTCGCCATCACCACCACCGGCCGCAAGCCGCAGGCCGTCACCGTGAAACCGCTGCACTACAGCACCGCCCAGCCCCTGAACGGCACCGCCACCGCCGAAAAGCCCCTCGTCCTCACCTGGGACACGGAGGACGCCCAGGGCTGGTACGACCTGGACGTCTCCATCGCGGAGGACACCTCCTTCCGCCGCCGCCTGGTGGGGCACATCGAGAACGGCCTGCCGAGCACCAGCGGCTGACCGTAGGACATCGACAGGTGCCCTCCCCGGCAAGGGAGGGCACCCCCGCTCGGCCGGGCGCCCGGCCCCCGTCTACGGCATGCGAGGCTGTGACCGCGCGATTACGCTCGTATGCGAAGCATCCGTCTCGCAGGAGTACCCTCATGGCCTCGACGTCTTCGTTGTTCACGCATGCGACCAACTTCTCCAGCGCGGTGTCCGGCGGCGTCGATCCCCGGACGGGACTGTTCAACCTCCAGATCACGCTGGGCGAGCTCGTCGGGAATCGCACCCTCGGCCCGTCAGTTCCGCTGACCTTGTCGTACTCGCCGCTGACCCGTACCGACATGGGGTTCGGGCAGGGCGTATCGGTGCGGCTGACCACGTACGACGTCGACAGCCGGCTGCTGGCCCTGTCGACAGGCGAGCAGTACCGCGTCGAGGAGACCGGTACGAAGGTCGTCCTGATGCAGCACAAGCTCGACACCGTCCGCATCACCCGGGAGCAGGACGCCTACCGGATCGCGCACAAGTCCGGCGACGTCGAGATCCTGACGGCACCACGGAACGCCTCCAGCCTCAAGGTGCCGACCGCCCTTCTGACCTCCACCGGTCACCGCCTGACCCTCAGCTGGGACTTCGCCACCGGCGCGCAGCCGCGCCTGACGGCGGTCAAGGACGAGCACGACACGCTGCTGACCGTGGCTTACGCCGGCCAGTCCAAGACCACCGTGCGCGTCCTCCCCGGCCAGCGCGAGGGCTACGACGTCGACCTGCGCTTCCGCAACGGCCTCCTCGGGAGCGTGCACCACTTCGGGCCCGGGGCGGACAAGCCGTTGGTGTGGGACTTCACCCACACCCTGATGGGCGAGCAGGGGGAATGGGGCTCCTGGATCACCGGCGCGACCACGCCGGGCGGGATGTCCGAGACGGCCTACTACCGCAACGACGGCCACCGGTTCCCCGTCACCGCAAACCTGCCCCCGCTGCCCTGCGTGTATCGGTTCGTCCAGACGCCGGGCGGTGGACAGCCCCCGGTCGAGGCCTCGTACAGCTACACGGACACGAACTACGTCGGCGGCCACTCCGACGTGGACTGGAACAGCGACCGGGACTGCCTGTACGAGATCCTGAGCGACTACTCCTACGGCTCCACAGAGTCGCGGGCCTGCGCGGGACAGACCACGAGGATCACCCGCACGTACGACAACTACCACCTGCAGACCGCCGAACGACAGCAGCAGAACGCCTGCTCGCGGCTCGTGGAAACCCAGTACTACGCGGTGACCGGCAAGCTGTTCGAGGAACAGCCGGCGCAGTTCCAGCTCCCGAAGAAGAAGATGGTGACCTGGACGGACTCCCGTTCCACGGGCCCGAACAAGTCCTACCAGGAGGTCACCGAGACCGTCTTCGACGAGTGCGGCAACCCGAAGGACCAGACCAACCCGGACGGCACGCGCACCGTGTGGGAGTACTACCCGGCGGGCGGAAGCGGCGACGACTGCCCGCGCGAGCCCAACGGGTTCACCCGCCTGCTGAAGAGCGTCACCCACACGCCTCCGCACACCGAGTTCGACGCGCCCGTTCACACGACGGTCCACCGCTACGGCGCGCACAAGGCGACGCCCGACCCGCGGGTGCCCACCGCCGTGCTGAAGTCCGAGGAACAGCGCAAGGTCGACGGCCAGCTCCTCCAGAAGCAGGCCTTCACCTACGACACCTCGGGCGAGGAGTACGGGCGCCTCACCAGGCTGACCACCACCGATTACCCCGACGACGGCGGCAGCGGCCAGTTCGAGTC
Organism: Kitasatospora sp. NPDC101235; assembly: GCF_044767505.1. NCBI lineage: Bacteria > Bacillati > Actinomycetota > Actinomycetes > Kitasatosporales > Streptomycetaceae > Kitasatospora > Kitasatospora sp. NPDC101235. The sequence continues at coordinate 99,250 of NZ_JBIWNZ010000027.1, forward strand.
GGTGAACGCCTTCAGCTCCTCGGTGAAGGACGACACCATGGTCCAGGTCAACGAGCTGACGACCCACGACCACCTGACCGTCAAGCGCTCGCAGACCCGCTCCCGGTTCACCGGACGCCTGCGATCCGCCACCGACCCGCAGGGCAACGTCGCGACCATGGTCCACGACAACCTGGGCAGACTGTTGAGCCACACCGCGAACCCCGGCACCGCCTACCAGGCGGTGGAGAGACGCACCTACGAGACGGGTACCAGCGCGCCGTTCGTGGCGACTTCCACCGACGCGCTGGGCAACCAGATCCGCGAGAGCTTCGACGGCGCCGGTCGGCTGATCCGACGCGAACGCAAGGACATCGATGACGACCACGGCAACTGCAACGCCACCGGAAGCGGCGCCTGGTACACGGTATGCACCCAGAGCCATGACGAGCAGGGCCGCGTGACGTCCGTCGCCGGCGTCGACCGCGTACGCGGCGACGCCGGCACCGAGATCAAGCTCACCCGGACCTACGCCTACGACGACTGGGGACAATGCTCGACTACGACCCTCGACGACGGCTCAGGCGGAATCACCCTGCACGACCCGGTCAACCGGACCACCACCACCCAGCGCCTCGGCGGCGGCAAGCCGCTCGCCGGAAAGACCGTGACCACCTACGACAAGCGCGGCGCGCCGGTGAGCGCCACCCGCCTCGACCGGAACGACTCACCCGCCGGCACGCGCACGTTCAAGCACGACGGCCTGGGACGGCTGCGCAGCGAGACCGACGAACTCGGCCACACCACCACGTACGACTATGACGTCCGCGACCGCCTGCGGCGCACCACCCTGCCGGACAGCACCCAGATCTCGCGCGCCTACGCGCAGTTCTCGGCCCAGAAGCTGGTCACGGGACTCACGGTGGGCACTACGTCGTACGGCACGCAGAGCTTCGACGGGTTGGGCCGGCTGACCCGTACCACCTCGGGTGGGCGTACCTGGTCCTGCTCCTACGGCGCGGCCTGCGACCCCCTGCCGTCGACCACCAGGCCGCCCGGCCACCCGGCGCGCGAGTACCAGTACCTCCCGCAACTCGCCAACGCCGTCTCCCAGGTGAAAGCGGGTTCCCTCACCCAACGGTTCACCCGTCACCAGGTCTCAGGAGCCCTGACCAAGGCCGAGGAAGGTGACGTCACGCTCACCCGCGACTACTACCCGTCCGGTCTGCTGTGCGCCACCACGACCCGCCTCACCGGCCACGCCGACGCCACCACGCACACGACCTACACGGTCAACGGCCTCGAACAGAACCACACCGGTGTCGACGGCACCATCCGGCAGATCACCCGGGACACCTTCGGCCGGCCCCTCGCCGTCGTCGACCCGGCCGCGCAGGCGACATTGCGCTACGACAGCGCCGGCCGCGTCATCGGCTGGACCACCGAGGACAGCCAGTCCAAGAACACCCTCATCACGGACCTGTCCCTGGACGAGTTCGGCCGTGAGGTGACGCGCACACTCACCGACAGTCAGGGAACCACGTGGACGCTCGTCCAGGAGTGGCAGCGCAACGACCTGCTCAGCCGCCGCACCCTCGCCCGCGGCAACACCAAACTGCGTGCGGAGATCTTCGCCTACAGCAGCCGCAACCAGCTCACCGCATACACCTGCACCGGACAGACACCCGCGCAGGACGAACACGGCCGCGCGATCACCGGACAGATCTTCACCTATGACGCCTACGGCAACATCAGGACCTGCCGGACCGACTTCGCAGACGGCGGCAGCGACACCGCGACCTACCTGTTCGGCAATCCGGCCGACCCGTGCCAGCTGACCGGTGTCGACCACGACAATCCGAAATCCCACACCGACCTGCACTACGACACGGCTGGACGCCTCGTCACTGACGACGCCGGCCGCAGCCTCGCCTACGACGACCTGGGCCGCCTCACCAAGGTCGGTACGGTCAGCACCTACGGCTACGACCCGCAGAACCAGCTTCTCACTCAGGGGTCAGACGGCCGCACCAGCGTCTTCTCCTATCACCGGCAGATCCTCGCCTCGGTCACCGATGGCGACCAGCGCACTCGCCTGATCCGGCTCGGACAGTCCTGCGTGGCCCAGCGCCGCGAAGGTCCCCAGACCTCGACCCGACTAATGGGCACAGACGGCAAGCAGACCGTTCTGGTGGCCGCCGAGGGCCAGCAGCACGACGAATACGCCTACACCCCCTACGGCGACCGCCGCCCGGCGGCGGTGACGAGCGTGCTGGGTCACGACGGCCAGCGCACGGACCCCGCCACCGGCTGGTACCACCTCGGCAACGGCACCCGCGCCTACAGCCCCGTCCTGATGCGCTTCACCACCCCCGACGCCCTCAGCCCCTTCGGCGCGGGCGGCGTCAACCCCTACGCCTATTGCCTCGGCGACCCCATCAACCGCACCGACCCCACCGGCCACCTCAGCTGGCAGGCCTGGTTCGGCATCGGCGCGGGCATCCTGGGGCTGGGCCTGGCCGTGTTCACCGGCGGCGCCTCGATCGCCGCGGCCACCGGGGTCTGGGCCGCTGTCGCCACAGTCGGCGTCGCCGCCGACGTCGTCTCCAGCACCGCCGCGATCGTCAGCGGCGCCCTCGAAGAGGCCGCGCCCAAGGCCTCCGGGATCCTCGGCTGGGTCTCCCTCGGCACCGGCGTCGCCGCCCTCGGCACCGGCGTCGCCGCCCTCGGCACCGGCCTCGGCACCGCCGCCGCACGAGGTCTGTCCCGACTCGCCACACGGAGCGCACAAGCCGCAGGAGCCGCAGAGGCCGCCGCTGCCGAAGGGGGAAGCGCCTCCCTTGCACGGTTCTACGGACAACTCGCGGAAAACACGTTCGGCGCAGACGAGCCACAATTCGCCGCAGGAAACACCGTCCGCGAAGCTGCATCCGAAGCACCCGCGGAGAATTCCCTCCATGGCGCGGTCGGCGGCCAAGCGGCCGACCGCGCCATGGAGGCGGCCGCCGCGCCACGCCGGACCATGTACCACTACACCACTCCGGAAGGCCGGCAGGGCATCCTCGAAACCCGCGTGCTGAATCCCTCGCACCCCTACTGGGGCTGGAGAAACCACGCGCATGCCGGCAGCGGGCAGTACCTGACGGACCGCCCGCCCTCGAGCTTCAGCTCACTGGCGGAGCGATCCGAAACATTCGTGGAAAACCCTCATGAGACATACCGGTTCAGCCGGCACCTGGAGATCGATGTGACCGACCAACTCGTACACCAGCCCTGGCCGGATCGGCCCAATGTGTTCGTGATCCACAGCTACTACCCCCTCGACCTGACGGGCCGTATCCTGAATCCGTAGCTGGAACCGCAGGCCGGAACCGGGACAGCCTCCCCCGAAGCGTCCGGTCGAGGTCCTCGGCGAAATCCGTGGCAGCCCGGCCGCGAGGCCGCTTTCGCCGAGCAGACGACCGCTGGACCGACAGCAACGCCGGTCCAGCGGTCGTCACCTCAGGACCCGGGCTTGTCGGCGACCTGGACCGAGCTGTGGTACGTACCGTTCAGCGAGCTGAAGACCAGAGCGCCGGATTCGGTTTTGACCAGGACCCCGATCGATTTGTTACGCGGTTTCGGCGCGCCGCTGTGACATACGTAGTACTTGATCTGCGGAGTCCGTCCTTTCCTCCAAGTAATGTCGTTCGTCTTCTCGTAGCGCCAGCCCGACCAGCTACTGGTATCCGAACAACTCTTCACATCGAGGTCTGACTCATCGATATAGTCGATGAGCCAGATGTTGGCGCACAGAACTTTGGCATCGACCTCAACGGGATTTCCGTTGTCATCGGTCGGCTGGATGCTGATCACCACACCGATTCGATCGTCCGGGATGGTATGGCCAGTTTCGCGCCGCTGCTCGCCGGTCTCCAGCACCACCGAGAGCTTCGACACAGAAGTCCACTTTCCCATGCGCCATCTCCTGTTCGTGCAAAGATGAACGGCCGCCCGAGCGTCAGCGGCCGACTCGAAAAGACGGGCGGGGTGCCCCCCGGGAGCCGGAGAGCACCCCGCCTACTGCGGGGAACCGCCGTCACGCCTGCTGCTTGTAGCAGATGTAGATGTACTTCCCCTTGGCCCCTGCGTTGAGGTCCTTCTCGTACCGCGTGTAGCCAGCCGGAGGGGCCACCTCCTTGTCACTGCCGACGACTACGGCGAGGTCGGTGATGGGCTTCGACCCCTTCCTCGAGAAGCACAGGTAGAGGTACTCACCACCGGCCCCCTTGTTGAGGTCCTTGCTGATCTTGTAGTAGTCCCTGGGGGGCTGGGCGTGCTCGCCCTCGGCGACGTAGAGGTCGGTAATGGGGCCCCCGGCGCCGCTATTCTCCCAGGTCAGGTAGAGGTAGGATCCGCCTGCCCCCTGGTTGAGGTCGTGCGGGTCCTTCACCCAACCCTCCGGCGCGGACTGGTCCCCCTCCAGGATGTCGATGTTCGTCACAGCCATGAATGCCTCCTGGTGTGGTGGTCGATCAGGGAATCCGTGAGCGCACGCCGCCTGGCTGGGCAGGCAGCAGCGTTACGGGCCGACGGCTTGGATGGCGCCGACTCAGATGAGACTAGGCATGGCTCATGCCAATGATCCGTATACGAAGCCAAGCCTCGCCGGCATTCACCCGATCCGGCGAATACCTCGCCCCGATCGACCACCCACCCCACCCCACACCGCACCGCTACCGCCCGGCTCGGGCGACCGAGCCCCAGCCGGGGACCCCTGCTCCGGGGGCTGGAGCCTGCGGTCCGTTCTGGGATCCGCGGACCGGACGGTCGGGCCATGCGGCGCCTCGTGGAACTCTGCGTCGCGATCGCCCTGTCGGCACACTTCACGCGGACCCTGGACGGACCGATCTACGCCGTCGCGGTCACCTCCGCCGTGATCGCCGCCCACTTCGGCATCCTCACCCAATGTAGGCAACTACACAGAGTGACTGGCCTGTTGGGCCACTGCGGGGCATCGGCCGGATCGGTCTGCCTGGGGAGCCCGCGCCGGCCGTCCTCCCGGTCAACTACGCCGTGGACGCCGGAGCGATCGTCTACCGGACCGCTCCCGAGGGCGCCGCCGCCTCGCGCGACGGCTCGCCGATCTCCTTTCAGGTGGACCACATCGACGAGCACCGCAGCCGCGGGCCCTGCTGGTAGACGGTCGGGTTGCCGCCGGAGAGCCGGAACTCGTACCAGCGGGCGCCGACCGAACTCCCTGCGGTGACCGAGTGGTTGACGACGAACGACTCGTGGTCGCCGTAGTTGCGGTAGGCCAGGCGGAACATCAGCCGGTCGGACAGCGAGTCCAGCTGCTGGGTGGTGCCGCCCTGCGGGACGCAGGTGCCGGAGGTGCCGCAGGCGGTCGTGTAGGAGGCCACCGTCAGCGCGGTGGGACCGGTGAAGGTGGAATTGGCCGGGGTGGCCCAGTCGACGTGGAACTTCCAGTACGCCAGCGAGGTGTTGGTCGTCCCGAGGCCCATCAGGGTCGCGGGCTCGCCGGTCGGCGGTGCCGTGGCGCCGTCCAGGTCGGAGGCGAGCAGCCCGCCGTACGAGGAGGAAGTGTTGTAGCACTGCTGGGTGGCGGTGGCACCGGTCAGCATCTTCGACCGGTCCATCGCGCAGACCTGGGCGTTCAGGAACGACCCGGCCGGGGTGAACATGTTGTACGTGACGTAGTAACCGTCCGGCCACACCGAGAGCTTCGGGTAGTCCGGGAAGTTGGCGAACTGGTACGCGTACCGGTTGTACGTGCCGGTGGCCCGCGCCAACATCGCCGCCACCCGCGCCGTCCTGCCCCACGTCCACCCCGAAGGCGTCGACTGGCCGGCCGTCCGCCTCGCTCTCACCACACCCGCTCGCCGACTCGCAGACGGCAGTGCGCTCAGCGACATCTTCGAAGAAGGCTGGGCACCGATCCTCGCCTCCATCCACCGCCAGATCGACCTCTGGCAGAGGGCCGACGAAGCCCTCGGGCCTGAGGCCGTCCTGCGGCTGCTCACCCTGCACGGCTCCCGCACCGAGTCGGTCGGCGATTGGTGGGGATCCGGCTGGTACGAGACCGCTGCCCGCCGCGCCGTCGCCCGCGCCGCGGACAGCGGCGGCCTCCCGCCCGCCTTCCCCGACGCCGAGCGGCTCGCGGACACCGCCGCCTGCCACCCCGACCTGCTCGACGACGACACGTTCGCCTGGCTCACCGAGGCCGTCTGGAAGGAGGAATCCCTCCGACGTGACGCCCTGCTGCCGGTTCCCGTCGCGCTCACGCTTCCGGACTGGGCAGCACAGGACTTGCTCGCCCTCCTGCGGCCGGGCACCGGCGAAGAGGAACGCGACCGCGCCGAGACCGGCGGCTCGTACCCGGCCGATCGGCGGCCGGGTACGAAGGCCTGACACCCGACCGCTCACGCCGCTTTGCCGAAGTGGTGGTCGACCGATGAACCGGGCTGGTCGGCCATCTCGGCGTCCGCCCGGTCGAGCGCGGAGCCCAGTGCCTCGACGGCTTCGTCGGCGGAGTCCTTGAGGAGGTGGCCGTAGAGGTTGATGGTGATGGCAAGGGTGGAGTGGCGCATCGTCTTGGAGACGACGGCGACGGGGATGCCTTCGGCGATCATGATGCTGGCGGCGGTGTGGCGCAGGTCGTGCAGGCCGATCCTGGGCAGGTCGAGTTCGGCGGTGCGTTTGCGGAGCTGGTCGAGGACCCACTGGGGGCGAAGCGGCGTACCGTCCGGTGTGGCGAAGACGAAGCCTTCCAGGCGGCCTTCGGGGTGGGCGTTCATCTGGAGAGTGGCCTGGCGGTGGAGGGCGGCCATGGCTCTGGGGGAGAGGCTGAGCCAGGCGCGGCTGGCCTCGGTCTTGGGTTCGCGGAAGAGGATGCCGTTGTTGTTGACGGCCGCGAGGGTCCAGCGGACGTAGAGCTTGCGGTCCATGAGGTGGACGTCCGACCAGTGCAGGGCCAGGATCTCGCCGCGGCGCATTCCGGTGCCGAGCATGACCTCGAACAGGTCGCTCAGCCGGTCGGCGTAGTGCTCCGCGTTGTGGCGCAGGAACGCCGCCGCCTCCTCGGGCGTCCAGCACGTGCGCTCCGCGGCGCGGGGCTTGGGCGGCACGCTGTGTTTGGCCGGGTTGTAGCGCAGCCGCCACGTGCGCACCGCGTGGTTCAGGGCGTTGCGCAGCGTCGAGACGACCCGGTAGACCGTGACCCGACCGCGGCCGGCCTTGCGCTGCGCGGCCACCCAGGCGTCGACGTGCTTCGGCCGGAGATCGGGCAGCCGGCACTGGCCGAAGGCGGGGATGAGGTCCCGCTCGACGCAGTCCTCGTACCCGGCGTAGGTGTTCGGCGCGAGCTCCTCCTTCTTCGTCGCCAGCCACTGCCGCAGGAAGCTCGCCACCGTGGTGCGGCGGTCCTCGTACACCCCGCGCAGCTCACCGTTCAGCACCGCCTTCATCTCCCGGGCAGCCTCGGCGCGACTGGCGAACCCACCGCGCCGGCGGGTCTTTCGCTTCCCGTCCTCGGGGGCCAGGTCGACGCAGTACGTCCACGACCCGTGGCCCGCCTCCTCCAGCAACCGCACGCACCACGGACCCAACTGCTTTCCGTTCCCGTCCGCACAACCACACCGCCGGTACACCCGACCCCGCTGCGCACGCTGTCCCATGAGCTTCCCCTTCTCTCGGACTGGGTGGTGCCTCTGGGGCAAGAGTGGCTGCTGTGTCGGGTGTGGCGGCAGAGCGTGCGGGGCGGTGCGCGAAGCACTCAGAACCAGACGGCGAAGACACGCTCAAGACGACACACCGCTCGGAAGATCACCATCCGTGACCAGTGGGTAAGCGACCATGATCCGCCCGCAGCCGCCGACCCCGTGGACCGGCTGGCGACACCGACGCAAGGGCAGTCGGACTGGCGTGACGCCGCTTCCTGAAGGCCCGACAGATTTCGGTTACAGGCAGTACCTGCGGCGGGATGGTCGGCCTGGGGACCGTTTTGGGACCAGGCCTGATGAGCGCCCATGGACGCTGGTGATCGGAAACGGACACTTGTGTGCAAAGTAAACACTGAGCCACGGTCAGCAGTCCGCAGCGCCACTTCCGCCGAGAAGTCCCAACTCACGTACACCTCACGGTGATTGAGCAACAAGAAAGCCGAGACCTTGGGGTCTCGGCGGTCGACAATAAGTGAACCCCTTGACTGGGGGTCAAGGGGTCGCAGGTTCAAATCCTGTCGTCCCGACAGTATGTCGGAAGGCCGTTGGCCGGGAGAAATCCCAGGTCAGCGGCCTTTTTGTTGATGGCCTGGCAGGTGGTGGGCGGCTGCGGCGCCGTGGCTTTGTGATCTTGCTGGGGACCAGCCGGGGACCGCAGCCATTGGCCGACGGGCCGCCGCAACCCGCTGCGGCGGCCGCGCGTTCGCGCCTACACGAGGTCGCCGGCCTGCCAGCCCGGGGGGACCTTGGGCAGGCCGATCAGGGCGTCGATGTTCAGGTGCTCGGCGAGCAGGGCTTTGAGGTTGCGGCCGTCGATGAGGCGCAGGCGGCCGTTGCGGTGGGCGAAGTCGTAGCTGTCCTTGCCGAACCACGAGGTGGTGACGACGATGCCGTAGCCGGCGTCCTTGTCCTGGATGACCCCGGACATGGCGCGGACGGTGTTCACCGGGACGATGTTCTTGGAGCGTTTGGCCTGGATGGCGAAGATGGTGGATCCGGTCGGGTCGGTCAGTGTCGCGACGGCGTCCACGCCGTCGTCGCGGGAGCCCTGGGTGCGCCAGGTCTCGTAGCCCATGGCTTCGAAGAGTTCACGCACCAGGCGTTCGAAGTCGTAGGGGTTCATCTGGAGCAGGTCGGGTCGGCTGTCCAGGGTGGCGACCACGGCGGTGTCGGTGGTGATGCGGTAGCGGGACAGGTCGGCCTCGACGATGGGCGTGACCGGTTCCAGGTCGTGGGGGTGCTTGGAGACGGTGGCGCCGAGCCGGTGGAGGCACTGCTGCGGGTCGAGCCTGGGCTCGTCCAGGACCAGCTCGGCGAAGTCCTTGCGCTCGGCGACGACACTGACGACGCAGGCCCGGACGGCCTTTCCGGTCGCGGAGTCGGTGGCGTTGACACGGCCGTTGAGGACGACGGTCTCCACGAACGCGGCCGGTGTGGCGGAGAACGCCTCGTCCAGCGCGCGCAGGGCCAGACGGGCCACCAATCGGGCGTAGGCCTCGTGGATCTCGGCCTGCTTGGCGGGCTGAGGGATGACCTTGGCCTGCTGCGCGACGTAGCGGTAGGAGGCCACTACGGGGACGATCTCGTGGTTGGGTAGCTCGACATCGACCAGGAGCTGTTGGGCCTCGGGGACGTAGACCGCCTGGGCCGCGGTCCGGCAGCCCGGGGGGACAGGGGAGCGCTGCAGCAGGTCTTCGATCCGCTCCGCGAGGCCCTGAGGGCCATCGTGGGCGAAGGCCTCTTCGATGTGAGGGTGCCACGCCTCCAGACCTTCGGGGCGCAGCAGCAGGACTGATTCCAGTTCCTCACGGCGCCGGTTGCACTCGGCGGTGCTCTCCTCGGCCTGGGCCTTGAGTCGGGCCGTCTCGACTTGCCGGGCTTGCCGTTGGGCTTCCTTCTCGGCCTGGGCGTCCGCACGCTTCTTCGCCTCCTCTTCCCGGCGGCGAGCCGTCTGGCGCTTGGCCAACTCGGCTTCCACGCGGGCGGCTTCCTTGGCGCGGGCGGCCTCCTCGCGTTGGAGGTGCTTCTCGCCGGCGGCCAGGAGCCGGGCGTGTTCGACGGCGGGGTCCACCTTCCGCTTCCTGGGACGGGGTTGAGCCGGCGGGGCGGCAGCGCGGCCGGTCGCCTGTTGGGCCCCGCCCTGCGCCTTCGCGGCTCGCGCCTGCTGCTTCAAGCGGTACGCCTCGGCAAGGATCTCCGCCACCGTCTTCCGGCGTGCCACCCGGTCCACCCCCTGGTCCACGACAGCGCGGCCCCACGCGGGGCCGCGCTGCCTGCGCGATATGCCAGCAGCACTACCCGGCTGGGGCCGCCGAGAATCCGCGGCTCCGAGCCGAGTAGGGGATAAGCAACTGGTGTGCGGGCACAACGTGCCGACGCTGCTGGGGATATGAAGTGCTCACTCACGCGGGTGTGGAGACGGGCCTCCGTCGTACATCTCGACCGGGCGGTTGCACAGGTCGCGTACGTCCTCCAGCGGCGCGGCGATTCCAGATGCCTGGAGGCTGCCGTGGATGTTGCGCGCGGTCTGCTCGCGGAGCAGCAACCGGACCCAGGGCGGCGCATCTTCTTCATCGTCTGCCACAGGCCACTTCTACAGCACGGTGGTTGACGATGACGAGCCCGCCGTTGCGGGCAACGTGCCAGTGGGGGGTTCTCCGGCGGATGCCCGGTGGGGCTGCTACTGGACGAGGCGCAGATGGCGCACTGTCGCCTCGGCCGGTGCCGCCGTCGGCGACGAGGTGTGCCGGTCGGCCGACAGGTGCCTACTGAGGGTCTGGCCGGCCTTTTCGATGGAACTCTTGTCCGGGTGGAGGTATCGCTGGGTGGTGGTGATGTGGCCGTGTCCGGCGATCTTCTGGAGGACGTGGATGGGGACGCCGGCGTCGGCGAGCCAGGTGAGGCCGGTGTGTCGGAGGTCGTGTCGGCGCAGGTACTCGTAGCCGAGGCTGACGACGACTTCGTCCCAGTGGGTGGCGTCGCGCAGGATGGCGGTGGTGACGCGGCCGCCGCGTGGTCCGGTGAAGAGGCGGGCCATGGGGTCGTTGCCGACGACGTTCATGCGCCAGTTCACGAGGTCGCGGATCTCTTCGATGATGGGGACGGTGCGGCGCCGCTTGCCCTTGGTGCCTTTGTCGATGAGGCCGCCGGGGCCGGTGGTGGTCTGGCGGCACAGGTCCCAGGTCCAGTCGAAGCGGTTGATGTCCTTGACGCGGACGCCGGAGACTTCGCCGATGCGGGCGGCGGTGCAGGCGGCGAAGCGGACGATGTCGCCCCAGCCGCGGTAGTGGTTGTGGGAGCGCTCGACCAGGGCGTTGGCGAGTTCGTCGAGGGCGTCCCAGTCGGCGAGTGCGAGGGAGCGGGGGTCGTCGAGTTCGTCCTCGGCTTTCTTGTAGAGGCGCTGCCAGCCGCTCATGCGTGAGGGGTTGAAGTCGATGAGGCCGTCGCGGACGGCTTGCTCCATGATGCGCACGAGCGGGGCGAGGCTGTTCTTGACGGAGGAGATGCTGAGTCCGTCGGCGATCCAGGAGTGGAGGGCCCGGTCGGTGATGCCGTTGGTGATGCCGGTGACGGGTATGTGGCCGAGGACCGGGGTGACGCGCAGCTTCCAGCCAGCGGTGTAGGGGTCGAGGGTGGTGGTCTCCAGGCCGCGCATCGCCAGGTCCCAGTTCTCGTCGCCGTACTCGGCGAGGGTCATGGTGAGGGCCTTGGGGGTGATGCCGCGCGCTGCGGCCCGCTCCATGCGGGCGATCCAGGCCTTGGCTTCCTCCTCCGTGGGGACGGAGGAGGAAGCCGACTTGCGGCCGCCGCCGTTGGGGTCGGTCCAGCGCACGCGGGCGCGGTAGCGGAACTGCGGGCGGCGGTCGGGTCGGTGCTCGATGTCGGTGGTGAGGTCGACGCCCATGGGGATGAGCTGGGTGTGGTCGGGCATTCAGGCTGCCTCGGATGGGTCGGTGCGCTTCTGGGCGAGCCACAGCTGGGTGTCGGGGATGCTGTAGAGGTAGAGCCGGGGCGCGATCTGGACGAAGGGTGGGCCCTGCGGGGGAGTGGCGGAGCGCCAGCGCCGCAGGGTCGAGGGGTCGACCTTCAGCAGCGTGGCGAGTTCCTCGGTCGAGTACCAGCCGCTGTGCAGGAGGTCGAACTCCGGTGCCGGATCAGCCTCGTGTGTGGGGGCGGCGGTGACGGTCGGTGTCGGAACCGAAAGCCGGCTTGTGGCGGGAACGTGGGGTCGGACGTGCATGGTCTCCCTCTGATGGGGTGGTGGAGCCGCTTGGGCTCGGCCGGGCACGCCCACAGTCACCTGTCCGCCTGGACGGGCGGAACAGGGTTTGGCGTGCTGAACGGGGCAGACCGTACGCACGGGTCGTTCTTCGAAGCGCGTCGAGCCCCGGCGGGCATGCCGGGTGGAAGGCGACCTGACGTCTGCGACCGCTGACGAGGGCCTGCTGCCGCGGGGAGCCCGTGCAGGTCGCCCTGGGAGGAGGGGCAGTTCTCGGCGCCGGCGGCGATGCACGCCGTAAATGGCGTTCTTGCCCGGTGGGTCGCGGCCGGAGCGCCGCGGAGATGGCCCGGAGTACCCTGAAAGTGACGGCAGACGCGGGACGGCAGCTACGGTCTGTGACGAACGTAAGGAGTCCGGGGCCGTCGGTCCCCTACCTCGCGCCGACGCTAACTCAAGAGCTGCGGACTTTTAATCCGTAGGCCTGCCGATTTCGTTCGGAGACCATTTTTCGGTCCGCCACCCCTTGTGACCTAGCCTTTCTTTTGCCCGTGTGGGTGTGACCGGGCGGCCGGCTTGTCTTCGATGGGGCGTGAGTGGGCCGTTCGTGGGGTGCCGCAGTCAGGCGACGGACCGTCAAAGTGTCACGCTGGGCTACATATGCCCCTGTTCGGCGAGGCTGCCGGTCGGCCCTTCGCGCGCCGTCTGCGCGGTGTGGACTGGTACCGGATGCCTCGGGAGAGCTTTCGGGCTGCGTCGATGACCACTCGGGCCGTCGCCTCTGCGCTGAGATGGGCCGTCTCGGGAAGCACCGACGTGTACGTGTCGGCGGTAGTCATGATCGTAGAGTGCCCCAACTGGGCCTGGACGACCTTGAGATCGGATCCGCCGGTCAAGGCAAGACTCGCCGCACCATGACGCAGGTCCTGGAGCCGGACAGGCGGCAGGCCACTTCTGCGCACCATGTTCTGGAAGACGTGGCCGATGTAGTCCGGGCGCAGCGGACGTCCGTAGGTGTCGGTGAATATGTAGTCGGACTCATTCCAGTCAGTTCCCGCTGCGAGTTTCTCCTCCTTCTGCTGGTTACGGTGTGTGTTCAGCGCGTGGATGGTGCTTCTGTCGAGAGCGATCGTCCGCTCGCCGGCCCGTGTCTTGACAGGGCAGACCTCGAGCCGTCCGTTCTCTCGTTGCTGTAGTTGCCGCACGACCGTGAGTGTGTGGCCCGAGGCGTCGAAGTCCGACCAGCGGAGACCTGCGCCTTCCCCGCGGCGGAGACCGCGTAGGGCGTACAGGTGATAGAGGGCGTACAGCCGGTGATCACTCGCGAACGCGAGGAACGCGGCGGTTTGGACGGGCGTCCACACGGCGACTGGTGGGCGGTCGCCCGTTCGTCTCCACTCCGCGACACGGTTGTCCGTCCAGACCGTCGGGTGCGGTCGAGGTGTCCGCGGCAGGTTCAGATGGCGAGCCGGGTTGGCAGCCAGCAGGCCGTTGCGCACCGCGAGGTTCAAGGCGGCACGCAGTGTTGCCTGTACACGACGCAACGTGCCGGCGCTGACAGGCCGGCCCGTGCTCTGGTGTCGACGGATGATGGTGCTGAAAGCCTGCTGGACCGCGTCGTTGCTCAGCTCGCAGAGCAACTCGCGGCCGAGTAGCGGCACGAGGTACTGCTCCAAGTGCTGGCGGTAGCCGCGGGCAGTCGACGGCCGGAGCTGGGGCTCGACGATGACGTACCAGCGCTGAAGCCACTGGCCGGTCGTGAGGAGTCCACCCTGGCGAGCGAGCATGGGGTCGCGCAGGCGCTTGAGTGCGCGTTCGGCATCTGCCCTTGTACGGTAGCCGCCCCGACGTAGCCGGGACCGGCGGTCATCGACTGCCGCGTACCTTGGCATTGCCAGGTACCAGGAACCGTGCCCACGGCGATGGAGGTCGGGGCAAAGGCTTCCAAGCTGTCGGCCGGTATCGGAGTCCCGGCAGCCGCATCGCTTGTAGATCGTTCCAGCGCCACGCATGACGTCCTCCCTCTGGGATAGCAGACGGGCGTAAAGCCAGCGTGCACCTAGGGTGCTGCGAGACGGCCCGGTCCGGAGACCGGCGACGCTCTCGAATCGGTGTTCAAGAGCGCCAGGCGTGGTGAAGGATACAGTCGAACGCTTCTCCGGGCAGATCGACTTCGGGGGAGTTCGAACCCGCGACTGCTCGTCTCCGGGAGCCTCCCGCGTCAGCGCTGTCGCGGGATGGGCAAGGGCTCATGGCGGTGCCAGATCAGTGATCGATCTTCGCGGCGAAGCTCCGCAGATCCCCATTCCAGGCGGACTACGCCGTCAGCCAGCGAGCAGGCGTAGGCGACGAGAACAAGCTTGGTGTCCGGTGAGAGGCGCGCGAGATCCGCGTGAGGCTCATCCTCATCCGGGAGTTCGATACCGAGATCCAGCTCTACCTGACGTGGGTCGGGACCGTGCCTGCGGATGAGGTCAGCGCGAAGCCCGGACGCGCTGCGGAGTCTGGCTGCAGTCACGGGCACGTCCTTCTTCGCGTACCTGTACGGGTAGACGACATGGCCGGCGACCACGGCGACGGTCCGCGCCTGGAGGCGCACCAGCTCGACGCCGGGAAGCCGAGAGAGGCCAGCCGACAGCTCCTCGTACTGTGCGGCGTAGAGCCCGTGTCCGTACGCTTCGAGCGTCTGCGTATGAACACCTTTGTGGCCGCCTTGGGCTCGCTCGTGGGCCCGGACAAGGCACGCAGGCACGATCGCCGCGACCTCGGTGGCCAGGGAGCCGAAGACCGTGCGTGCCCACGGACTGGCGGAGTCTGCGTCCGACATGGGAATCCCCCGATCGATCGTCCTATGACCTTCAGGGTCCGACAGTCCGCTGATCAGCACGGTGGATCAAGGGCGCACTGGGGGATCTCATGGTGCACGGACCAGGTAGTGGAACGTAGTGAGGCCCGGGATTGGGCTGGGGATCCCCGGGAGGAGTTCGGGACCATTCTGTGGGCGACACCGACACCGAGGACAGTGTCCTGCGGGGGACTGAGGCGGAGGTGGTGTCGGTACCTCGGAATACGCTAGGCGGCCATGGACTGGCTGGAGCGGGTGGCGAAGCTGAGACGGTGGACGAACAACGATGTCCGGGCGCCGCACAAACCGCTGTTGCTGCTGTACGCGCTGGGCAGCTTCCAGCGCGATGCCGACGGCGAACTGAGGTACAGCGCCGTCGAGGAGGAACTGAAGCGGCTGCTCGAAGAGTACGGGCCGTCCCATCCGACAACCCCTGCGTACCCGTTCCATCATCTGGTCAGTGACGGCGTCTGGGAGGTCAGGACCGACCACGGGCCCGGGAGCCCTGGAAGCGGAGTGCGGGTCCTCCGCGCCAGCGGCGCGACCGGCAGACTCGCACCCGAGTTGCGAACGGCGCTGAGGAAGGAACCGGCGCTCCTGGGCCGTCTGGCACGGGTGCTCCTGGACTTCCACTTCCCGCCGTCACTGCACACCGACCTGTGCGAAGCCGTCGGACTCGACCTGGACCTGGCCGAGACCGATGGTATGACCGGAGCCCCGGGCCGGGCAGAGCGGGCGGCGCGACGCCAGCGGGATCGGCGAATGCGTGAACTCGTCCTGACCGCCTACGAGTTCCAGTGCGCATTCTGCGGCTATGACGGGATGCTGGGTGCGACCACGGTCGGCCTGGAAGCAGCGCATGTGCGCTGGTGGTCCTATGACGGGCCGGACGAGGTCGACAACGGCCTGTGCCTGTGTTCCCTGCACCACAAGCTCTTCGACAAGGGCGTCCTGGGCCTGGGGGAGGGGCGCCGCATACTCGTCTCACAGCGCTTCGTCGGACGCAGCGAGGCCAGCAGGCAGCATGTGCTCGCGTTGGCCGGACGGCAGGTCATCGGCCCGCAGGCAGGGATTCCGTCGGTCGCGGGCCGACACCGGCAGTGGCACGCCGCGCAGGTCTTCCGGGGCGAGCCCCGGGAGCCCCTGACCCCGGCGCGTGCTGGTTGAGAGACTGCCCGATCGCTGACCCATCAGCGTTGACCACGCGCTGTCCAACTCTGGTCTGCACGGCTTCTTCCCGGACGTGTAGACCAGATGACACCAGCGCCCCACGTGGAGTCGGTGAGTGATCGTCAGCCGCGGCGACCGTGTTCCACCTCGATCTGTCCTACCTGCTGCCCGCCGACCAGATTCCGCAGCTTGGCGCGTGTCTCCGGGTCCGTCGAGTACACGACCGTGCCGATCATTCCACGGGTGAGCAACACCTTGTAGGTGTTGCGGATCAGGCGGTCGATGTCGGCGTCGGTGGTGGACTTGCGGAAGACGGGGTCCTTGGACGCCGTCCGGTCGGTGACCCACCGGTCGGTCCGCCAGACGAGGTCCGGGCCGAGGATGACGCCGCTCCAGTCGTACTCGAAGCCCTGGGCGGTGTACACGCAGCCGACCTGGCCGAAGCCGGCCGGGTCGGTGGCCCACAGCGCGGCCGGCGGGGCGCCGGCGATCGAGCGGTCGCCGTACACGTTCCACGGCCGGGCCCAGTCACCGATGTGTACGTCGAGGGGGAGCGGATCGCCCGGGGCCACCTTCGTGGTCCACTTCCAGCAGTACCCGGCCGACATGCGGGCGCCGTATCCCTCCGCGCGCCGGGCGTCGAGGAACGCCTCCAACTCCTGCGGACTGTCCACGACTTCCAGCGCGACCTTGCCGTCGGGCTCCCAACCGACCGGGCCGCCGGGTTCGAGGTCCAGGAGGCGGACCACCCAGTGCAGGTAGGCGTCGCTGCCGCCGCAGCGGAACTGGCTGTCCAGCTCGACCACCTGGCAGTCCAGGCCCTTCACCGCGGCGGCGGCCCGGATCTGGGCCACGGTGCCCATCTCACCCGGCCGGACGACCTGGTGCTCGTCCAGCAGGAACACGGGAACCCGGGCGGCGTCGATCAGCTCCTCGATCTGGGGCTTGCCGGTGCGCTGGGCGGCCCGGGTGTAGCGGTTCGCCGACGTCTCCCGGATCCGGTGGGCCTCGTCGCAGATCAGAACGTCCAGCCCGTTGCGCTCGGCGGTCATGAAGCTGTTGAAGTACTTGAACAGCTCCTGCACCTGCTTCTTCCGCGCCCCGGCCATCCGCCGCATGGTCGTGGTGAACGAGCTAGAACCGGTCGCGTGCAGAGCCGTGACGCCACGCCGGTACAGATCGCCCAGGAGGGACAGCGCGATCACGCTCTTCCCGGTACCCGGGCCGCCCGTGATGACGACGACCTCCTTGTGGTCGGACTGCTGCGCCTGGCGGACCGCGCGCAGCACCAGCTCGTAGGCAACCCGCTGCTCGTCCAGCAGGACGAACTGCTCGCGCTCGCGAACCTCTTCGGCGGCGACCGCCATCAGCTGCTTGGACGGGGCCACCTTGCCCGCGAGCAACTGGTCCGCCGCCTCCGCGCCGGAGACCGGCTTCAGCTTCGAGCGGAGGTACTGGATGAACTCCCCGCGGCGCTCGGCGGTGAAGAGCCGCCCGCGCTCGTCCTGCTGAACCTCGTACAGGCCCTGGACGCCGAACTCCGTCGCGTTATGGAGGAAAACCACTCCGGACAGCCGCTCGGGATGGGCAGCGAGCGCGCCGTTGAAGGAGATCAGGTAGTCGCAGTAGCCGCGGACCTGCTCGATCGGGTTCAGCACCGGCCGGCTGTACGCGTCGACCCGGCAGAGCAGCGGCTCGCCGTCCTCCGGGAGCGCACTGCTCCACTGCTTGAGCTCGACCACCACGTACGACGGCTCGCCCGTGACCGGGTGGACGCCGGCGAGTATGACGTCCGCTCGCTTACTGTTCAGAGGAAGCGAGTACTCGAGGAGCACCTCCACCATGCCGAGCCCGGCGTCCAGGAGCGCGTTGGTCAGGGCCGGAATGCTCAGCTCCCAGGAACGCACCTCGGACGGGCTCGGCTTGTGGCCGTGCTTGTGGACGAACTGGTCGATGAGACGCACGAACAGTGATCCGGCCAGACTCTCGGCGGCGACCGCGGACGCGGAGTCGCGGAACAGCAAGACATGCTCCCAGGCAGCACGAAGTGACTCGTGCGGGTGGGGGCATGTCCCTGAAGGGAAGCCCGGCGGGCCGCGCTGATGACTGGCCAAACTTACAACGGGTGGTCTGAGCTCGTACTCGAACGCTTGAGGAAAGGGCCCAGAGACTTCCTCATTGCTGTCAGGCATGGATACGGAACGTACGGGCCCGCTCACCGTCTCTCTGCAGAGCCAGCCGCACGCTTGGCGACACCTGCGGTCGATGAACCAGACCGCATCCTCTGCCGATCGGTCCTCGTGTGCCGCGAAACGGTGTGCGTCGAACCCTGCCGGGCCCGGTGGTCTGATGCCGACCTAGAGGTTCTGACCGTGAGTTCTCGGCGTTGGCGAGCTGCCGCTCGGCGCATCCAGGTCGACTACGTCTCGGTTCCGCGACGTGCTTCTGCTAGAGCGAGACGGAGCTGCGGTTCGGGACCCGCGGTGTCGCCCGTACCTGGGCAATGTGTTCTGCTTCCAGGGCGGCTGGGGCTTCGGGATGTTCCCTGATTTGGGCTGGGTAGCTGGTCCCTGCTGGGCGGCTAGGGTGCGTATCGGGTTGTGATCAATCTGTGGGATTCGCCCTCGCGACAGTTCCTGATCCGGTAGACCGTACTGTGTGACGCGAGCGCAACT